>JAEMQD010000053.1:14199-35642 GCA_022759035.1 Thiotrichales bacterium
CTTCATCGGCTTTACGCTTTTCGTCTTCTTGCTTTTTAGCATCATCTAAACGCTTCTGTTCATCGGCTCTCTTTTTAGCATCAGCTTCTGCTTGCTTTTTCAATGCTTCAGCTTTGTCTGCCTCTAATTTCTTTTGTACTTCGTCTGCCTTACGCTTTTCGTCTTCCTGTTGTTTTTTTAGCTCATCGGCACGTTTTTGTTCTTCGGCCTTTTTCTTAGCATCAGCTTCTACTTGCTTCTTTTGTGCTTCTTGCTTTTGCTGCTCTGCAAGCTGTGCGGCCTGTTGCGCTGCATCAGGTGTTGGTGTAATTGGTTCCGGTGGCGCAGGTGGTGGTGGCGTTACAGGTTGATCCTCAACTTCTGCTGGCTTTTGTGTCAACGCTTGCGACATTTGAGGATCATATACCTGTGCCTGAACCATATCATCTTCAGATATTTCAGCTAGCACATCATTCATTTGTACGGTTTTATGCATAAAACCGTACACTAAAAAATAAATTAGTACAGCATGAATAACAACAGCCAATAAGCTTGCAACAGGATGTTTACGCAAAAAATCCATTATGACTATTTTCCTTGGGCTGCTGCCTTAGCAGGTTGTGTGGCTAGTTTTGTACTCTCTAGTCCCGCTTTCTTTAACTGCAAAAACAGTTTCAATACATCGCCATATTCTGCTTCGGTATCACCAAAGACCACAACAGGAATATCTTCACCCGTTTTATTCGCACGCAACAGCTCAATTTGATTAATTAAAGCCTGTACACCCGCTTCATCATTTAAAAAGTATTGCGAGTCTGTTTGCCCTTTTTTAACCGCGAACAAATTACCATTTTGCTGCGCAGCTTCCGCTTTACTTAGCACTTGTACCACGATCGATTTACTCGCATCTAATGGTTTTTTAGGCTGCTTTGCTTTTCCTTTATCTGCGTCTTCAATATTTTCTGGTAAATTTACCTGAACCGATGTATGAATAACCGGCACCGTAATCATAAAAATAATAAGAAGCACCAACATAACGTCAATAAACGGTACAACGTTAATTTCGGCCTTAAGTTTATGCTTGCGATGACTGCGAAACGAAGATTCCGTGCTCATTTAGACAGTCTCGCCTTTATCACTCTTATACGCTTGGCGTTGTAGAATCGTTAGAAACTCTTGTGCAAAGTTTTCATAGCCATTGAGCAAACGATCCGAGGTCACGCTTAATTTGTTATAAGCAACAACAGCAGGAATCGCAGCGAACAAACCCATTGCCGTTGCAACGAGTGCTTCTGCAATACCTGGTGCTACTTGCGCTAAAGTGACTTGCTCTGCCGATGCAAAAGCAACGAAAGACGTCATAATACCCCATACCGTACCGAAAAGACCGATATAAGGACTCACCGACGCAACTGTCGCTAAGAAAGGTAAACGCGTTTCTAGTTGGTCTAGCTCACGACCAAAAGCGACTTTCATCGCACGCTGCGCGCCACCAATAATTTCCGAAGCTTCAATACCTGCCTGTTTTTTAAGACGAACAAACTCTTTAAAGCCAACCGAAAAAATAGCATGCATACCACGTTGTTCCAAACCTAAGGAAGAAGTATAGGTATAAAAACTTGTTAAGTCATGACTCGACCAAAAAGCATTTTCAAAGGTGCGCGTTTGCTTTTCTGCTTGGCTAAATTCCCAAGACTTTGCAAAAATCACTGCCCATGATGCAATCGATAAGAACAATAAAATAGCCAACACAATCTGCACAATTAAACTGGCATTGCTGACTAATTGAACAATCGATAATTCCGCAGTAGCACTCACCCTAAACTCCTTCAAAGGCTTGTTGTAATAGTTGTGGAAAAGCACAAGGCCGACCACTTTGTTCATTCACACAGGCAACCGTTGCCTCTCCTTCGCACAACAACACATCATCAGATGTGACACGTTGCACAAAAGTTACCTTGGCCTTACCAAGGTGTTTTACTTCTACACTCACACGCAAATGCGCGTTAAATTTTGCCGATTTTACATAACGTATCGACAAACTATGGACCATCAGCAACACGCCAGCATCTCGCCTTAAATGGTCTTGTTCAACCCCCAAAGCTCGCAACCATTCGCTACGGGCGCGTTCCATAAATTTAAGATAGTTAGCGTAATAAACCACACCACCAGCATCGGTATCTTCGTAGTAAACACGAACTGGCCACTCAAATGTTTTCATTTTAACACCTCTGGCACGTCCATACCAAGGTGTAAATAGGCTAATGACGTTGCCACACGACCACGCGTTGTTCTTTGGATCATGCCTTTTTGAATTAAAAAAGGTTCTAATACATCTTCCAAGGTGCCTTTATCTTCCCCCAAAGCTGTTGCCAATGAGTCAACACCAGCCGGACCACCAGCAAAGTTTTCTATCAACGTCTGCAAATAGCGAATATCCATTTTATCTAAACCGCTATCATCAATTTGCAACAAATCGAGCGCTGCCGCAGCCAATGGTTGCGTTACCGAACCATCCGAATGAACTTCCGCATAATCGCGTACACGCTTTAACAGGCGATTAGCGATACGTGGTGTACCGCGTGCTCGGCGCGCAATTTCCATGGCGCCCATGGGAGCCATCGGAATAACCAATCTTTCTGCATTACGTTGCACAATGGTCGTTAAATCTTCAACCGAATAAAATTCAAGCCGCTGCACGATACCAAAACGATCACGCAAAGGCGCTGTTAACATCCCCGCTCGCGTTGTCGCGCCTACCAAAGTAAAGGGTGGCAAGTCGATTTTAACACTCTGTGCAGCTGGCCCTTCGCCAATCATAATATCAATATGAAAATCTTCCATTGCTGGGTAGAGCACTTCTTCAATGACTGGATTAAGGCGATGAATCTCGTCAACAAACAGCACATCATAAGGCTCTAATCGTGTCAACATTGCCGCTAAATCGCCCGGCTTTTCGAGCACAGGGCCAGAGGTTTGACGCAAATTGGCGCCCATTTCATTGGCTAACACTTGCGCTAATGTTGTTTTTCCCAAACCAGGTGGACCATATAACAACACATGATCCATTGCCTCTTTACGTCCCTTAGCAGCTTTCACAAAGGTCGTTAGTTGATCACATACGGCACGTTGGCCAATATATTCATTAAAGCGTTGCGGACGCAACGAAGTAACCGCAGTAAAATCTTCTTGTTGTAATTGATTACCGACAATTCTGTCTAACTCAATCATAAATTAACCTGCAGTGCGCGCTTAATTTGTTCACTTAAGCTTGCACCTTCTTGCCAAGCTTTATCGACACGTTGCATAGCTTCAGCATTTTTATAACCTAATGCTTCCAGCGCTTGAACTACCTGCTGGTGAACAAAATTTTGTTGTCCATCTAAGGGTAAGGGTGCGGTTGTTAACGTGAAACTACCCGCAATCGACTCAACGGCCGAAGCCAACTCCAAGACAATACGCTCTGCCGTCTTTTTACCCACCCCTGGAATTTTAACCAGCACATTACTATTTTTTTCTCGGACTGCTTGCACAAAAGCATCGACAGACAAAGAAGACAATACAGCTAAGGCAAGCTTGGGGCCAATACCATTTACCTTTACAAGCAATCTAAATAACGATTTTTCTTTTTCGGTCGCAAAGCCATAAAGCAACATAGCATCTTCACGAACAACCATTTCAATAAGCAAAATCGTTTGCGCTTCTAAGCATGGCAACTGTTCAAAAGTCGATAACGGCACTTCCACTTGGTAACCGACACCACCCACGTCTAACAAGACCCATGGGGGCATTTTTTCAATTAATTGACCTCGCAAACGTGCAATCATCGTGAAACCTTAGTGGTGAAAGTGGCTATTTTAGCATGAGTCAATGCACAAGCGAGCGCATCAGCAGCGTCTTCCGATGGCGATTCTGATAAACCGAGTAATTGACTAATCATATATTGTACTTGCGCTTTGGTAGCATGCCCTTTACCAACCACAGCGCTTTTAATTTGTGTTGGTGTATATTCAGCAATGGCTAGTTGATGACTTGCCGCTGCCAGCATAATAACACCTCGCGCCATACCTAACTTAATTGCCGTTTGTGGGTTCTTATAAATGAACGGACTTTCAATCGCAACAACCGTCGGCTGAAATTGTTGTATCAATGTTTGCATAGCTTCATACAACTTCACCAACCTTTCGCCATCTGCCAGTTGGGCAACTTTAATACTGCCAGACACGACATAATGGGCAGTAAAACGGCGCATTTCAACCACACCAAAACCGGTGGTACGAAAAGCTGGATCAACGCCAAGAATTTTCATTCACTTTCCAGTTGTGCCATCACTTCTTCCGAAATTTCAAGATTATGATAAACCTCTTGTACATCATCTAAATCTTCTAGCATGTCGATTAGATCGAGTACTTTTTTCGTTTCTTCCGCATTCAATGCCACTTTAACATCTGCCTCCATGACAATATCTGCATGTTCTGGCGTTAGTCCTGCGCCTTCTAAAGCCGTTTTAACATCGACAAAGCTTTCAGGGCTGGTGATGACATCCATACTACCATCATCATGGGTTACGACATCATCAGCACCCGCCTCTAAGGCAGCATTCATCACCGTGTCTTCACTCACACCCGCAACAAAGCTAATAACCCCTTGCTTTTTGAACATATAGGAAACGGAGCCATCCGTCCCCATATTGCCGCCTTTTTTAGAAAAAGCATGACGAACTTCTGCGACTGTACGTTGCTTGTTATCGGTCATTGTTTCAACAATCACCGCTACACCAAAGGGTGCATAGCCTTCGTAACGCAACTCTTCGTAATTTTCGCCTTCGGCTGTGCCCGCTGCACGAGCAATCGTTTTATCAATGGTGTCGCGCTTCATATTATTAACCAGCGCTTTATCTACCGCTGCGCGCAAACGAGGATTTAATGAAGGATCTGGATTCATTTTGGCAGCTACTAAAATTTCACGTAATAACCGCGTAAATATTTTTGCTTTTTTGACGTCTTGTCGTGCTTTACGGTGTTTAATATTTGCCCATTTGCTATGTCCAGCCACAACCCATTCTCCTTAACTTAACGATCACCACGGCCTTTGGCCACTAAACCTTGCTGACGTGAAAACGCCAACATACGATCTAACGACATGATGGCACGTTGTCTTACAACTTCATCAATTTCAATTTCATTTTTCCCTGTCTGCAATACCTGTAGCAGGTTTTGCAAGCCGTTCATTGCCATCCACGGACAATGCGCGCAACTCTGACAGGTTGCACCTTCCCCGCTTGTCGGCGCAATCAGCAGGGTTTTATTAGGTGCAAGCTGCTGCATTTTCCAGAAAATACCCGCATCGGTGGCAACAATAAACTTAGCATCAGGCAATTGTTGTACCGCATTAATCAGCACCTTAGTTGATCCCACCACGTGAGCCAACTTCACCACCGATTCTGGAGATTCAGGATGCACCAATACTTTTGCGTCTGGGTGCAGGGCAATCAAATCTTCTAATGCTTGCGTTTTGAACTCGTCATGCACCAAACAATGCCCTTGCCAACGCAACATATCTGCACCTGTTTCGCGCGCAATCCAGTTACCCAGATGACGATCTGGCGCCCAAAGCATCTTATGACCTTGAGCATGCAAATGGCGCACGATTTGTAATGCGTTGCCCGATGTTACGACCCAATCGGCAACTGCTTTCACTTCGGCGCTAGTATTGGCATAAACCAAAGCAATACGATCGGGATACTGTGCGCGCCACTGCGCAAAAGCATCGACTGGACAACCTTCATCTAATGAACAAGTTGCCCTTAAGTCAGGCATTAACACCCTTTTTTCTGGGTTAAGAATTTTCGCTGTCTCACCCATAAAGCGTACACCAGCAACAACAATCGTTTTCGCGGGATGGGTATTACCAAAATTTGCCATCTCGAGTGAATCGGCAACACAACCACCTGTTTCTTCTGCCAAGGCTTGCAAGTCGGCATCAACATAATAATGCGCAACCAATACAGCGTCTTGCTCAATCAATCGTTGCTTAATTTGCGCGCGCAAAGCGGCTTTCTCTGCGTCACCTAGCCAAGGTGCAGTCGGTGCAGAAACCGCCAATGCCTGTATACGACTGGCAAGCGATAAGGGAATTTCGGTGTGCTGGGTGTTTGTTTTCATGAGGGGTATTTTACAACGACTACCACAAGTTCTGATAGCAAAACCTAATAACAAAATATCATTACGCGCTCGATTGTCAAGACCGCGTTCCTTGCCTATAATTGAGAACTTGTGCATCTACGCACTGGCTATCATTATACTTAGGAGGCATTCATGTCCATTCTCGTTACTCGTTCTGCACCAGATTTTACTAAACCAGCGGTTATGGCCGATGGCAGTATTAACGAATCATTTAATTTGCATACATTTATTAAAAACAAATATGCAGTACTCTTCTTTTATCCGTTAGATTTTACTTTTGTTTGTCCATCAGAAATTTTGGCACATGCGCACCGCGTAGAAGAATTCAAAAAACGTAACTGTGAAGTTATTGGTGTATCGATCGATTCGCACTTTACACACTTAGCATGGCGCAACACACCTGTAAGCCAAGGCGGCTTGGGCAACATTGACATTCCCTTGGTTGCTGATATTGGTGGCGATGTTATGCGTGCCTATGGTGTGGCGCATCCAGATCAAGTTGCGTTGCGTGGTTCTTTTTTAATCGATAAGGCTGGTATCGTACAGCATCAAGTCGTGAACAATCTGCCATTGGGTCGCAATGTAGACGAAATGATCCGCATGGTGGATGCATTACACTATACAGAAGCGCATGGCGAGGTTTGCCCAGCAGGCTGGAAACCAGGTGATGCGGGCATGAAAGCAAGCACGGAAGGTGTTGCTGAGTACTTAGCAGCGCACGGCGATAAGCTCTAAATAAAAAATGCCCCGTTAGCCAAAACTAACGGGGCATTTTCAGACTGTCTTTACAATTATTTTCCAACTATTATCTTAGCCAGCCGATATGATTAGGCTTTTGCTTCTACCACGCGTGGACGCAAGCCCAATTCGCGCAGTTGCGTTGCCGCAACATCCGAAGGGGCATTGGTAAGCACACACGCCGCCGATTGCGTTTTCGGGAAAGCAATCACGTCACGGATAGAGGGTGCACCAACCATCATCATTACTAAACGGTCTAGACCGAATGCCATACCTGCATGAGGCGGTGTGCCATATTGTAACGCCTCAACAAACCAGCCAAATTTGCCTTCGATGTCTTCTTGTGACAAGCCGAGCAATTCAAACACACGCGATTGCATACGTGGATCGTGAATACGCACAGAGCCACCACCTAACTCGATACCATTCAATACCAAGTCATAGGCTTTAGCCGTTAGGTTAGCCAAATCCGCACCTTCAGCTAAAGCTTCTAAACCGCCTTTTGGCGCAGTAAATGGGTGGTGAACAGCAACATAGCGGTTAGCTTTGTCGTCATATTCGAACATTGGGAAATCGACCACCCATAAAGGTGCCCATTGTTTTTCCATCATGTTACGATCTTCGGCAACTTTCACGCGCAAAGCACCAATGGCATCGTTAACCACTTTCGCTTTATCAGCACCAAAGAAGACTAAGTCACCATTTTTCGCACCAACACGTTCTAAAATTTGCATTACTTGATCTGGGAAAAATTTTACGATGGGTGATTGCAACCCTTCAATGCCATTTTCGATGTTATTGACCTTAATCCATGCCAACCCTTTGGCACCGTAAATGCTAACAAATTGGGTATAGTCATCGATTTCTTTACGTGACATTTCGCCGCCATTTGGCACACACATGGCGACAACGCGGCTCTTTGGATCTTTCGCTGGTGCGGCAAACACTTTAAATTCTATGTCTTGCAACAAATCAGCTACATCAACTAATTCCATACCAAAACGCATATCTGGGCGGTCTGATCCAAAACGGCGCATTGCTTCGCTATAAGGCATTTGTTGGAAGTCGCCTTCAAACGACTGACCAAGCACTTCTTGGAATACGGTTTTGAACAAGCCTTCCATAATAGCCATGTATTCTTCTTGGTCGACGAAAGAGGCTTCCATATCGACTTGTGTGAACTCTGGCTGACGATCAGCACGTAAATCTTCGTCACGGAAACAACGCGCCACTTGGTAGTAACGATCCATACCCGACATCATCAACATCTGTTTAAACAATTGTGGCGACTGCGGCAATGCAAAGAACTCACCTTGATGGGTACGACTAGGCACTAAATAATCACGCGCACCTTCTGGTGTCGATTTCGTGAGAATTGGTGTTTCGATTTCGTTAAAACCACGATCTTCTAAATAACGACGCATAATGCGAACCGTTTGCGCACGGGTACGCATATTGTTTTGCATCGCATCGCGACGCAAATCTAAATAACGATATTTCAAACGAATTTCTTCGCTGGTATTTTTGTCATCTAATTGGAAAGGAATTGGCTCTGCCATACTCAACACTTGCAGGTCTTTTGCCAATACTTCGATTTTACCACTAGGAATATTGGCATTCGCTGTACCTTCTGGACGCATACGAACGCGACCTTCAATGCGCAACACACACTCTGAACGCAAGTGCTCTGCACGAGAGAAAGCTTCGGCTGTGTCTGGATCGACAACCACTTGCACAAAACCGCTATGATCACGTAAGTCAATAAAAATAACACCGCCATGGTCACGACGACGATTGACCCAACCGCACAATTGAACGGTTTGTCCGTCTAACGCTTCGGTAACTGAATTGGCTAAATGTGAACGCATGCTCATGCTGAAACTTCCTTTGCTACTTTATCTTGTTGGCAATCATGTTCGCCCATTTCGGGAACAACCACGCCGCCAGAAATAACCATTTTAAGTGCCTGCTCAACCGTCATTTCTAACGGAATTAAGTCTTTTTCTGGCACCATTAAAAAAAATCCTGAGGTCGGATTCGGTGTTGTTGGCACAAACACATTTACCAAACTACGCACCCCTGTTTTGCATTGAGCTTCACCCATTTTTGTACTGGTTTGAAAGGCGATTGTCCAAACACCAATGCGGGGATATTCCATTAAATAAGCTTTTTGAAACGATTGCTCTGAACCAACAAAGGCTTCTGTTACTTGTTTTACGGCAGAATAAATGGAGCGTACTAAGGGGATTTTGCCTAACAGCATTTCCCAAATATCCACCAAACGCTCACCAAAGTAATTTGCAGCAATAACGCCTGTGCTTAAAATTACCACCAAGGTCATTAACAAACCAAAACCGGGAATATGCAAACCGAGTAAGTTATCGGGGCGATATTCATTTGGGAGTAACAGTAAGACTTGGTCGAAGGTATTAATTAAAAAATTAATGACAAGCACAGTCACCCCTAATGGTAACCAAACTAACACGCCAGCCATTAAATATTTACGCATGTTCACCCCAAATAATGATGCTTGTCTTGACGACATCGAATAACTGGTGGATTATAACACGTCAGCATGACGAAACGGCAGATAGGAATGATGATGTCAGACACAAAACCCGAACATTGCCTCATATTAAAGCGCATTGGTATCGACACATATCGTGAACACGTTGCCTATTTACACCGAGATTGCCCACTTTATCAAACAGAGGGCTTTCGTGCGCTATCAAAACTCGAAATCCGTGCTGATGGTCAAGCGATTCTGGCAACACTGAATATTGTTGAAGATGATCGCTTGCTCGGCGCTTCAGAACTCGGCTTGAGCACCAGTGCTTTTGAGCACTTTCAGCTTAACGAGTTGACACCCGTTACCGTGCGCCAGCCGCAGCCGGTTAATTCTATGCAGGCAGTCAGGGCAAAAATTAGCGGTGAACGTTTATCGCAAGCAGAGTACAACGCCATTTGTCAGGATATTGTACAAGGCCGATATGCAAAAGAAGAGCTTGCAGCTTTTTTAGTTTCTTCGGCACAGTCTGGCATGGATAGAGAAGAAGTGCTTTTTTTAACCAAAGCGATGACAGATAGCGGACAACGGCTAAATTGGCAAGAAACGATGGTGGTCGATAAACATTGCATTGGTGGCATTCCTGGCAATCGCACCACCATGATTATCACCCCCATTGTTGCGGCTTATGGGTTACTAATCCCTAAAACGTCTAGTCGCGCTATCACCTCTCCCGCTGGAACTGCCGACACGATGGAAGTGCTCGCCAATGTCGATTTACCCATGGAAAAATTGCGTAGTATTGTGCATGAAGAGCGTGGTTGTTTAGCATGGGGTGGCACGGCCAACTTGGCACCCGTCGATGATATTTTAATTTCAGTAGAACGACCACTTAATTTAGACTCGCAAGGACAAATGATTGCCTCAATTCTATCGAAGAAATTAGCAGCTGGGGCAACGCACTTATTGTTAGACATTCCCGTTGGACCGCATGCCAAAGTAAGTAACATGCGCGATGCAATCCAATTACGAAAACTATTTGAATATGTCGGTATGCACACTGGTATTCAAATTGAAGTGGTTATTACCGATGGTCGCCAACCGATTGGCACGGGAATCGGCCCCGTGTTAGAAGCACGGGATGTTATGCAAGTGCTAAGTAACGATTTAAAAGCGCCAGCTGACTTACGAGAAAAGTCACTACAACTGGCTGGCAGAATTTTAGAGTTTCACCCCGATGTGCGCGGTGGTAGCGGCTATATGCTCGCTAGGGATATTTTAGAGTCTGGTCGTGCACTCGAAAAAATGAATCGGATTATTGAACGCCAAGGAAAACGGCCAGAAATTGATCTTGCCGAACTGGTTATTAACGTTAAAAGTGATCGTAGTGGTCGCGTGTCTGCTATCGACAACCTAGTACTGGCACGCATTGCGCACATTGCTGGTGCACCGTTAAATCCAGGGGCTGGCATTGACTTGCATCATAAAATTGATGCGCGCGTTCGCAAAGGTGAAATCTTGTATAGCGTTTACACGGGATTCCAAGCTAACTGGCAATTCGTGCATCAATTTTTACATGAGCATGGTCATGGTTACCATATTAGCTAGTATGTGGCTTATCTGACTGTGGTGATTCGTTTATCTGTGCTTGTTGTAAGTCATTACGCAATGCAGTTAAGCGGTCACGAAACCCTTGTGCATCGCCATAATCGACAAAGTTAGCGGTTAATCGATGTGGGTCTGGAACGCGACTTGCATGCCGAATAGGACACCAAAATTGCTCAGTTCGTGCAATGATTTCTCTAGCATAACTCACAACACCATTGCCGTAACCACAATAAATACAGTTTAGTTTTTCAATCCAATTAAGATAAGCCAAATACTGTCTATCTATTACAATATATTCGCTACGTTTAACGCGCTGGATACCATAAGCACGAAAACAAATATGTTGGTAAAGGGTAACCGTCAAATCGATGAAAGCAATAGGAATAACCATGGCATAAATAACCGGCGCCGAAAGCACATGTTTAAGCGGCGCGCTTGCCAAATAAGCCAAAATACCTTGCTTGAAGCCACTTTGTAAGCGTTTAAAGCCCGCTTCGAATTGCACTTTACCTTTTTCTAAATGGTAATGAAATTCTGCTTCTTGTTGCTTGATATGCGCATTAACGGTATTTTTCCATTCTTGTTCCAACGCAGCCAAGCGTTGTTGCAAATTTTCAAAGTCGGGTAATTGTGCTGTCATACCGAGTTACCTTTAGCGCATCATAATGTAAGTTAGGCTATGATATTACATTTGAGCTTTTTGGAATAACATTATGCAACTGCCTGTTACGCCGCCAGCAAGCATTTTAATTACAGGTTGCTCTAGCGGCATTGGTTATCGCACCGCAAGACACCTGCAAGACTTAGGCTACCACGTTATCGCTACTGCACGAAGTGCTGCCGATATTGCTTGGCTAGAAGGTGAGTTTAACGCCATTCAATTAGACTTGGCCGACCCTAAAAGTATTGAGACTGCCGTACCGCTTATTTTAAAAAAATCGCATCATCGCTTAGCGGCCGTTTTTCACAATGGGGCTTTTGGATTACCAGGAGCGCTAGAAGACATTAGTCGTGATGCGTTGCGTTATCAATTTGAAACAAATGTCTTTGGCACGCATGACCTCAATCGGCGATTAATTGCCCACTTTAAAGAACAAGGCCACGGACGCATTATCTTCAATAGTTCTGTTCTTGGCTTTGCGGCAATGGCGTATCGCGGTGCGTATAACATGAGCAAATATGCCATAGAAGGCATGGCAGACACCCTAAGACTGGAGTTACATGGTACAGGTATTAGCGTCGTTTTAATAGAGCCAGGCCCGATCGAAAGCCGTTTTCGCGCCAATGCGTATGCCGCATTCCAACAATGGGTTGATCCCAGCAATAGTTATCACAGGCAACAATATGAAGGCATGATCGTTCGACTTAAAAAAGAAGGTGCCGCTGCACCCTTTACCTTACCCGCTGAGGCGGTTGCCAAAGTGGTTGAGCAGGCGTTAGTCAGCCGCTTTCCCTCCGCTCGCTATCGTGTGACATTACCCACTAAATTGTTTTGGTGGTTAAAACGTCTTTTACCGACACGTTGGCTAGATACAGCTTTACGCAAGGCTGGTGGCGGCGGCAAACGCTGAGTTTGTCATTGCGCTGCCAGCATGCGTTGATGCTGTCTCCAGCGCATCGCTAGCAGCGCAAAAACAAACGATAACCAACCAAGTAGTGGCATATCTTGGTAACGCACATATGGGGTAATTCCTTCATAAGCTTGTACCTGAGCCAAATGTGCAGCTAATGGATCGTTGGGCGATGCTGCCACACTAGCATTACCGTCCACATGAGCAACCCCAGAATAGCCTTGATTCGTGACACGAACGATTTCTCGACCTAGCTCGCGTGCGCGCAAACGCGTCATTTGCCAATGCTGTCCTGCCATCGCACTAGGATGAAACCAACCGTCATCGCTAACAATTAACCACCAGTCGGCAGGCGCAGAAACACGCGCCATTTCATAACCAAAATCGGCTTCATAACACACGCCTAAAGCAACAGATTGTCCTGCAATAGGCTGCACCTTAGCGCTACTACCATGCGAAAACTGTGCCATGGGCAAATTTATTAATTTTGCTAATGCCGACAGTAAGGCAAAACCTGGGTAATATTCGCTAAAAGGAACCAAGTGTCTTTTGTCATAACGCGTTTCACCATTTAGGCTAACCAAGCTATTAAAGTACTGACGCCCTTGCAAAGTATCTTCGCGTAATGCACTGCCTGCTAACACCGTTACCCCTTGCGCATTGGCTTGTTGTTTCAGTTCGTCTAGGAAAGGCATAACATTATCTAAAAAAGTAGGAATAGCTGTTTCTGGCCACACAATGACTTTTGTTTTATCTAATAGCTGATTACTCGCTTGTTGATAGGCGCGCAACATATTGGGTAGTGCTTTGCTATCCCACTTTGTCAACTCAGAAAATTGACCATGCACAAAGCCAATGGCTTGGACGTGTCCTTTAGGCATCACCCATTGAATGGCACCAAGTTGACCAGAAAGCCCCCACAGCACACCATATAGCAAAATACCTGGAATCCATTGCCCCGTCTGTGCAGCCCACCACAACAAGCCAGCGCTCATCGCCACAGCAAAGCTTACCCCTAGCGTACCTGTAATCGGTGCCCAACCAGCTAGCCAGGTATCGGTGTGTGAGTAGCCTACTAATAACCAAGGAAAACCATCCCAAACAATAACGCGCAACCATTCGCTAAATACCCAAAAACTGGGTAACAACAAAACAGACCAAATAAATAAAGGCATCAACCCTTTAGCCCAGTTGGCAAAGCCACCTACCAGCGCAATAAAAAGCGCCAGCACCACCACAAACAAAAGCACAACCAGCCAAGTCACTCCAAATGGCACTCCGCCATAAAGCCACAAGCTAATCCCTAGCCAACTGACACCAAAGCCAAAAAAGCCTACACCAAAAGCCAAACCTTCTTGTGCAGCACGCTGCCAAGAATCGGCTGTCGCCCATAATCCCCAAACGCCGACTAACGCTAACAAGGTTGCCAAAGGAAAGTCATAAGGCGCAAAACCAACAACCGCTAAGCTACCCAGTAGCACAGCGACTAGGCGCCTTACCCAAGGCAAGGTTAGCCAGCTTTGCAATAATGCAACACTTAGGTTATTCGCTTTATTCGCCATGACCTAAGGTTTCCTCGTCTAATAAGCTGACTTTGAAAAGATGCACACGACGACGATCAGCACGAATGACCTTAAACAACAAGCCGTTTAATGCCATACTTTCGCCAGTTTGTGGCACGCGTCCAAAACGAGAAACTAACAAGCCCCCAATGGTATCAGCGACTTCGGTATCTAAATCCACATCGAAAAAGCGGTTTACTTCTTCAACGCTCGTCAAGGCTTTAACGGTAAAGGTATTACTGTTCATCTGCAAAATATGCACATCGGCTTCATCGTACTCATCGTCGATTTCACCCACAATCGCTTCAATAATATCTTCGATCGTAACTAAACCTGTAATACTGCCATACTCATCGACAACAACGGCCATGTGTAAACGACGACTCTGAAATTCGCGCAACAACTCTGTTGCTCGCTTAGCTTCTGGTACGTAAAACACTGGACGGTATAACGGCGAAAGCGAGTCTAACTTTTCAACCTGATTACGCATATAAGCAATGAGCAAGTCTTTTGTCATTAATAGACCAACCAGTGATTCTTTATCATCACCTGTTACTGGATAACGCGAATGCTGCGTTTCGAGCACGACTTTTAAGGTATCTTGCAGACTATCTGTCGCACTTAACATAACCATTTGTGCTCGCGGCACCATAACATCACGCACGCGCATCGCCGATAATGACAAGACACCTTGCAACATACGCCAAGCGTCGACATCAATAATTTGCCGATTAAAGGCATCTTTAATTTCTTCGAGTAAATCTTCACGGTCTTTGGGTTCTTGATCAAACCAATTTTTCAGCTTGTCCAACCAAGAACCCGACTTAGTGCCATCGTCACTCATGTCTTTCTTTCCTATTCAACGATCATATACGGGTCATTAATACCCAATTGGGCTAATAAGTGTGTTTCTAATTGTTCCATTTCTTGCGCCGCGTCTTCTTGCTCATGGTCATAGCCCTGCAAGTGCAACATACCATGCACAATTAAATGCGCCATATGCACCTGCAACGCTTTCTGCTGACTTTCTGCTTCACTCTGCACAACGGGCACACAAACAATTAAATCCCCTAAAAAAGGCCGCTTTTCTTCCCAGCCTTCAGGCAACTCAAAAGGAAAAGATAAAATGTTCGTTGGTTTATCCTTATCGCGCCATTCATGGTTCAAGGCTTGGCTTTGTTCTGCTGACACCAAACTAACATTAACACTGGCTTTTCCCTCGCCCAACCAAGCTAAGGCAGCGGCACGTTTAACTAAAGGTGTCATTAACGCAGGCAAAAACGCGGTTTGCCATTCAACCTGTACAACAAGGCGTTGCGCAATACGCGCACGACGTTGTTTAATCCGACTGGATTGGCGTTGCTTCAAAGCGCTCATAAGCTTCAATAACCCTTTGTACTAATGGATGACGAACAACATCTTTTGCTGTAAAAAAAGTAAAAGCGATACCATTCACACCCTGTAAAATTTCACTCGCTTGACGCAATCCAGAACTCACCTTATTTGGCAGGTCGATTTGTGTCATATCCCCAGTGACGATAACTTTAGAACCGAAACCGACGCGTGTTAAAAACATTTTCATCTGTTCGCTGGTCGTATTTTGTGCCTCGTCAAGAATAATGCAACTTTCATTCAGCGTTCGCCCACGCATAAAGGCTAACGGCGCGACTTCGATGACATTACGCTCCATTAACCTTTCTACTTTTTCAAAGCCGAGCAACTCATAAAGCGCGTCATAAAGCGGACGTAAATAGGGATCGACTTTTTGTGCTAAATCGCCTGGTAGGAAGCCGAGTTTCTCCCCCGCTTCAACCGCTGGCCGTGTTAAAATCAAACGACGAACTTGCTCATTTTCTAGTAATTCAACCGCACGTGCTACCGCCATATAGGTCTTTCCTGTACCAGCAGGCCCAATACCAAAATTGATATCGTGACTGTGCATTGCACGAATATAAGCATCTTGATTAGCCGTTCGCGCACGCACCAGTTTACGATGTGGGCGCAATACCGCATAACCCTGCGTAGCTGGTTCGTCTTTGTGCGTCCCTGTTGGCTCAGCAGCCGCAAGCATAGGCAAGGTAGGTAATTTTGCCAATGCCGCGAGTTGCAAATGCACTTGCTCGCTATCCATCACGCCTTTAAAAGATTGCTGATATAAATCGATTAACAACTGCTGTGCTGGCACCAAAGCGGTTGGCAACCCACTTATTTGAAAGTCGAATCCTAAATGGTTGATGGCAACACCCAGTCGTGCCTCAATTTGTGCCAAATGTTCTTCGTGCCAACCACATAGGTTTTGCAAGACCTCATTATCTTGAGGTTGCAGGCTAAAGCGAATCGTTGCTGCTTCACTCATAGTGCATAAATTTGAAAGAATTTTTGACGCGGGCGATTTGCATAAATTTCGGCCTCTGGGGTTGCCACAAGTTCACCGCGCAGCGAATTGGGCAAAGCTTCGGTAATACGCACATCGACAAATTGACCGAGCAAGTCGTTACTTGCTTCTACGTTCACGACACGATTGTTTTCTGTCCGACCAGCCATTTCTTTTGGATTTTTGCGCGAAGGGCGCTCAAGAAGAATTCGCTGTACCGTGCCCACCATCGATTCAGAAACATCCATTGTTAAGCGGTTTAAGCGATCTTGCAATCGCTGCAAACGCGCTTTTTTAACGTCCATCGGCACATCATCTGGCAAGAAGGCCGCAGGCGTTCCGGGACGAGGACTATAAATAAAACTAAATGAGCGATCATAAGTCAAATCAGCAATTAAATTCATGGTCTCTTGGAAGTCTTGATCACTTTCACCTGGAAAACCGACGATAAAATCACCAGAAAGTGACAGATTCGGACGAATAGCACGAATTTTACGAATAATCGATTTGTACTCGAGCGCCATATGACCACGCTTCATTAACGCTAAAATACGGTCGGAACCAGACTGAATTGGCAAATGAAGATGACTTACCAAAGCAGGAATATCAGCATAAGCATCAATTAACGATTGACTCATTTCCATCGGATGCGACGTGGTGTAACGCAAACGGCCAATACCTTCAATGCGCGAAATGGCATGGAGTAACAAAGCAAGATCGGCAATACTACCATCGGCCATCACGCCACGATAGGCATTCACATTTTGACCAAGTAAATTAATCTCTCTTACGCCTTGTTCTGCCAAGCGAGTTACTTCAGCAATAACGTCATCAAACGGACGACTAAACTCTTCACCGCGCGTATAAGGTACGACACAGAAAGTACAATATTTAGAGCAGCCTTCCATTACCGAAACAAAGGCAGTCACACCATTGGCTTCTGGCGTTGGTAAGTTATCGAACTTTTCGATTTCGGGAAAGCTAATATCAATCACAGAAGGTTTTTTACCATCACCCGACAATTGCATTGCTTCATCTAACATAGCAGGTAAACGATGCAAGGTTTGCGGACCAAAAATCATATCGACATAAGGCGCACGCGCACGAATGGCTTCACCTTCTTGCGAAGCAACACAACCACCTACACCAATAACACGCCCTGGTTTGCGTGCTTTCCAACCGCGCCACACACCCAAAGCATCAAATACTTTTTCCTGTGCTTTTTCACGTACCGAACAGGTATTCAAGATCACCAAATCTGCCTGTTCTGGATCTTCGACCAGTTTATAATTATGCGTTTTTTCAAGCAGTTTCAGCATCTTGTCAGAATCATACTCATTCATCTGACAACCATAGGTTTTAATAAATAGACCGCGCTCTGCAGACATCATCTGACTCTTTTCCTTAAAATTTTCGGTTCATTTTACCAGAAAATGCCCACAAGACTCATTAAGATAGCTGTGCCAATGCCGTCAAAGCCGTTTCCACACTAGCGACACCAACAACCGTTAATCCTGAAATAGGCGTTTTGGGAACATTCCCCATAGGAACAATGGCCTGGCTAAATCCATGTTTAACGGCTTCTTGCAACCGTTCTTGTCCATTCTGAACAGGACGAATCTCTCCCGACAGCCCCACTTCACCAAAAGCGAGTAAATCGGAAGAGACTGCTCGATTACGCAAGCTGGATACAATCGCAAGCAGCAAGGGTAAATCAGCACTTGTTTCATTCACCTTAACGCCGCCTACGACATTAACGTATACATCCTGATCTCCAGCTTGCACGCCACCATGACGATTCAGCACCGCAAGTAGCAGCGTTAAACGATTACCATCCAAACCAACAGCAACCCGCCTAGGCGCACCAAAAGCATTATGATCCACCAATGCTTGAAGCTCGACCAATAAAGGCCTCGTCCCTTCCCACAGACCTAAAACAACTGCACCTGGCGTCGCTTGTTGCTTATCGCGGTTAAGGAAAATAGCTGAAGGGTTTTTAACTTCTTTCATGCCTTTATCGGTCATCGCAAAAAAACCAATTTCATTGACTGCGCCAAAACGATTTTTTAACGCTCGCATGAGACGGTAACGACTATCTTGTCCTTCAATAAAAATAACCGCATCCACAATATGCTCTAGCACGCGCGGCCCAGCCACCTCACCACTTTTAGTAACATGTCCGACTAAAAAAACCGCGGTTCCTGTTTGTTTCGCGTAACGCGTTAATAGCGCTGCCGTTTCGCGCACCTGTACAACGCTGCCTGCCGCCGAGCCAATACTTTCCATTTGCATAGTTTGAATAGAATCAATGACCATTACCTGCGGCTGCGTTTGTGCGGCTACGGTTAAAATACGATCCATATCGGTTTCAGCAAGTAATGACAAATTATCGGCTGGCAATTGCATACGGTGCGCGCGCAAGGCGATTTGCTGCAAGGACTCCTCACCCGACACATAGAGTGTCGATAGCTGTTGTTGCGCTAAAAAGGTTTGCACCTGCAATAAAATGGAAGACTTGCCAATACCAGGATCACCGCCAATTAAAACAACAGAACCAGGAACCAAACCACCACCTAATACCCGATCAAATTCGTGTAATCCAGTATGCCAACGTGGTGCTTCTGCCAAAGACACTTCTGCGAGCTTCACAACCGACGAAGTCGCTCCAGCATAGCCAGTACGCGCTTTACCACTACCAGTACTGACAAGATTTTTAGGCGTTGTCCATTCTTTAATCGTATTCCAAGCGCCACAAGCATTACATTGACCAGCCCAACGACTGTGTTCGCTGCCACATTCAGTACAATAAAATGTCGCTTTTTCAGGTTTTTTCGCCATTACACTTGTCCTTGCCGCTGACGATAACGCATCATGGCGACATAAAGCTGCTCGACCTTCGTTCTCGCCCAAGGTGTCTTGCGCAAGAAAGTTAGGCTCGATTTAATCGATGGGTTTTCATTAAAACAACGAATCCGAATACGATCACCCAATTCATCCCAATCATAATAAGCAACTAACTCGGTCAAAATGGCTTCCAAGGTTAAGCCATGCAATGGATTATTTTTTTGCGTTTCCATGCTTAGCCTTTCCAGCCATTGGTAATGGGCATGCGCCAATCTTTATCGAAAGATCGCGCGGTAATTTTAATGCCTGGTGCCGCCTGACGACGCTTATACTCACTTAAACGCAATAAACGCATACTTCGATTAAGCATAACGTCATCATCCGCTATACCAGATGTTGCTGCTAACTGACTTAGCGATTGACCTTGCTGCATGCGTCCGTCGATCCACGCATCTAAAATATCATAAGGGGGTAAGCTATCCTGATCGGTTTGATCGGGACGCAGTTCTGCTGATGGTGGACGGTCGATAACGCGCTGTGGAATCACAACACTTTGCTTATTTCGCCAATCTGCTAACGCATATACCCATGTTTTTGGCACATCTTTTAGCGGCGCAAAACCGCCATTCATATCACCATACAAGGTTGCATAGCCCATAGCCGACTCGCTTTTGTTGCTTGTACTTAATAACAGCGCACCTGTTTTATTCGACAAAGCCATTAACAACAAACCGCGAATACGTGCTTGCAAATTTTCTTCCGTAACATCTGGCGCAAGCCCAGAGAAACGGTCATGCAAAGTTGTTTCAATAGCGGAATAAATTGGCGAAATAGGCAGTTGTGTGTAACGCACCCCCAAAAGCTTCGCTTGCTCCGCCGCATCTTCCTGGCTCATCTCGCTTGTATACGCAAAAGGCATCATTACCGCTTCCACTGCATCTGCACCAAGCGCATCGACAGCCAAGGCCAACACCAACGCTGAGTCTATGCCACCCGATAGCCCTAATAACACAGTTTTGAAGCCATTTTTACGCACATAGTCACCTAGCCCCAAGACTAATACTTGCCAAATGGCAGACCAATCTAATGCGGTTGTTGGTGGTTCACTTAACCAATGATCCCCCAAACAATGAAACTTATTCGCCGACCAAGTCACCATGGCAAGTATCGCTTTTGCAATAGGCAAATAGTGTAATTGCGCACCATCATACACAAAGGAGCGACCATCGAAGACCAAAGCATCTTGCCCGCCCATTTGATTCACATAAACAATGGGCAGGTTCGTCTCAGCAAAACGTGCTTGGACAACAGCCAAACGCTGATGCCATTTACCGACCTCGTAAGGTGAAGCATGTAAGGTTAACAATATTTGTGCGCCAGCAGCTTTTGCTCGTTTTGCTGGCGAAGCTTGCCATAAATCTTCACAGACCAATAACCCTAGCTTAACGCCCTGCCATTCAACGACACAGGCTTGCTCACCAGCAACAAAATACCGCTGTTCATCAAATACACCATAGTTGGGTAAGCTTTGTTTCGCATAACGTGCCTGTATTTTACCTGCACCTAAAGCGACGGCTTCATTGGTTAATTGTCCATGCGCATTACGGCCAACAGCACCGATAACCCACAGCAACTGATCATCCGTTTCGCGCGCTAATTGTTGCACCAAAACTTCGCTCTGGCCAATAAAATCAGGAAACAGCAACAAGTCTTCTGGTGGATACCCAGTCAGCGATAACTCGGGAAAGACAATAACTTGCGCACCATCCGCACGCGCTTGTTCGGCAGCACGGCGCATAAGATTAGCATTACCAATCAAATCGCCAACCAAGGGGTTTATTTGTGCTAACGCAATACGAATCATGTAAACCTCAACCTAACACACCTTATTCCTAGTCATTATTTGACTGATTTGATTTTAATGGCCAAATCTTGATATTGTGCCAAGCGTCTGCAAATTCAGGATGTTTTTCAACCAAAGCTTGATAAGTCGCAACGGCGGTTTCTTTTTTTCATACCAGCTCCAAATATTACTTATTTGTTTATCAAAACAAAGCGCGACATCTCAAACAACAG
>JAEMQD010000082.1 GCA_022759035.1 Thiotrichales bacterium
TTTTCTAGACATGCCTATAACGAAAAGCTTTAGGCTGTAGCACTTAACATTGTGCTTGCTGTTGCTGTCTGCGCGGCACCAGCACCAGAAATACCCATCATACGCATCATTTCCATCAACTGACGTTGTAAGTTGTTGTTGGCAGAAGTTGCCGTATTGCTGGCAGAAGTTGCCGTGCTCGCTGCATCGTCAGCATCACCGTCTGGTCGGTGATGATGGCCTTTGCCTTGCATGCCCATGCGTGTTGCGAATTGATCACTCGCAGCACTCATTTTCTGTTGCAGGGCAGAAGCGACTTCTGCTTGCGTCAACTGGCCATCACCATTCGTATCGAGTGAATCAAATAAAGCGTCCGCTTTGCTGTTCGTA
Source organism: Thiotrichales bacterium (assembly GCA_022759035.1). Taxonomy (GTDB): domain Bacteria; phylum Pseudomonadota; class Gammaproteobacteria; order Thiomicrospirales; family Thiomicrospiraceae. The sequence continues at coordinate 370 of JAEMQD010000082.1, forward strand.
TCGGTTGCATTGGCATTGCTTGCAGACTGGGAAAAAGCGCCTTCTAGCTGCGTTTTATCAATCGAACCCGTATTGTTAGTGTCCAATAACTTAAATAAATTATTGGCAAATTGGGTTGGATCAATTTTATGGCCACCATGAACATGACGTTGACCAGACGAAATGCCTGACGTCATATCCGTGGTGTAACTGCCTACGTTGGTTATGGTACTCATTATGTTACCTTCTATTTTAGATCCTTGTGTGTTTAAAAATTCACGAACAAGTTCGAGAATCACACCAGCAGATGCAAAAATCGTTCCAACTTACAGTAGGTTAGTTGTTCTTATGCTTATTTTTATTGTCTTCTAAGGACAAAGCTGCTGTGTACACCACTAACGCCTTTAATTCGTGTAATGCGGTGTAAGAGCAATTCTTGGTAGGCGTGCATGTCTTTAACAAGCACTTTAAGCTGATAGTCGGCAGTGTGACCAGTAATGAGCAAGCACTCAAGCACCTCTGGCAACAATGCGATACTGTTTTCGAAATTTTCAAAACGCTCGGGCGTATGCTTGTCCATAGAAATATGGATAAGTGCCATTAACGATAAGCCCATTTTTTCGTTGTCGAGCAGGGCTTGATAGCCTGTAATAATGCCACTGTCTTCTAATGCCTTTACCCGTCTTAAACAAGGCGATGGCGATAAGCCAATTCGTTCCGCCAGTTCTTGATTGGTGAGACGTCCATTTTTGCGTAGTTCGTTAATGATGGCGAGATCAAATTTGTCTAAATTGTGCATTTTTACTATCCGTTGGCATTTTATGCCAATAGTAGCATTTATTATCGTATAAAAAGCAATTATCTACGTTGTTATTGCGTTTATTATGATGACATTATTAGGAGAGATAGTTATGTCATCATTTAATGCACAAAAATATCAGTCCGTCGCTGGGGTTAAACTAGAAAACCGCCAATGGCCCAATCGTATGCTAACGAAAGCGCCTATATGGTGTAGTGTAGATTTGCGTGACGGCAATCAGGCCTTGCCAGAACCCATGACGGTCGAACAGAAAAAACAATTGTGGCAACTGTTAGTGCGCATGGGTTTTAAAGAAATTGAAGTTGCGTTTCCTTCTGCCAGTCAGCCAGATTATGATTTTGTGCGTTGGTTGATCGAAGAAAATCAGATTCCAGATGATGTGCGCATTCAGGTTTTGGTTCAAGCACGGGAATCGTTGATTGCACGCACTTTTGAGGCGTTAGCGGGCGTTAAACGTGCTAATGTGCATGTTTATAACTCGGTATCGCCAACGCAGCGAGATTGGGTGTTTGGTTTAGACAAGGCACAAGTTCAGGATTTGGCTGTTCAAGGTGCGCGTTGGCTGCAAGACTATGCGCAGCGTTATCCGCAAACGGATTGGCGTTTTCAATATTCGCCAGAAAGCTTTAGCCAAACCGAGCCAGATTATGCTTTGTCTGTTTGCAATGCGGTGTTGGCTGTATGGCAGCCAACTAAAGACAACCCTGTTGTCATTAATTTGCCTTCTACCGTACAGGTCGCAAGTCCGAATGTTTTTGCGGATCAAATTGAATATATGAGTACGCGCTTAACTTATCGTGATGCTGTTATTTTAAGTGTTCACACCCACAATGACCGCGGTTGCGGTGTAGCCGAAGCAGAGCTTGCAATGCTTGCTGGTGCGCAGCGTGTCGAAGGTACGCTGTTGGGAAATGGTGAGCGCACTGGTAACTGCGATATTACTACAATGGCAATGAATTTATATAGTCAGGGTATCGATCCAATGCTTGATTTGAGTAACCCAGATGAGTTGGTGCGTGTTGTTAAAGCATGCACAAAAATGGAATTGCATCCGCGTCATCCGTGGTTAGGTGAGTTGGTGTATACCGCCTTTTCTGGGAGTCACCAAGACGCGATAGGCAAGTGTTTGCGTCGTCAAAGTGCTAACAGTCCTTGGCAGGTCGCCTATTTACCCATTGACCCCAAAGATATTGGTCGTAGTTATGAGGCTGTTGTGCGTGTGAATAGCCAATCTGGTAAAGGTGGCACCGCATTTGTGCTAGAGCGAGATTATGGTTTGCGTTTGCCAAAGTGGTTGCAACCCGCTTTAGCTAAAGAAGTGCAACGATTGAGCGAGCAGCAGGCAACAGAAGTGAGTAGTCAGCAAATTTATGCGTTGTTCCAGATGCATTACTTGTCGGAAGTGGCAGGATGGAAATTGACCGCTTACACGGTAGATAATGTACTAGGTATGGATAAGTTGGCTGTCACCTTAGATGATGGTCGTGCTTTTTCGGGGCAAGGAGCGGGAACAATAGAAGCATTGGTTAATGCGCTGGCAATGGATGTACGCGTTTTGGATTATCAAGAACATGCGTTAACGCAAGGCACTAAATCGCAAGCGATTGCTTATGTGCAGTTGCAAGTGCAAAACAAGGTGGTATTTGGTGTGGCGATAAGTGATGATACGGTTTGTGCGAGTTTACAAGCTGTGTTGACTGCGCTTGGTCGTGGTTAATCAGTAAGGTGAATCAGTTAAGTAGAAAAAACGCGGCAATGCCGCGTTTTTAATGTGCCAGTATAAAACGGGCGTTTATTTATTAATGTTTTCTTTCAAAATCGTTTCAATTGCATCTGGTGCAGCAGAGATGCTCATAAAATTACCCATGCTTAGATCGGGGAAGCTTTGCGCAATGCGAAATTTTCCGTGTAGCATATAGGCATTTTTACCAGATACTAATACCTCATAAGGCAGGTGTGCAGTATGGCGTAACGCGCCGGTGTCAATTGCGCTCATGACGGTTTTATCAGCACCATCACCTTCGGTAATGGCAACGCCAAACACAGCTTCTTCTTTGCCAGGAATGTCGATGCGATAAACTTTTTTAACGCCTTTGCCATTGGTCAGTCCCGCTTCAACTTTGGCGAGCGCTGCTTGATAGTTATCAAACTCGCCGAGTTCGAGTTGGTCATCAAAGTAAGGCATGGCCATCATGTAGTGGTATTTTCTAAGCTCGCTTGCGCTTAAGCCGTCTGCAGAACCAAAGCTTTTATCTTTACCTAGCGCTTGTTCAAGTGCCGTGGTAATGGGTGTCATGTCGCCCTTCATGCGGTAGGCATTTTTCATGTATTCTGGATTGACGTAGCTTGCTTGGGGTTGTCCGTTGACATCAGTAACGGCAACACGAATCATGGCACCATAGCCGCCAAATTTAGAGGCTGATGCAATTTTTTTTAGTGCGTCGTTCGTTGCCACAATAACGGTGGCTCCCGCATAAGGTGACACGGTCCCAGCAATTTGAAAACCATTTGCAGTTAATGCTTTTTTAACATCGTCAGCTTTAACGGCGGCAGGATTAGCAAGCACGTAAGGTTTTAATGCTTCATCAGCCCAGCTAATTGACGAAGCAAGGCTCGAATAAATGCCAACGACTAAGGCGGTTGCGGTAAGTAGTTTTTTCATGAGTATTCCTAATTTTTTTGTTATGCATCTTGCCCAGTTAGTATGACATATTGCAGCATGTTTTTTTAGAAAATACGCACAAAATTTACTTATAGGGGTATAAGCGGTGCGAGCCAACTTGGCTTGATGCACCGCGTATTCTGTGGTGTTATGCTTTAACGCAGTCTACCGAATAACGCTGACTACCGTCTGGCATGTCTTCAATGGTTAAGCCATGTACATCGGTATTGAAACCAGGGAATTTTGCATTAAATTCACGCGCAAATTTCAAATAATCCACAATCGTTTTGTTGAAGCGTTCGCCTGGAATTAATAGTGGAATGCCGGGTGGATAAGGTGTGACTAGGCTGGCAGTAATCCGACCCTCTAGTTCATCAATGTTCACGCGCTCAATTTTGCGGTGTGTCATCATCGCAAAAGCATCTGCTGGCTTCATGGCAGCTTCCATTTCCGACAAGTACATATCTGTTGTTAAGTGGGCAATATTGTGCTGAGCGTAGAAATTATGGAACTGCTGACATAGGTCTCGTAGACCAATTTTTTCATAACGTGGATTTTTGGTCACAAACTCCGGCAATACACGCCAAAGCGGTTGGTTCTTATCAAAGTCATCTTTGAACTGTTGCAAGGCAGCCATGAGGGTATTCCAACGCCCTTTGGTAATGCCAATCGTGAACATGATGAAGAAGCTGTATAACCCACATTTTTCGACAATTACGCCATGTTCTGCTAAATACTTAGTAACAATTGCTGCGGGAATACCAATGTCGTCACTAAACGCGCCATCGACATCTAAGCCAGGCGTGATAATCGTTGCTTTAATCGGGTCAAGCATGTTGAACCCCGTAGCAAGATTGCCAAATCCGTGCCAACGATCATTCGGTTGCAATACCCAGGCGGCACGGTTTTCTGCACCTTCTTGGTTGCTAACATCTGGCCCCCACACCTTGAACCACCAAGAATCGCCATACTCTTCATCTACCTTGGCCATGGCATGGCGGAAGTTAATGGACTCAGCAATGGATTCCTCAACAAGTGCGGTGCCGCCTGGTGCTTCCATCATCGCTGCAGCAACGTCACAGCTAGCGATAATGGCATACTGCGGACTGGTTGAACTGTGCATGAGGTAGGCTTCGTTAAAGGCTTGCAAGTCTAACTCTGTTTGTTTGGCGTTTTGTACCAAAATTTGCGAAGCTTGTGATAAGCCAGCCAGTAATTTATGCGTTGATTGTGTTGCAAATACCATCGATTTTTCAGTACGTGAGCCATCACGAGCAATCGCATGCATATCTTTGTAAAAATCGTGGAAAGTGGCATGTGGTAACCAGGCTTCGTCGAAGTGCAAGGTGTCTACCCAGCCGTCAAGACGTTGTTTAATCATGCTGGTGTTATAGAGTACGCCATCATAAGTGCTTTGGGTAATGGTAAGGATGCGTGGATCTGTGCCAAGTTTGCTCGCGATGGGGTGCGCAGCAATTTTTGCTTTGATGGTAGATGGTTCAAATTCGCTTAAAGGAATGGGGCCGATAATGCCGTAATGGTTACGCGTTGGTGTTAAAAAGACAGGGATCGCGCCCGTCATGGTAATCGCGTGTAGAATCGATTTGTGGCAGTTGCGGTCAACAACCACAATGTCGTTGTCGGCAACGCAAGAGTGCCATACCATTTTGTTAGAGGTAGATGTGCCATTGGTAACAAAGAACAGATGGTCAGCGCTAAAGATGCGAGCAGCATTACGTTCTGAAGCAGCAACGGGGCCAGTATGGTCAAGCAATTGCCCTAACTCATCTACCGCGTTGCATACGTCGGCACGTAATAGGTTTTCGCCAAAAAACTGGTGAAACATTTGCCCCACAGGTGATTTTAAGAAAGCAACACCGCCAGAATGTCCAGGGCAATGCCAAGAGTAAGAGCCGTCTGCTGCGTAATGTGTTAGTGCGCGGAAAAAAGGTGGTGCCAAGCTGTCTAGGTAGGCTTTGGCTTCGCGAATGATGTAACGTGCAACGAACTCTGGCGTATCTTCAAACATGTGAATAAAGCCATTTAGCTCGCGCAAAATATCATTGGGAATATGGCGTGCGGTACGCGTTTCACCATGTAAGAAAATGGGAATTTCTGCATTGCGCCAGCGAATTTCTTCTACAAAAGCTCGTAAGGCGGTAATCGCTTGCGCTTCTTTGGGGTTATTTTCATCAGCTTCTGCTGCTGCCGCTAACTCTTCATCGTCAATCGACAAAATAAACGCAGAAGCGCGGCTTTGTTGTTGTGCAAAAGTAGAAAGATCACCGTAGCTTGTTACTCCTAAAACTTCCATACCCTCTGTTTGAATAGCGTCGGCTAGTGCGCGAATACCCAAACCAGAGGTATTTTCTGAACGGAAGTCTTCGTCAATAATGACAACAGGAAAGCGGAAGCGCATGGTGTAACAATCCTCAAACAAGCGAAGCAATAAACAATGAGCGCATTATGACATAGTTGTGTGACAGTTAAAGGAAATTTTGTGTGTTTTGCGCGATTTATGCCTTGTATTTTTGTCTTATGTTGTTGTAACATGGACTAGACGGTCTAGTCTAATTAATGTGTTGCTAAAGGTATGCGTTGTGTCAGATAAGTTTTCGCAAATTATTGCTGCTGCGCGTGCAGCGTTTGAAGATAAGGGTTACCGTGTCAGCATGGTTGACATTGCTAAACGCGCAGGTGTGGCAAAGCAGACTTTATACAATCATTTTGAGAGTAAAGAAGCTTTATTTGCAGAGGTCTTTACTGGTTGTGGTGCGGAAGCTGCCTCTGTGCTAGATAACACAAGCTTATCTGTCGCAGACAAAATCATGGCGTTTGCTTTTGCGTTACGTCGTGTATCCATGAGTCCTAATGGTGTGGCGGGTTACCGTGCGATGACGGCGGAAGCGCATCAATTCCCCGAGTTGGCTGCGAGCTTTTATCAGCAGGGTGTGGGTGTTTTGCATCGTCAAACCGCAGCGATGCTTGCCGAGGCGCATCGGTTAGGACAACTTGTTTGTCCTAACCCAAATTTGGCTGCAGATATGTTGTTTTCGATGTTGACGGGGTTTGAACGTAGTCGTTTATTGTTGGGTGTTGCTCAGGGTGATGATGGTACCGATGCACGTGTTGCCCCAATTGTGGCCGCATTTTTGCGCGCTTTTGCTGCTCCTACAGCATAATTTTCGTTGTAACGGATAGAAGGATAAACAGGTATGAAACAGCAAGTAACTTTTAGCTTAGTCGCCACTATGGCATTGTTATTAACGGGATGTGATGGCGACAAGCAAGCAGCTGGAATGCCTGGCGGTATGCCGCCTTTGCCTGTTGAAGTCGTTCAGCCTAATCACATAACACGGCAAGAAACTTTAGTGCTGCCTGGTCGTATGCAAGCAGTGCGCACGGCACAAGTTCGTGCGCGTGTAGAAGGCATTGTTGAGCGCCGTATCTATAAAGAAGGCGGAGATATTAAAGCGGGCGATGTGTTGTTTCAAATTGACCCTAAAGTTTTGCAGGCGACCGTACTTTCTGCGAAGGCAACATTGATGCGTGCTCAGGCCGATGTGCGCGTGGCAGAGCAAACACAACACCGTCTTGCGGTGTTGGTGCCACAAAAAGCAGCAAGCCAGCAAGAGCTTGATACTGCTGATGCTACGTTAGCGCGCGCTAAAGCCGATGTGGCCGCAGCACAGGCAGCATTAACGCGTGCCGAAATTGATTTAGGTTATGCCAAGGTGACGGCGCCGATTAGTGGTCGAATTGGTCGTGCTTTGGTTACTGAAGGCGCTTTAGTTGGCAAGTCTGAAGCGACACCTTTGGCTGTTATTGAGCAAGTAGACCCAATTTGGGTGAACTTTGCGTTATCGAGCAACCAGTATGCTTCGTTACGTTCTGCTATTGCAGCACAAGCGGGAGATGGGCGCGCACAAATTGCGCTAAAGCTAAACGATGCGACAGTTTATCCAGTAAAAGGTACATTGTTATTCAGCGATCCATCGGTTGATGCTGCGACAGGTAGTGTTGGTTTGCGCGCTGAGTTTGCTAACCCAGACCGTACCTTATTGCCAGGTCAATTTGTTTCAGTGGTGTTGCCTGTTTCGGATGCAAAACCATGGCTGACGGTACCACAAAAAGCCGTTCAAGCTTCGCCTCAAGGGCAAATCGTCATGACTGTTACTGCTGATGGTAAGGTTGTGCCGAAACCGATTAAAACAGGAGACCTCGTGCAAGGTGCATGGATTGTATTATCTGGCTTACAGGGTGACGAGCAAATTATTGTTAATGGCTTGCAAAAAGCCCGTCCTGGTAGTGTGGTAACGCCCGTACCATTAAATAGTGTAGAACAGCCTGCAGCGCCAGGGAGTAACTAATTATGTTGCCACAGTTTTTTATTACGCGGCCCATTTTCGCTTGGGTAATCGCGCTATCTATTTTACTCGCGGGTAGCTTGGCGTTAACTAAATTGCCAGTGTCTCAGTATCCTGAAGTTGCACCGCCAGCATTGACGATTACGGCAACTTACCCTGGTGCGGGTGCGCAACAGGTTGAAGATACGGTGATTAATTTAATCGAATCAGAAATGAATGGCTTAGAGCATTTGCTTTATATGGAGTCATCTAGTGAAGCAACGGGTGAAGGTACGATTACCTTAACCTTTGCAACGGGAACGAATCTTGATGTAGCCAACATGGAAACGCAAAATCGTATTAAGCGTGTTGAAGCGCGATTGCCCGATGAAGTAAAACGTATGGGAATTACGGTGGCGAAATCACGTCGTAATTTCTTGATGTTTCTATTATTGACCTCGCCAGATAATTCGATGAATAGCGTTGACTTAGGTAACTTTGCGTCTACACGCGTCATTGACAGTATTCGTCGTGTACAAGGCGTAGGCGAAGCGCTTTTATTTGGTACTGACTATTCTATGCGCATTTGGTTAGATCCATTAAAGCTGGCCAGTTATAGCCTAACGCCAGGGGATGCTTTGCAGGCAGTTAAAGCGCAAAACGTGCAGGTGTCGACTGGTGAGCTGGGTCAGTTGCCAGCAGCAGCGGGGCAAGAACTGAATGCAACGATTTTAGTTAAAGGACGGGTTAATACACCAGAAGCGTTTGGCAATATTATTTTGCGCACGAATAGTAACGGTAGCAATGTCTACTTAAAAGATGTTGCGCGTATTGAATTGGGTGCACAAGAGTATTTGCGTAACGTAAAACTAAATGGTGTCCCCGCAGTTGGTATTGGTATTAAACTTGCCCCAGGCGACAATGCCTTAGCAACCGTGCAGCGTGTTCGCGAACGGATGAGTCAGCTATCTCAAAGCTTTCCAAGCCAATCGGTAAGCTGGGATATTCCTTATGACACCTCTCGCTTTGTTGATATTTCGATTCGTGAAGTAATCAAAACGCTTTTAGAGGCCTTTGTGCTGGTGTTCTTGGTAATGTGGTTGTTTATGGGTAATCTGCGCGCGGCGGTTATTCCAACCATCGTTGTCCCCGTATCGTTGACGGGGGCGATGCTTGGGTTGTACGCGATGGGTTATTCAATTAACGTACTAACCTTGTTTGCTATGATTTTGGCCATCGGTATCTTGGTAGACGACGCTATTGTGGTGGTCGAAAACGTTGAGCGCATTATGACCGAAGAAGGACTTGATGCTAAAACGGCAACACGTAAGGCGATGAAGCAGATTTTTAGCGCGATTATTGGTATTACCTTGGTATTAATTGCCGTGTTTTTACCTATGGCATTCTTTTCTGGTTCCGTTGGTGCGATTTACCGCCAGTTCTCTGTGACTTTGGTGGTGACGATTGCTTTCTCAGCGTTCTTAGCTTTATCGTTAACACCCGCACTGACAACCACCTTGTTGCGTCAATCCGATATGGCGCATCACACTGGCTTTTTAGGCTGGTTTAACGACAAATTTGCTAGCTTTACCACTAGCTATAGTCGCTGGGTGAGCGGGGTGTTATCTCGACCAGTGCGTTTTGGGTTAATTTATGTGGCTATCGTAACGATTACCGCATTTATGTATAGCAAGTTGCCGACGGGCTTTTTGCCAGAAGAAGATCAAGGTTACTTAATTAACCTTATTCAATTACCACCAAACGCGACACAAGAGCGGACATTGGCTGTATTACAACAGGTTGATGCCTATTATCGCGCTCAGCCAGAAGTCAATAAGGTGATTGCGGTTGCCGGATTTAGCTTTTTAGGTAAAGGGCAAGATGCCGCGCTTGTTTTCGTATCACTAAAAGATTGGAGTCAACGCTTAACACCGGGTAGCGATGCCGCGAGTTTGGCGCGTAAAGCAAACATGACTTTCTTTAAAATTAAGCAAGCGATGATTTTTGCGATTAATCCGCCGCCTATTCCTGAACTGGCCGCAGTAGGTGGCTTTGACTTCCGTTTAATGGACATTGGTGCGGTGGGTCGCGACAAGTTATTGGAAGCACGCAATATGGTATTAGGCATGGCTGCGCAAAATAAAACGCTTGCAGGGGTTCGTCCAGAGAGTAAAGAGTTTGCTAGTCAGTTGCTTTTCAATATGGATAGAACTAAAGCGCAAGCATTGGGCATAGATTTAGCTGACCTAAATAATACCCTACAGGTTGGTTTAGGTTCTGCCTATGTCAATGACTTTATCCGTGACGGTCGCGTATTGCGTGTTCAAATGCGTGTCGATGCGCCCAACTTAGTCACGCCAGATGACATTTTGGCGTTGCGTGTGCGCAATAAGCAGGGCGATACGATTGCACTATCCGAAATTGCGACGCCAGAATGGGTGGTTGGGGCGCCGAAATTGGATCGCTATAACGGCGTACCGTCTATGAAAATAGCGGGTGCGCCAGCGCCAGGTAGCACCACAGGGGAAGCGATGCAGGTGATGCAGCAAATAGGCGCACAGCTTCCAGCAGGTATTGGTTTCGATTGGTCTGGCACTTCTTATGAAGAGCGCTTGTCTGCATCGCAAGCAGGCTTACTGTTTACCTTGTCGATTCTTGTGGTGTTTTTATGTTTGGCCGCTTTGTATGAAAGTTGGTCAGTACCTTTGGCCATTTTGCTTGTGGTGCCATTGGGGTTATTTGGCGAAATTTTGGCGGTCATTATTCGCGATCTACCAAATGATATTTACTTTAAGGTAGGTATGGTGGTGATCATTGGTTTGGCTGCTAAAAACGCGATTTTGATTGTCGAGTTTGCCCGCCATCTTGAACTAGAAGGCAAATCGTTAATTGAATCGATTGTTGAAGCAAGTCGGTTGCGTTTACGCCCCATTATTATGACCTCTATTGCCTTTGTGTTTGGGGTATTGCCGTTAGCCTTTGCAACAGGGGCTGGCGCAGCTAGCCGTCATGCAATTGGCACTGGCGTTATGGGTGGGATGCTTTCGGCAACCTTCTTGGCTATTTTCTTCGTGCCGTTGTTGTACTTATTAATTCGTCGTATTTTCCCAGGTGGAAAACCAATCGACCATGCGGCGGAGGAGATGAATCATGTATAACCGTAAACTATCTACTGCATCGATGCTACTTTCCGTTGCTGTAGCAAGTTTCCTAGTTGCTGGTTGCGCACCAATGAGCGAACCAGGCTTAGCGAAAGTAGACGAAAGCCTGATACCCGTTAGCAATAAAATGGCGCAGCCTTTACCTGATTGGCAAACTTTCTTTGCCGATAAACGCTTACAGGCACTATTAACAACTGCCTTGGACAATAACCGTGACTTGCGTATTGCCATTGCGCGCGTTGCTGAAACGCGTGCGCAATATGGCATTGCGCGCGCAGATCGCTTTCCTGAGGTAGACCTTGGTGTTGGTGCTACACGGAGTAGTACACCAGGGCGTGTTTCTCCTTCAGGCAATCGCTACGATTTAACGAGCGGCAACATGTCATTATCCTTGCCAAGCTACGAGTTAGATTTATGGGGACGTGTAGCAAATTTAAGCGAAGCGGCATTAGCGACTTTTTTAGCAACGGAAGCGAATGCCAAGGCGGTTCGTCTGTCATTAATTGGTGATATTGCCTCGACCTATTACCAAGCGTTAGAAGCACAATCTCGTTTAGTGCTATTAAACGCGACAAAAGAAAATCGTGCTGCCTTTTTAGCCTTGGTGGATAATCGTGTTCAAGTCGGTCTTGCCACACAGGCAGATAAGTTGCAAGCACAAGCCGTCGTTGACGGTCTGGTGCGTGATATTGCCGATTTGCAGCGGCAGCAAACCTTGGCAGATAATGCCTTGTCTGTACTTGTCGGGGTGCCCGTGACTAAATTGGCATTGCCTGCATCTTTGCCATTACAGCAACAAGCAGACAGCGAAGCTTTGAAAACAGACTTGCCCTCGACACACTTATTACAGCGCCCCGATGTGCAAGCAGCCGAGTTGCGTTTGAAAGCTAGTGATGCCAACATTGAAGCTGCACGTGCTGCGTTTTTACCTCGCATTAGTTTAACAGCCAGTTATGGTACGGCAAGTAATGACCTGAATGGCTTGTTTGCTAACAATAGTGAGAGTTGGAGTTTTGTGCCACAGATCACTTTGCCGCTCTTTAATGCAGGGCGTACACAAGCTAATTTAGACGTTGCTGCGGCCCGTCAAGTGGTGGCGGTTGCAGATTATGAAAAAACCCTGCAAAATGCATTCAAAGATGTTGCCGATGCCTTGAGTAATCGCAGCAGTTACCGTATTCAATTGACGAGTCAACAAGCGGTTCTTGCGAGTCAACAGCAACGACTACAAATTAGTGAGCAGCGTTACCAACAAGGCGCCGCTAGCTATATGGAAGTCTTGGATGCCCAGCGCGAACTGCAAACCGCAGAGCAACAACTTGTTCAATTAACGCGCGCCTTAAAAGTCGCAGATGTTCAAGTATTTAAAGCATTGGGAGGAGGAGCATGAGTCAACATACTTCGGCTTTGGCCGCTTGGCTAGCCAGTTGGGATAGTCAATTAGACAGCAGTATGCAGGTGTTTGTACGCCTTATGCGGCATTTGTTTTTGATTATTATGATCGTTTATTTATTCGTATGTATGGTGAGCTTGGCAGGCAAACTGATACATTTATTGGTCATACAAGGTGGCGTCCTCGACTTCATTGCGATTAGAGACGTGCTCACCGATGCCTTGCTAATCTTGGTTATTTTAGCGATTGTTCGCACTTTGTTTATTGCCAGTGGTTTTGACTATGCTCTGGCATTTTTAGAAATTGGTTTTGTTGTACTGGTGCGAAAACTATTATTGCTTGAAACGATTCCAGCAGAAACAGGCTTATTACTGGTGCTAGGCGTCGTTTCTGCCTTGTTTTTTGGGCTGATTATTTTAATTTATCATCTGAAGCAAAAGTGGCAGAAAGCTCAGAATAGCTTAGTGACTTAGCGTGCAATGACGCCACTCATTCGTTTGGCACGGGTATCGGTTCGATACGACTCGCATCAGGTTTTATCGGATATTCATTGGCAAATGAATGCGGGTAGTCATTATGCGATACTGGGTGCAAATGGCTCGGGCAAATCGACATTAATTAAGCTGCTATCGCGAGATATCTACCCCTTAGTCTGCGATGGGCTGGTTAATGAGCAGTTTGGTTATGACAATTGGCATATTTGGGAACTCAAGCAGCGTATTGGTTTCATTACCCATGACCTGCACGTTAAGCTTGCGCAACAAGCACCGCTTGTCCGTGGATATGAAGCGGTTATCTCCAGTTTTTATAGTGCCTATGGTGCTTATGCACACCATGATTATACCGCAGCGCAAAAACAGATTACCGAACAAGTCATGCAGCAGTTACAGATTAGCCATTTAGCCAACCAAGCGATTGGCACCATGTCTACTGGCGAGTTGCGCCGTTGTGTGATCGCCCGCGCCATGGTGCATCAACCCAGTTTGTTATTGTTAGACGAACCAACGATTGGATTGGATATTAAGGCGCAGCATGAATTTCTTACCACTATTCGCCAACTCAGTCATCGTTTGTCGATTATCATGGTGACACACCATTTGGAAGAAATTATCCCCGAAATTACGCATGTGGCGCTAATTAAACAAGGAAAGCTTGTTCATGATGGCTTAAAGCAAGAGATTATGACAGCAGATAAGTTAAGTGACGCCTTCGATTTTCCAATTCGGCTGACTTATTGTCAGGGTTGGTATCGTGTCACACCTGAGGGGGAAAATTGTTAATGAAAATAACCCTTGTCAAATACAGAAGGAGAGCGTGTGATTGAATTAACCAATTTAAAAACGGTTGCAGGCCTAGTTGCCGCTTACCAAATGCAAGAAACGTTGCAATTTAATGGCGAAGCAATAACGCCACATCAAAATGCAGTAGTACGGTATGTGGTTTCTGGCGCATTAAATGAAGACGATTTTTCCGCATGGCTGTTGCGTCAACCCTTAGACAATCCGAATTTGCTGAGTCTTGGTTGGCAGAATGGTTATTTAATCGTTGGTGATCCCGATGAGTTTAGCAACTGTTCATTTTTTGCAGCACTAACGCCAGACACTTGGCTACAGAAAAATACCTAGCGCGTCGAGCTATGCTAAATTCGCCGATGCTTTACCTTTTAGTGCTGATTGCAACCTTTTTCTGGGGTATTAACTTTGTGCTTGCAGGGTATGTGTTGGCAGACTTTTCACCAAATTGGTCGGCAGCAACGCGATTTGGTGGCGCTGCGCTGTTGTTGCTCGGCGTGGCCGTTTGGCAAGGTGCGGCACTTCTTTCGCTATTTCGTCGTTATTACCTAATTTATATCCCCTTGGGAGTCATTGGTGTGACTGGCTTTAACTTGCTGTTTTTTTATGCGATGCAAACGACCAGTGCCGATAATGCCGCTTTAATTATGGCGACCAATCCTTTGGTGACCAGTTTAATTGCTTTTTTATGGCTAGGCGAGCGCATGCCTTGGAATGCGGTATTAGCGCTGCCGATCGCACTAATCGGTGTCTCGATTGTGGTGACGCATGGCAATATTGCTAATATGACATCGGTAGACTATGTGCTTGGCGATGGCTTAATGCTGCTCGCAAATTTATGCTGGGCTTTGTACAACGTGTTGAGTCGGCGCTTTATGCCGCGAGAAAATGCGCTTGCGAATACGGCGTTAATTATTTTTAGTGGTGCGGTAGCGTTGTTGCTTTTGGCACTGTGGCACGATGGTATTCCTAGCTTAGTGATGCCAAGTGCTAGTGGTGCTATCGCCATGGTAATTTTTATTTTGGGTGGCACCGTATTAGCCTATTTATTTTGGAATATGGCGATTGCGCGTTTGGGTGCTGGTAAAACAGCGCTGTTTATGAATGCGGTACCTGTTTTTGCTTTCTTTGCGGCTATCTTGGTGGGTGAATTACCGAGTAGTGTTCAGCTATTAGGGGGCGGTATCGTGTTGTTTGGGCTATTCCTTGGTATGTGGTCATTCGAGAAAAACCATGATTGAACAGATTATTGAAGCGATGCAGCAACAACGTAATCCCGATAAAGCGATTGCGATGCGTGCGTATATGCGTAACCAATTTCCTTTTTTAGGTGTGCCGACACCTGCGCGTCGTTTTTTATTATCGGACTATAAAAAGGTGGCGTTATCGCAAGCGCAATTGTTGCTTTTAGCGCAACAACTTTGGCAGTTGCCTGAGCGCGAATACGCCTATGTGGCGATCGATTTACTCAGTATGCATATTAAACGACTAGATGCCGAGGCGATTCCTGCATTGCTCGCACTGGTTAGACAGGGCGCATGGTGGGACACTGTAGACAATATGGCGAGCGTGATTAATCGAATTATTCGCGCCAATCCAACATGGCAAGTAACGATGGACAGCGCGCTGCTACATGAAAATTTGTGGACAAGACGCATTGCGATGATTCATCAATTGGGCTGGCGTGACAAAACCGACAAGACGCGCTTATTTGCTTATGCAGAACAGCTCGCACCAGAAAAAGAGTTTTTTATTCGCAAAGCAATCGGCTGGGCGTTGCGGGATTACGCGCGCTGGCAGCCAGCGTTAGTGGTCGATTTTGTTCATGCGAATCAGCCAATATTGTCACCACTAACCGCTCGTGAGGCGTTAAAGCGGTTACGCTAAATGCGCTAGGCTAAGCGGGCGCACACTGAAAAAGTGTGCATAATCGAAAACGGCAATTAACCTAGTGTATTCATATCATAAAATAAGTTTATTTACCTATTGCTTTTGTTTATGACTATGGTTTATTGTTTAGTCGGACACAAGCTCCATCGGTCAGATGGCAGCAGCAGATTCATAGGTAACTTACTCACGACTCTGCTGGTGCGATTTTGCACTGAAACAGGAGTGTGTCATGAGTGCTTTATCAGCAGTAGTGGTTGTTGCAAGTTTAGGCATGGGTGGTTGCGTTGTTGCGACGCAAACGCATTTTCCAGACTATCGCCCGCCCGTTGTTGTTCAGTCTTATTGTCCCCCCGCTTATTACCCGCCCGCTCGCATTTATTATCCCGCTTACTATCCACACCATCATGAGCACCATCACGGCTATCGTTATTAAGCATGTGAATGGTCACCCATAGAATTTATCATTCAAGTAATAAAATAAACTTTGGTATGATGATGGATTGGGCTTCATTAATGACATCGTAAGGAGAGTAATATGCAACAGAGCATCTTTATGGAAAAGTACCCTATTTTTGAGCTGACCTTAACCAAGGCAGAGTGTTTGTGTGCAACGACAGCGGAAATTATCCAGACGTTGACAGATAAAATTAATGCGCATCCTGTGGCAAAGTTTATTGCTCATTTTGATCATTATGCACACACTAAAAGCATTGAAGGTGAAATTAATCCAGAAATTATTGCCGCGCAGCATGTTGTTTTTTGTTTCGGCACCAAGTTGCCTAATGCGCATGTGATGACGGTTCGTCCGCGTAGTATTGGCGTAACAGAGTTTGCAGATAAGTTTGTCTTAGCTTTTTTAGAGCCACCAATGCCAGTGGCAACAGAAGCGATGGTGACGTGGGTTAAATCGTTACAGAAATCAAGTTAAGTCTAAGTCTTTGACCGAGTGCGCAGACCGAATGGTCTTGCGCGCTTGATCGAAGGCGGATTGTCTTTATTAAATCCGCTAAGTCGGCCTTAAAGTGAAAAGCCTTTTAGATCGTCTATGTCGATTTTCGTTTCCACCGCGCCCGTTAAGTAAGAGGATACTTCGACTTCTTGCGGTGCCACCTGAACATTGTCGGTCGTTAGCCAGGCATTCATCCAAGGAAGTGGGTTAGCATTGCCACGGTCAAAAATTTTGTCATAACCTAACGCGCGTAGGCGTACATTGGTAATGTATTCAACATAGTCTTTAAGAATATCAGCATTCAAACCAATCATGCTGCCGCCTTCAAACAAGTAGTCCGCCCATTCTTTTTCTTGTTGTGCTGCTTGTCTAAAAATATCAATGACTAAAGGTTCGCACTCGGCAGCAATTTCGGCCATTTCTGTATCATCTTTATTTTCGCGCATCAACGTTAGCATGTGCTGCGTACCAGAAAGATGTAGTGCTTCGTCACGGGCGATCAGTTTAATAATTTTAGCGTTGCCTTCCATTAAGGCGCGCTCACCAAAAGCAAAAGAGCAGGCAAAAGACACATAAAAGCGAATCGCTTCCAGTACATTGACTGACGTTAAGGTGAGGTAGAGTTTTTTCTTTAATTCACGTTGGTTGATATGAATCGTTTTACCGTTGACAGTATGCGTGCCTTCACCAAGCAAGTTAAAGTACATGCTGTATTCAATAAAATTGTCGTAATGCTCGGTGACACTAATGGCACGTTTGGTGATTTCTTCATTGATAACGATATCGTCAAATACTTCGGCAGGGTTGTTAAAAATATTGCGGATAATATGCGTGTAAGAGCGAGAATGGATGGTTTCTGAGAATGCCCAAGTCTCGATCCATGTTTCTAATTCAGGAATAGACACAACAGGCAATAAAGCAACGTTAGGGCTGCGTCCTTGCACTGAGTCGAGTAGCGTTTGATATTTTAGGTTTGAAATGAAGATATGACGCTCATGCTCGGGCATCGCATTAAAGTCGATGCGGTCTTTCGATAAATCAATTTCTTCTGGACGCCAAAAGAAAGAAAGTTGCTTTTCGATAAGCTTTTCAAATAATGGGTAACGTTGTACATCGTAACGTGCTACGTTGACTGGCTCTCCCAAGAACATGCATTGTTTGGTGGCGTCAAATTGGTGTTGGTTAAATGTTTGGTAACGCATCGTGACCTTCTCTTATTGAATAGTTATCAGCCTATCATTTTACAGTATTTTATTTTTTCATTCAGGTTAATAATGACTTTTAATCTGGCATTCGCTATGCTTAATCTAGGGCATCTCTAAAAACCCAATGGGTAGGAAGTCTGAAGGAAGGGGTTGCTAAAAATAGCATGTAACACAGTGATAAACCCCCTTCTTTCAGCTAAAAAATAAACTTGGGAAGTCTAAAAACAAGCGAAGCGAGGTTTTTAGAGGTTCCCTCTATTACGCACAGCAAGCACTTATGAAAAAAAGGAAGGATCATGTCCATTTCGCTAGAACAAATTGATAAAACGACCAAGCTAGTCGAGAATAACCAGTTGTCTTTAATGGTTTTTCAAGTCCAAAACCCAACTGAGACACAAGAAAAACCGCCTGCTTATTATGGTATTAATGTGTTTAAGGTGCGTGAAGTATTAGAAGCGAAGTCTTATGGGCTATCGAAGTTGCCAGATAGCAATCGCTTAATTGAGGGCATGATTCAGTTGCGTGGCAAGTTTATTCCTGTTGTCGACTTGCCGGGTTGGTTGGGTTTTCCTATGTCGGAAGCGGATCGAGCGAATTCGGTGATTATTATTGCCGACTTTAGTCATAACTATGTTGGCTTGCGCGTTGCGAATATTTATGGCGTTGAAGAAAAGGGTTGGGAAGAAATTTTACCAGCTGAAAACTACGGTATGACAAGCGAAGACTCGTTTGTGATTAATCATACCTTTTTAAGTCAAACCAATGCGCTATGTTTTATTTTGGATGTCGAGCGCTTGTTAATGGAGGCGCTACCAGAAGTAGCAGCCAAAATGTTTCAAGAAGTAGAGAGCGTTGAAGCAGGGCAATTCTCACCATTTTTAACAACGCGAACCCTTTTAGTCGCTGATGACTCGCGTGCTATCCAGCAGTATTTAGCGGGTGTATTTAATAAGGCGGGTATTCCGCATCTTATGTTCGATAATGGTCGTAAGCTGTTAGATCATTTGGTTACCATGGCGCCAGAAGAGATTTCTTTGGTGTTTACAGACTTAGAAATGCCAGAGGCTTCTGGTCACACCGTTATTAAAGAAATTCGCGCTAATCCACGCTATGCTAAGTTGCCAATTGTGGTGCATAGTTCGATGACTTCAGAAAATAATGCCCGAGAAGTCTATCGTATGGGGGCGGATTATTTTGCAGGCAAAATTGACACCGATGCCGTTATTAAAGACTTGCACGAAATTGATGTGAAGTTTGGTGGTGCACCACACCGTTCGCTCATGTTGTCATAAGTTGTCGATGGCGTATTACGAAACGAGTTCTTCGCTGATAATACGCCATTGGTCATTTTGCCTTTGCCACCATATGCGTTTACGCTCGACTGTTTTGGTGCCTTCACGTATATAAGTTTGATTGAACGTCGTAATGGCGATGCCTTGCTCTCCCGGATAGCGAATAATAAGGGGATCGCTAATTTCAATTTGGTGTGGGCGATGGTAGCTAAATAGTTTCGTTTTGCGTTCAGACCATGCTGCTTTATTTTCGCCGTTACCGCCAATAAAATTGTCGGCATAAAAATTGAGGTAGTCTGTGCCATTTTGGCTCTGCCAGGCGTTGCGCCACGCTTCGAGTCTTTGCTGAAGTTGGTTTTTGGCTTCGTTCATCGTTTCAGCGTCTTCCCATTTTAGGGGGTTGTCAGTAACGACGAGTGTTTTTTGCCAATTTACCGTCTTCATAATTTGTTGTAAATCGTCGTTGCTAAATACCATGCAACCATCAGAAGCTTTGGGTGGTCGGCTATACTGTCCAATAGGCGTGCCATGGAGCCAAATACCATGACCACTCCGGTTCTTACGCTTGTCCCAAGTGTTAGGATAGTCAAGCGGCAAAGCGCCTGCGCCATAAAAACTGGTGAGCTTATTGGCTGGGATGGGTGCAGTCAGCTCGTATACGCCAATCGGTGAACGTTTGTCGCCTTCTTTTTCTTTGCCTGCGCCTAGTTTCCCTTGGGTGAGATAGAAACTGGTAACAAAGCGCATATTGTTTTGTTTAAGGGCAAATAAATAGGCGCGAGATTCACTTAAATCAACTGCAATAATGTGCGATAACCATGTTGGTACGGCTAATAAATAGCTTGGTCGTTTATCTTCTTGCGGCTGTTTAACGGCAGATAAGCGCGCGTTTGCCTCGGCTTGTAGATTTTCAACTGTGGCACTGTCAACGGCTTGTCCCATTTTCGTGAGTAGATGACTTTGTGCGTAAAGGATGTCCGCACGCATGAGTTGGGCGAGTTGAAAATCGGGATAAAGCGCAATAAGCTGATTTAGTGTGTCTAATGCTTGTGTTTGTTGTTGCGCGTTAATTTCAGCAACAGCTTGCGCTAGCATCTGCTCTGGGTTCATGATGCCATAAGCTTGGGCGCTGGTTAGGCCAAGTAATAGCGCAGCCAGCGATGCGCGTGTTAGCGTTCCGATTCGGAAGTGATCAGCCATTTATGATTTATTAACTCGAGTTCTAACGTTTTTTGATTTTTGGCGCTGAGCAAATCAGAGGTATATTTTTGTAAAAAACTAACGCGCACATGCGTTGGGTCAAGTAGAATCGCTTTTTGATCAGCAAGTTCAACTTTAATGAATATTGGTGCAGCAAGACGCTCTGTGCGGTATGCAACCCAAGCTTTATGTGTCATTGTTTTGGGCGCATAATTTGGCGCATAAGCTTGAATATATGCTTTGCTGTCTTTTTGTGACCAGGCCTCACTCCAACGTTTTACGGCAGCCATTACTGCGGTATTAATTTCACGTCGTTCTGCTGCTGTTAATGGTGGCGGTGGTGGCGCTTTTACTGGTGCAGGCGGCGCAACAACGGCTGGCGCAACATTTGCCACTTTGGTTGGCGTAGGTGCGGGCGTATTGGTCGCCACGTTTACGGTGGTTGTGCTTGGTTCTGTTTTGTTCTCGGTTGTTGTTATCTTTTCGGCATTGTTATTGTCTGCATTTGCAAGAGTGCGACGCTCGTTAGTATTCGTTGCCAAAAGAGGGAGATTAACGGTGTAAGTTTGTTTGGCATCATTCAGTTCGACAGTGATAGGTTGCTGTTTGTTTGATGCAACCGCGAGCTGGTAGGATTGCGCAGCAAATCCCGCATAGAGTTTACGTAAATTTTCAAAAACAGGCCCTGCTTGCGGATCGGCTAGGAGCGCATTTTCTAATTGTGTTGTTGCTTTAGTTACGTCACCTTTAACGGCAAGCTGGATTGCTTGTGTGTTCGCATTGCTGAGTGTTGAGCGTACTTCTGATTTTTGTTGCGCGGTTTGCTCATGCGTTGTTGCCGCGCTTTTGCTACTAAGATTTTCGAGTCGTGCGTCATTCATTTCGATAACAGATGTTTTCGGTAAAGGAAGTGCTTGTTCAATGAGGTTGTCGTTGTTGTGCTGCGTTAACCACAGCATTGCGAGAATGAAGAACACAACAATGAAGCTGACGCGAGTGCGACGCTGCGAGAGTTGCTCGCGCACACGCGCAATGCGCTGGTGTAAAGAAAAAGCAGCAGGCTGGGCATCATCTGCAGCAGGACGAAATCTTTCTGCAATTTTGTTGGACAGTTGACGATAAAATATAGGGCGCTGCATGCAAGTCTCTCAATGATTAGCGGGCTATTATATAAGAGCAATGCGCAAATCGTGCAGCATTACTTCATTTTTTACGCAATAAATTTTCTGGCTTTATAGTTTGCACGCGCCGCCAGCACAGCCTTCATCATCACTTGTTCCTGCGCCATCCCGTGTATTGTGATAATACAAGGTTTTTACGCCGAGTTTGTAGGCGTAGAGTAAGTCTTGTAGTAAGACCTTCATGGGTACTTTTTCACCTTCAAATCGCGTTGGATCATAATTTGTATTCGCCGAAATCGATTGGTCGACAAACTTCTGCATAATACCAATGAGTTCAAGATAGCCAGTGTTGTTTGGAATATTCCATAGTAGCTCGTAGTTGTCACCATAGGTTTTGAACCCTGGAACCACTTGTTTCAAGATGCCGTCTTTACTTGCCTTAACTGAAATTAAGCCACGGGGTGGCTCAATGCCATTTGTTGAGTTGGTAATTTGTGATGAGGTTTCACAAGGCATTAGCGCAGATAGGGTTGAGTTGCGTAGGCCGTGTTTTAAAATATCGGCACGCAATCCTTCCCAGTCGTAGTGTAAGGGTTCTGGACAAATCTCATCAACTTCTTTTTTGTAAGTGTCGATAGGCAGGATGCCTTTGGCGTATTTAGTTTCGCTAAACCACTCACAAGCCCCTTGTTCTTGCGCTAGCTTGTTTGAGGCTTTGAGTAGATAAAACTGAAACGCTTCGAATAAGCGATGCGTTAAGCGGTTTGCACTACCATTAGAATAATAGACGCCATTTTTAGCTAAATAGTTAGCAAAGTTGGTGACACCAATACCCAAGGTGCGACGTTTTTTGCCGTGGAGTGCAGCATTAACGGGGTAGTCTTGATAGTCGAGCAATGCATCTAATGCACGCACTTGAATATCAGCCAATTCCTCTAGCTCATCTAACGAATCAAATGCACCTAAATTAAAAGCAGCGAGTGTGCAGAGCGCGATTTCACCATTAGGGTCATCGACGTTGTTTAATGGCTTGGTTGGCAGGGTGATTTCCATACAAAGATTAGACTGATGCACGGGCGCAATAGCAGGGTCAAATGCGCTGTGGGTGTTGCTGTGGTCTACGTTCTGAATATAGATACGCCCTGTTTGTGCGCGCTCTTGCATAAGCGTACTAAACAGTTCTATCGCTTTAATGGCTTTTTTGCGAATGCTTTCATCTGCTTCATATTGTAGATAAAGCTTCTCGAAAGTTGCTTGATCGGCAAAGAAGGCATCGTAGAGTCCAGGCACGTCGGCTGGGCTAAACAGGGTAATATTGCCGCCTTCTAGTAGGCGTTGGTACATAAGTTTGTTGAGCTGTACGCCATAGTCTAAATGGCGTGCACGGTTTTCTTCGACGCCGCGGTTGTTTTTTAAGACCAGCAGGCTTTCAACTTCTAAATGCCATAATGGATAGAATAGTGTTGCTGCGCCACCACGCACGCCGCCTTGAGAACAAGACTTTACCGCGGTTTGAAAATATTTAATGAAAGGAATCATGCCGGTATGGAAGGCTTCGCCACCGCGAATTGTACTACCAATTGCACGAATGCGACCAATATTTACGCCAATACCTGCACGTTGAGATACATATTTAACGATGGCGCTGGCGGTGGCATTAATTGAGTCAAGCGAGTCATCCGATTCAATGAGTACGCAAGAACTAAATTGGCGTGTCGGGGTGCGTACACCAGACATAATTGGTGTGGGTAGGCTGATTTTAAATAGCGAACAGGCGTCGTAAAAACGACGCACATAATCAAGGCGCGTTTCTTTTGGGTAGTTGGCAAATAAGCAGGCGCCAATGAGCATATAGGCAAATTGCGGGCTTTCATATATGTCGCCTGTCACGCGGTTTTGTACGAGATATTTTCCTTCCCATTGTTTGACAGCTGCATAAGCAAAATTTAAGTCACGCCAATGGTCAATGTATTTGTCTAAGGTTTCAAGCTCTTGTTTGCTGTAGTCGGTCATGAGTGCTGGGTCGTATTTTCCCATGCGCACCATTTTACTGACGTGTTCAAACAAACTTGGCGGCGTGAAGCGCTGGTAGGCGCGTTTGCGTAAATGAAAAATTGCTAAGCGTGCGGCTAGGTGCTGATAGTCTGGTGTTTCGGCGCTAATGAGGTCAGCAGCAGATTTAATGATAAGCTCATGAATGTCGCTGGTCTTAATGCCATCATAAAACTGAATATGGGCTTTCAGCTCGACTTGCGATACAGAAACATCTTCTAACCCTTCGGCAGCCCAAGTAATAACACGATGAATTTTATCAAGATCGATGGGTTCTTTTCGGCCATTACGTTTCGTGGCAGTCAAAGTGTTCATTGTGCTTTCCTTTGCGGCGCTAACGCCAAATGTGGTTTATTTTATATTTGTAGCTACTACATATAGTATTTTTTCCAGTCATTTTACCAAAAAAAATTTTACAAAACAGCCTTGCTTTTTAGTAATTTTCTTCATTAAAAATCGATTGCTGTGTAACTGCTTGATGTGACGAGCTTGGCGCGAATAAATTATTTTTTTATCGTCGGTTTCGATGCTGTTTTTCTGCTAAAATCTGGCTATATGACAGTCATTAATCGTTTGCTTCAAAAATTGGTTGCGCTTAAGTACAACCTGCTAGCCTTAGGCTATGTAACCTTACATTTTATTTTTATTGCGTTGCTTGGGCGCTTGTTTGGCGCAAGCAGTGAAACGGACGTTTATTTTTTAGCCATTACGGTGATTACTTACTTGGGGCACATTGTGCAGGCGGTGTGGGAAGCTTGGACGCCTTGGTATGTCGAGCGTTTAAAGCAAAATCGGCGAGAGGCGGATAAGCTCTATTCTGTTTTTATATTCTGGATTACGCTTTGCTCCTTATTGTTAATTGGATTGTATTTCTTGTTGCGCTTATTTTGGACAGTAGAAGCGCAGGCGGGGTTATTTAACTTTTTAGATGTTTTTATTGTTTTTCTACTGATACAAAACCTTATTTTTATTAATCGCGAATATCTGACGTTGCATGGTTATTATGGTATGTACTATGCCGTCGATATTTTGGCATCTGTTTTAAAAATTATCGGCGTGTGGTGGATGTGGGATGCCCCGAATGTGCACGATTTAGCTTGGATTATGTTGGCTGCTTATAGTGTTGGATTGCTTTGGCAGTGGGGGTTAATTTTTGGCAAGTTAAAAGCCAAACTTTCTTGGACACTCCGTGCGCCAGATGATCGTGTTATTCTGTGGAACTCGTCAAAGATGAAATTGGGTTCCTTGGCTTATGACGGCAAAGAAATTTTGTTGGCCATGGTGTTAACTGCTGCGGGCCCAGGGATTTATTCGTTATTCTCCTATGCGAGCAAGTTTGCGGCGGTTATTTTGGAAGTTGTTAACGCGCCGATTATGAGTATGTTTAGCGCAAAACTAACCCATGCCCATGAAGAAAAGCGTTATTGTGATATTCCGCCGTTGGTGAAGGGAGCCTTGAGTCAGACGGTAGCATTATATTTAATCGCAACAGCAGTAATGTATATGGTTATGCCCCAGATTATGTTGGTTTTCTTTGGTGATAAGTTTACAACAGCGCAAGTCGATGAAATGCGTTGGATTTTCTTGTTGTTGTCGGGTTATACCGTAACGATTGTACTAGAATCGCCTTTTGCGCGCGCAGTCAGTTTGTTTCGTTATTATACTTATGGCATGACACTGAATTTTATCTTTGGTGCCATTATGCTTTCGGGTTATGGCTTGCTTTGGTGGCTCGGTCGTACGGATGATTATCTGTTGTTTTTGGGGGTGTTGGTTGTGGCGCAAACCTCTAATTATTTACTGTATTGGCGCAAGTACCATGCGCATCTTCAGCCTCGTTTGGCGTTAAGTCGCTGTAAGGATCATTTATGACCCAGGTTAATCATAAAGTTGCCATTATTACCCCAACTTATAATAGGGCACATACCATTGCACGTGCGATTTTATCGGTGCAAGCACAGACTTTTCCAAACTGGGAAATGATTATTCGTGATGATGGTAGTACGGATAATACCGCTGAAATTGTCGCGCCATATTTAAGTGATCCGCGTATTCGTTATTTGCCGCGAAAAGAGAATAAGGGTGTAAACACCACGCGCAATGAGGCATTAGACGCTATTTCGGAAGCAGTCACCGTGGTTACGTTTTTAGATAGTGATGATACCTTAGTGGTTGATGCCTTAGAAAAAGCATTGGCCGTTATGGCGCAAGAACCAGATTATGCCTGGTTTAACTTTCCAGCGCGCGATGAAGCTGGCAATACGCGTACACACTTAACTTCGCCTGACTTAATTGGTACACCAGACGTGTTTATTAAAGGCACGGAAATTGGGGGCGAATTTGTGCAGTTCTTGCGTCGTGACGCTGCACAACAGTTGCGTTTTGTTGATGGCTTAAATGGTTATGAAGGCATTGCTTGGATTCGCTTGGCATCGCAGTTTGTTTGTCGTTTTCGTTCAGAGCCGTTGCGCGTTTATTGGCAGGACACTGAGTCGCTTATTCGTGTTGGGACAAAATCGCGTCGTTATTACGATAATCAAGCGCGTGGTTTGCAATTGTGGATGGATTTGTTTGGTGCGCGATTGACGGTGTTAAATCCGCATGGCGCGGCACTAAATTGGTATGTATTGGGGCACGCGCAAGCGATGTTAGGTTTGTGCGCCGAGTCGCGTCGCGCAACGTGGCGTGCGCTGAGACTGAATCCGCGAGACTTACGTTTGTTGCGTAATCTGGTTTCGCTTATGAAATGTTGGCTTGGTATTGGGTTGGCAAAATGAGCGAGCGCCCGGTTGTATTGTTAATTAATTCGCTTGGTAATGGTGGTGCGGAGCGCGTGGTCAGTATTTTGCTTGACCAGCTTAAGCGTCAACACAAGCCCGTCCAGCTTGTTTGCTTGGAGCGCAATGATTTTTATACCCTGCCAGAAAATTTGTCGGTAACTTACTTGTCGCATTTTACTGGCCAAGAAGCGGGTTGGAAAAAGTTGGCTTATTTACCCGTTTTTGCTTGGAAGTTAAGACAGTTGGTTAAATCGCAAAAAATTGCTGTGGTACAGAGCCATGTGTATCGGGCGAGTTATGTGAATGGTTTGGCTAAGCTTTTTGGTGCGGGGCATCGCGCGCAGATGGTGAATGTCGGTCAAGTAAGTTTGTATCAGCAAGAAGGTTGGTTAGGAAAGATTAATTTGTTGCTGATTCGTTGGTTATACCCTGTGGCGGATTTGCTCATTCTTAAATCGCATGGCATGAAGGCAGATTTAGCTAAGTTAATGCCGAATTTACGTGTGCCACAGGTGGTTATTCATAATCCCTATGATGTTGCTAAAATTCACCAATTAGCACAGGAAGAGCCTGTGGGTTGGAAAAAACAGGCAAGTAAATTTACTTTGGTATCGGTTGGTCGGCTCATTCCGCTAAAGCAATTAGATAACGTGATCGCCGCTTTGGCAAAGTTGCCAGAACAAGTGGAGTTGGTATTGGTTGGTGACGGACCACAGAAAGCCTTGTTAAAAGGGGTCGCGACAGCACAGGGTGTTGAAGAAAGAGTAATTTTTGTAGGTCGACAAGAGAATCCTTTTAGCTATGTGGCGCGAGCGGATGCGTTTGTTATGATGTCGCGTTCGGAAGGATTCCCGAATGTATTGGCTGAGGCTTTGTTGTGCGGTGTGCCATGTATTGCAGCAGATTGCACCAGTGGGCCGCGAGAAATTTTGGCGCCAGAGTCTGATCAAGATAAGCAGTTGCAAGTGGGTGATGGTGTTGAGTGGGCGCACTATGGTGCATTGGTTGCGGTTAATGATGTCTCGGCCTTAATTACTGCCGTTACTCAGTTGATGCAAGCGGAGCAGCAGCGTAATGCTTACGCTTTATTGGGGCGGACACGAGGTCAAGATTTTAATAGTGAAGCGATTGTTGCTGCCTACGCAAAGGTAATTTGGGGTGATGAAACGTGACCGTTCTGTTGGTTTGTAATACGGCGTGGGGGATTGCTAATTTTCGTGGCAACCTAATTAAGCATTGGGTGGCGCAGGGTAAGCGAGTTGTAGCGATTGCGCCAGCCGATCCTATTGCTGAAGCGAAGCTGGCAGAGCAAGGAGCGGTTTTTGAGGCGCTGGCTTTAGACAATCGAGGCGCTAACCCATTACAAGAATTAAAAGTGGTTTGGCAGTTAATGCGCTTATATCGTCATTATCGTCCTGCGCTTGTGGTGCATTACACCATTAAGCCAGTCATTTATGGCAGTTGGGCTGCTTTGCTGGCTGGTGTGCCGAGTTTGTCTGTGGTAACAGGTCAGGGTTTTGCTTTTCTTAATAATGGGTTGAAAGCTTGGTTAGCGCGAAATTTGTATCGGTTGTCGTTGCGTTTCGCTAAGGGCGTGTGGTTTTTAAATCAGGATGACTATCGTTTGTTTACTGAAAATGGATTGTCGCCGCGAGATAAAAGCGCGATTTTGCCAGGAGAAGGGGTAGATATCGATTATTTCGCGCCGCAAAGTGTTCCGCACCAGGATGGTGCGTTGCGTTTGCTGCTCGTAGCGCGATTGTTATATGACAAGGGGATTGCTGAGTATGCACAAGCAGGGTGTTTGCTACAGCATCAACATCAGGATGCCTTAGATCATCATGCGATTAATCCGCGTAATAGCAAAGAGCAAGACAAGGTTGTGCATTTGCCGCCCGTAATTTTGCAGTTACTTGGTCCGTTTTACCCGCAAAATCCACAAGCTATTCCGCCTGAAGTGGTTGCGCATTGGCAGTCCGAGGGCTGGATTCATTATTTGGGTGAGACAAGCGATGTGCGCAGTTATATTGCTGCTTGTGATGCGTTGGTATTGCCTTCCTATGCCGAAGGCTTGCCGCGCACGGTGCTTGAAGCGATGAGTATGGGCAAGCCCGTCATTGCAACCGATGTGGTTGGGTGTCGTGATTTGGTGGTGCCTAATCAGACAGGGCTGTTGTGTTCGGCACGCGATGCCGATGCCTTGGCCGAGGCAATACGTCGGTTCGCAGCGTTGTCGTCCGAGGCACGTATGCAGATGGGACAAGCTGGTCGAGCGCGCGTTGTGGCACAATTTGCTGATGATCGGGTCGTGGCGCAATACGATGCGTTTTTGGCTAAACTTTCAGTTTAACAGTTATGTGCGCGCTATTGCGTCCGTTACAAATTGGCCCTTATGTCTTAGATAATAATATCGCGTTGGCTCCGATGGCTGGCGTATCCGATTTCCCTTGGCGCGATGTCTGTCGTACTTGGGGTGCGGGTTATGCGGTCGGTGAGATGTTGCATAGTCGTGGCGATTTAATGGGTACGGACAAAAGCACGTTTCGGACAGTACAGATGTATGAAAAAGCGCCGATTGCGATTCAGTTGCTTGGCAATAATCCTCAAGATATGGCACGCGCCGCACAAGCACAGGTGGCTGCGGGGGCGCATATTATTGACATTAATATGGGCTGTCCAGCGAAGAAGGTTTGTGCCGTTGCTGCAGGGTCGGCTTTGTTAGATAACGAGCCGTTGGTTGCGGCGATTTGTCAGGCGGTTGTGCAAGCTGTTCCCGAAGCCGTTGTTACCTTAAAAATGCGTACAGGTGCTTTGCGCGACCACAAAAATGCAGTGGCGATTGCACGGATTGCCGCGAACTCAGGGGTGCAGTTGCTGAGTGTCCATGGTCGTACCCGTGAGGATAAATTTTTGGGTGAAGCAGAGTATGACACGATTGCGGAGGTGGTGCATGCCGTATCTATTCCCGTATTGGCAAATGGCGACATTACTTGCCCAGAAAAAGCACAACAGGTGCTAAAACATACGCAAGCAGCGGGTATTATGATTGGACGTGGTGCGAATGGTCGTCCTTGGTTGTTTAGTCAAATCGCGCATTATTTAGCGACGAATCAGCAGTTACCAGAACCAGATTTAAAAACAATCCACCAAGTTATCCACAAACATGTGCAAGCGATGCACCAGTTTTATGGTGATTTTATTGGTGTACGCATGGCGCGAAAACATTTGGTTTGGTATGCGCCATATCTTCGTATGTCGCTGGTTCAGCGTCAGCAATTAATGGCAGCAGAAACGCCAGAGCATCAATTGTCTGTTTTAGCACAGTTGTCCGTTTAGTGGGAGCAAAAAAGATTCATGTTACTTGAATCTTTTTGGGCACTTTATGTAGACTAGGACTTCATAGGTAAAACAAGGTACTCGACATTTATGCTAGGCTTTAAGTGGATGAAGCCGACAACCGCTGTTGAAGATAATCACCTGTTAGAGTTGTTGTTATCGACGCTAGGTGTTTTTGTTGCCATGGTAACCTTAATTGGGGTGATGTCGTGGCTAGATAAAACGGCAGCGTTGCCTTGGTTGGTCGTGGCGTCGATGGGCGCAAGCGCCTTGATTTTGTTTGCGACACCGCATGCGCCCATGGCGCAGCCATGGGCGTTAATTATGGGCCAAATGCTGTCTGCTGCGAGTGGCTTAGTGGCTTGGCATCTCTTCACTAATGTCTGGGTAGCCATGCCAGTTGCGGTGGCGAGTGCGACATTTTTAATGTTGCTATTGCAGTGCCGTCATGCCCCTGGCGGCGCTACGGCGCTGTTTATTGCGATGGGTGGCCCCGCGATTAGCGCGCTCGATTGGCGTTTGTTGTGGGTAAATATGTTACCAAGTTTGTTGACATTGCTGGTTGTGGCTACGATTTTTAACGCACCTTTTAAATGGCGACGCTATCCCGCAATATTTGCTACTCGAAACGCTGCGCCATCAGTCGAGCCAGTTGCTGCCAATACGCAAGACATTGACCATTATGATCTCGTTTATGCAAGCGAGCATTTGAAAGCTTACTTTGAAATTTCAGAGACAGAGTTTATGGAAATTTACCAAGCAGCAAAGGCGCATCATCAAAGTAAAAAGGCGCTTAACCCATAACAGAGCGCCTTTTTCTGCCGTTTATAAAACTGTTTTATGGTAAAATGTTAACCCTTTCTTCGTTACTAACGAGGCTACTACCCCATGCAATCCCCAGATCGCGTTAGAGAAATCCCCTACAATTACACGTCGTTTTCCGACCGTGAGATTATCATTCGCCTATTAGGTGAGTCGGGTTGGCAGTTGGTAAACGCGCTGCGTGAAGGGCGGACGACAGGGCGCTCGGCGCGGATGTTGTTTGAGGTGCTGGGTGATATTTGGGTGGTTAACCGCAACCCTTATTTGCAAGACGATCTGCTTGAAAATCAGAAGCGTCGTCAGAAATTGATTGATGCGATGCGCCATCGCTTAAAGCAAGTGGAAACGCGCTTAAACGGCAATGAACGCGCGCGCGATCTAATGAATATGGTTGCTGATGCGGTTACTGCATTTGATCAAGCCTTGGATGCGCAGCAACAGTTGCGTCAACAGGTGTTAAAGCGCTTAAGCAAAGTAACGCATCCAGATAATATCGACTTTTCTGGTATTGCGCGCGTCAGCCATGCAACCGATGCGACAGATTGGCGCGTAGAGTTGCCGCTTGCGGTGATTTCACCAGATAGCGAAGCAGAAGTGTTAGACATTGTAAAAGGCTGTATTGCGCTTGAGTTGCCGATGATTCCTCGAGGTGGTGGCACAGGCTATACGGGCGGTGCGATTCCGCTCGATAGTCGCGCGGTGGTAATTAATACTGAAAAGCTCGAGTTTTTGTCGTCTGTTGAGTATCTGGCTTTGCCTGGTGTTGCGGGTGAAAAGGTAGCAACTGTGCGCGCTGGTGCAGGCGTGGTAACGCGCCGCGTTGCTGATTTGGCAGAACGACATGGTTTGATTTTTGCGGTCGACCCCACTTCTATTGATGCCTCCACGATTGGTGGCAATATCTCGATGAATGCGGGCGGTAAAAAAGCGGTACGCTGGGGCACGACCTTAGATAATCTTGTCTCATGGAAAATGGTCACGCCGCGCGGTACTTGGTTAGAAATTACTCGTCATCACCACAATTTAGGCAAAATCCACGAGCAAGAAATGGTGGTGTTTATTGCGCAAGAAATTTCGGCTGATGGCGTAACGCCGCTAGGTGATCCACGTAAAATCGAGATGCCTGGCGCGATGTTACGTAAAGACGGGCTAGGTAAAGATGTGACCGATAAGTTCTTGTCTGGTCTGCCAGGGATTCAGAAAGAAGGGTGTGATGGTTTAATCACCTCCGCGCGCTTTGTGCTTTACCCAGATAGCAAATATACACGCACCTTGTGTATCGAATTCTTTGGTGCCGATTTAAGTCTTGCTGTGCCGGCTATTGATGAAATTACGCAATTTATGGACGAGACAGCCAAAACGGGTGTGTTGCTTACCGGGTTGGAGCATTTAGATGAGCGCTACATCAAAGCGGTGAAATACGCCACTAAGGCGAACCGTCGTCAGCGCCCTAAAATGATTTTGTTGGCTGACATTGTCAGTAACGATGAAGCTGCATTGGTGGCGGTGTGTAATCGGGTGATCGCTATGGCAGCAGCACGTGGCGCAGAAACCTTTATGGCAACTTCACCAGAAGCACGCAAACGCTTCTGGTTGGATCGCTCGCGCACAGCCGCAATTTCGGCGCACACCAATGCCTTTAAAATTAATGAAGATGTCGTTATCCCGATTCCACGCTTAAATGACTATAACCGTGGTATTGAGCGTCTGAATATTGAGCAGTCGATTAAAAATAAAATTCAGACATTGGACCTATGTGCCGAGTTCTTGACCGAGCGAGCAGACAAGTTGGTCGCTTCCGAAGAAATTAGTGATCAAGATGATGCACAAGCCTTTTGGTTAGGGGAGCAGGGTAAAAAAGCGCAGGCCTTAGCGCATATTGCACAAGTGCGCGCGCGCTGGCAAGGGCTGCTGGACAATATGGACGAGCCGATTAACCAGCATACAGAACTGTTGCTGGCTGAAGATATGCCGCTTGCCGCACGCGAAGAGCCTTTGTTTGAGGCCCTGTTACGTCGAGAGTTGGTGGTTTCGTATCGTCGTGAAATGGCCGATAAGATGAAAAAACTCTTTGCTGGTCACGAATATGATGCCGTGTGGCAGAAGCTACAGGTCATTCATGCGCGTCAACGTAATTTGCGTTTATTTGTAGCGACGCATATGCATGCGGGCGATGGCAATGTGCATACGAATATTCCAGTTCATTCCAGTGACTATGGCATGATTCAAGAGGCCGATCGTTTGGTAGATCGTATCATGGAATTGGCGAAATCTTTAGATGGCGTGATTTCTGGTGAGCATGGTATTGGTCTAACCAAAATGCAATATCTTGAGTTAGACAAGGTCGAAGCCTTTGCAGCCTATAAGAAAAAGGTTGATCCACAAGGTTGGTTTAATCGCGGTAAATTAATGGCAGGCTCTGGGTTGCACAATGCCTATACGCCATCGCTTGATTTAGTGAAACAAGAAGCGTTAATTCTCGAAGCTTCAGAGCTTGATGCGCTTAATGACGATATTAAAGATTGTCTGCGTTGTGGTAAGTGTAAACCAGTGTGTCAAACCCATATTCCGCGCGCTAATATTTTGTACTCGCCAAGAAATAAAATTTTGGCGACGGGCATGATGATTGAAGCCTTTTTATACGAAGAGCAAACACGACGCGGTGTGTCGGTGCATCATTTTGATGCAATGAATGATGTGTCTGATCATTGTACCGTTTGCCATCATTGCGCTAAGCCTTGTCCTGTCAACATCGACTTTGGCGATGTAACGATGCGTATGCGTAAAATTTTGACTGAGAAAGGACAAAAGCGTACAGCATGGGCAGCAAAAGCGGCTTTTTTATATTTAAACAGTAAAAATCCATTTCCGGTACGTTTAATGCGCAAAACCTTAATTGGTTGGGCGTCAACGGCACAAAAACTGGGACATTACACCTTTAAAACATTAGGATTGCTCGGTAAAGCGAGCGATATTCCGCGCTCGACCAATAAACCGCAACCTGTTGTGCAACAAGTTGTGCATTTTGTGCGTAAACCTTTAGATACGGGTGGTAATCTACCGCCAATGCGGGCGTTGCTAGATTTAGAAGATCCTAGCTATATTCCAATTATTCGTGCCAATAATCGTGTGACAGAAGAGTCTGAGGCGGTATTCTACTTCCCAGGATGTGGCTCTGAACGCTTGTTTAATAAAATCAGTATGGCGACCTTGGCGATGGTATCAGAAGCGGGTGCGCAAACGATTCTACCCCCTGGCTACTTATGTTGTGGTTATCCGCAAACAGCGGCAGGCAATGCGGCTAAAGGAACGCAAATTACAACCGAGAATCGGGCTTTATTCCATCGTGTTGCCAACACACTAAATTATTTAGATATTAAAACCGTGTTGGTTTCTTGTGGTACCTGTTTAGATCAATTGATGAAATACGAGTTTGAACAAATTTTCCCTGGATGTCGCATTATGGATATCCATGAATATTTGATGGAAAAAGGCTTAAAGCTTAATCAAGCGACAGGGGTGCAGTATATGTACCACGATCCCTGCCATTCACCGATGAAAATTCATAACCCACTTAAAGTGGCGTCAACCTTGATGGCAACAGAAGTCATTGATTCTGATCGTTGTTGTGGTGAAGCGGGGACTATGGCGGTATCGCGACCAGATATTGCAACACAATTACGTTTCCGTAAAGAAGAAGAAATTTTGTTGGGTGTGAAAGACTTAACGGGGAAAGCGGGTAAGGCAGACAAAGGAAAAGTGAAGATGCTGACCGCTTGTCCCGCTTGCCAACAAGGCTTGAATCGTTATGCCGATAGTACGGGTGTTGATACCGATTATATTGTGGTAGAAATGGCGGCTAATTGGTTAGGTGCCAATTGGCAAGATGACTTTATCAAACGCATTCAAAATGGTGGCGTAGAGAAGGTATTGCTCTAATCTGATTAGTTCAGACCTGATCTGACAGTTACCGTTTTTGTAGGGTGTCTGTCAGATTAGATCGAAACTACTACCCTAAGGTAAGGGCGTTAAAACTCACTCCATTCTTCGCTATTGCTCTTTTTTG
>JAEMQD010000048.1 GCA_022759035.1 Thiotrichales bacterium
GCCAGCTTAGAAGATATTCGTCCGTGTAATGTTTACATTGTTACCGTGCCAACACCAATTGATGAGCATAAGTCGCCCGATTTTACGCCTTTAATTAAAGCCAGCGAGTCGCTATCTAAAGTGCTTAAGCGTGGTGATGTGGTGATTTATGAGTCGACCGTCTACCCAGGAGCCACAGAAGAAGTTTGTGTGCCGTTACTCGAAAAGAGCGGCTTGAAGTTCAACGAAGACTTCTACTGTGGTTACAGTCCTGAGCGCATTAACCCTGGTGACAAACAACACCGTGTTACCAACATTTTAAAAGTGACCTCTGGTTCTACGCCAGTTGTTGCCGATTTTGTTGACGCGCTTTATCGCAGCATTATTGTTGCTGGTACACATAAAGCGAGTAGCATGAAAGTTGCCGAAGCCGCGAAAGTCATCGAAAACACACAACGTGACGTCAACATTGCCCTCATTAATGAACTCGCCCTTATTTTCAATAAGCTTGGCATTGATACTGAAGAAGTCTTAAAAGCCGCAGGCACCAAATGGAACTTCTTGCCCTTCCGCCCAGGTTTAGTTGGCGGGCATTGCATTGGCGTTGACCCGTACTATCTCACGTTTAAAGCGCAAGCGGTCGGTTATAACCCAGAAATTATTCTCGCTGGTCGTCGCCTAAACGACAACATGGGTGCCTATGTGGTTCAGCAAGTCGTCAAAATGATGTTGAAAAAGAAAATCAACGTCATGGGTTCTCGTGTGCTAATTCTTGGTCTGACCTTCAAAGAAGACTGCCCAGACGTGCGTAACACGCGCGTTGTCGATATGGTCAAAGAGTTGGCAGAGTACGAAACGCGAGTCGATGTTTATGATCCCTGGGCAGATAAAGCCGAAGCCAAACACGAATATGGCATCGACTTAATTGACGCGCCAGAGCAAGGCGCTTACGACGCAGTGATTCTGGCCGTTAAGCACCATCAATTTGTAGAACTAGGCGCTAAAGGTATTCATGCCTTTGGTAAGAACCCGCATGTACTGTTTGATGTGAAGTATGTGTTAGGTAAAGACGAAGTAGATGGTCGTTTGTAATAGCGATTATCGTCGTTAAGAAACGCACCTTCGGGTGCGTTTCTACGTTCAATACAGCGGGTTACTTCATAGTAAGGAATTGAGATGAAAGTATTAGTTACGGGTGCGGCGGGCTTTATTGGCTCACATGTTTCGCATATTTTGCTTGATCGTGGTGACACGGTGGTTGGGTTAGATAATATTAATGATTATTACGACGTTAACCTAAAGTTGGCACGATTAGCGCGTTTAGAAGCTAAACCGAATTTTAGCATTGCTAAAATTGACTTGGCCGATCGTTCAGCCATGGAAGCACTATTTGCTAAAGAAAAGTTCGATAAAGTCGTTCATTTGGCTGCACAGGCGGGTGTGCGTTATTCGATTGAAAATCCGCATGTATATGTAGATAGTAATATCACGGGTTTTTTGCATATTTTGGAAGGCTGTCGTCACCATGATGTGCAACATTTAGTCTATGCGAGCACTAGCTCGATTTACGGTGCCAATGAAGCGATGCCTTTTTCCGAGCATAACAGCGCTAATCATCCGTTAACGTTATATGCTGCAACCAAAAAAGCCAATGAATTAATGGCGCATAGTTATTCGAATATTTTTAATATGCCAACAACAGGACTACGCTTTTTTACGGTATATGGTCCTTGGGGTCGTCCAGATATGGCGCTGTTTATGTTTGCTAAAAATATTATCGAAGGTAAGCCAATTAATGTCTTTAATCATGGTAATCATACGCGAGATTTTACCTTTGTTGATGATATCGCTAATGGCGTTGTCGCGGTGATGGATCATAATGCGCAACCTAACCTGCAATGGGATGGCATGCATCCCGATCCTGCGACCAGCAAGGTTCCTTGGCGCGTTTACAACATTGGTAATAATCAGCCAGTTAAATTGATGCGCTACATTGAAGTACTAGAAGATTGTCTGGGTAAAAAAGCGGAATTGAATTTGTTGCCTTTGCAACCAGGGGATGTGCCAGACACTTACGCCAGTGTCGATAATTTGGTGAAAGATGTCGGCTACAAGCCAGCGACACCTGTGGAAGAAGGGGTGCGTCGTTTTGTGGATTGGTATCGTAGTTATTACAAGGTATAAGTATAAGGGCGCATTTGCGCCCTTATTTGTTCGTAATGGGTGATTAATATGCAGTTTGCTTTTATAGAAGCGTGGCGTGCGGGATTGTTTGCGCGTCACCATTGGTTGCCGAACATCTTTGCTGGTGTGGTGGTAGGGATTGTTGCTTTGCCGTTGGCTTTGGCGTTTGCGATTGCAAGCGGTGTTCGTCCTGAACAGGGGCTTTACACCGCAATTGTGGCGGGGTTTCTTGCGGCAATATTTGGTGGCAGTCGCTATCAAATTAGTGGTCCTACAGGCGCATTTATTGTTATTTTGGCGGACATTACCGCACATTATGGTGTGGACGGATTACAAATTGCCACGCTAATGGCTGGGGTGATCTTGGTGCTGATGGGCATCAGTAAATTCGGTGCGGTGGTTAAGTTCATTCCTTTGCCTGTTATCGTCGGCTTTACAAGTGGTATTGCTGTCATTATTTGGGTGGGACAATGGAAAGATTTTTTTGGGCTTGCGCCGATTGCTGGTCAGCATTTTCACGAAAAATTGTGGCTGTTGTTGCAACAGTTACCGCAATTTCATTGGGCAACTACGGGATTGGCCTTGCTTGGTTTGATCATTCTGATCACCGCAGCGAAATTTCCTAAACTTAACCGTATTCCTGCGCCATTGACAGTGTTGGTTGTGCTAACTTTGTTGCAGGATCATTTTCACTTTTCGGGTGTTGCGACGATTGGCAGTACTTTCGGCGCGATTCCAGCAAACTTGCCTAGTTTTCAATTGCCGCACATTGATGTTTCGACGCTGATTATGTTACTTGGTCCAGCGTTTACTATTGCAATGTTGGGTGCGATTGAATCGTTATTATCTGCAAGGGTTGCAGATAGCATGACGGCAACGAAGCATTGCTCTAATCAAGAATTAGTGGGCCAAGGGATTGCGAATGTTGCTGCACCTTTGTTTGGTGGAATTGCTGCAACGGGGGCGATTGCTAGAACAGCAACGAACATTAAAAACGGTGCAACAGGGCCGTTAGCGGGCATTATTCATGCAGTTACTTTGGTCTTAATTATATGGGTTGCTGCTCCGCTAGCAGAGCATATTCCCCTTGCGGCACTTGCGGCAATTTTATTCGTTGTTGCCTATAACATGAGTGAGTGGCGACACTTTGTTCATATTTTAAGTAAAGGACCGCGTGAAGACGGGGTGCTGCTGGTATTAACTTTTTTACTAACGGTATTTGCTGATTTAGTTGTAGCGGTGAATGTAGGGGTCGTCCTTGCTGCGTTACTTTTTATGCGCCGCATGGCAAAGAGTATTTCTGTATCCACAGAGGCATCGCCTGCATTGCAAATCGCATTAACGCAGGCGGGATTAACGCAGTTGCCAAAAGGTGTCGAGGTTTATCATGTCGATGGTCCGTTATTTTTTGGTGCGGTGGAGCATTTTGTTCATGCCTTACAAATAACGCAACAGCCGTATAACACCTTGGTAATTGATTTAAGTGATGTCCCATTCGTTGATATTACTGCCATACTGGCATTACAAGATATGGTACAACAACTGAATCATCGTGCTGTTGATGTGGTTTTTTTTGGTGCAAAACAAGCTATTACCGATCAATTGCTTAAGGCTGGTTTTGCTAGCGAGCATCTCGCCGTTCGTTTTGTTACCAACTGGCGGGAGGTGTTGTTATGAAACAGCATGGCTATGCGTTGTTGTTAAGTACGTTTTTGGTTGGTGTTGTTACGCTTGCCTTAATGCCTATTCATGCTACGTTAGGCTCGTCTGGGCTGGCGATGAGCTATTTAATGCTGGTGTTAGTTGTCTCAATTTATGCACGTTATCGTACTGCCTTAATGACGGGTGTCTTGTCTTTTTTAGCACTTAATTTCTTTTTTGTGGCACCGCGCTACACTTTTCAAGTCGATAGCGTTAATGCATTATTAGAGCTTGTTGTTTTTTTGGCAGTGGCAATGACGACAGCGTCGTTAACGGCAAAATTAAAAACACAAACCTTTCAAGCAGAGCAAGCCAAAATGCATGTACAGAGCGCACAAGCGCTCGCACAAGAGTTGCTTAAACTTACGCATACCGATGCGGTGCTTGCTCGTGCATCGGGTGTTATGGCGCGCGTTTTAGACGCGAGAATTATCTTGGCGCAGCGCAAGCAAGGTGAAGTAACGGTTGTTATGGATACAGAAGCTAGCACCCCCTTCACCATTGATTTGATGGCAACGCACTGGTGTCTCGATGAGCAACAAGCGATCGGTCCAGATACGGGAAATTGGGAATCGTTTGATTACTGGTGTATCCCGTTGCAAGCCTTGGAACAAGTGCAGATGGTCATTTTCATTTGTCCTAAGCAGTTACAAGCGCTACAAACTACGCCGCTATCTTTTATTCGTGGCTTGGTTGACCAAGTAAACTTGGCATTAGAGTTGTTGGTTGCGCGCGAGCAAGAGCGGCTAGCGTTAAGCTTAGCCGAGCGCGAGTCGGTACAGAACGCATTGCTTGCCTCTTTATCGCACGACTTTAGGACACCCTTAACGGCGATTGTCGGTGCCGCAAGTCATTTGTTAGCACAAACAGCAGAGCAGGATACGAATCATCGCCAGTTATTAACGATGATTACCGAAGAAGCAACACAAATGGTTGATGATGCGGACAATATTTTAGCCTTGACGCGAGTCGAAACACAGGGAAAATCGGCATTGTCGGCAGATTGGCAGTCTGTTGAAGAGTTGATTGGTATTGTCGTCAGTCGATGTCGTCATCGACATGCACAGCTTAAATTGGTTACACAGGTTGCGCCCAGCTTACCATTCATTTGGGTCGATGCGCGACTGGTCATTCAGGCGTTGATTAACCTAGTGGATAATGCGCTAAAGTTTGACGCATCAGGTAGCGCAATCATTCTTAGCGCGGAACAAAGAGCACAATGGCTTTGGTTGTCGGTACGCGATCATGGTGAAGGCTTGCCTCAGGATAAGCAGGCTTTTTTGAAAAGTAAATTTTCACGTGGTCAAACTGAGTCAGCACAACCAGGATTCGGGTTAGGGTTGGCGATTTGTGATGCTGTCGCCCATGTTCATGGTGGAAAGTTAGTATTAGAAAATGCCACTGATGGTGGATTGGTTGCGACGCTTATGTTACCTGTTAGTATCGTAACGGAGGCATAATGACCAGGCAGCGCATTCTCGTTGTTGAAGATGATCAAGCGATTCGCTTGTTTATTGAGTCGGCATTGAAAAGCGCGGGTTATCTTGTGGATAGTTGCACGACAGTAGCAACAGCATGTGCTTATATGCAAGCGCAGCGGCCAGCTTTGTTATTACTCGATTTGGGGCTACCAGACGCGGATGGTCGAACGCTGATTACGCACTTAAGATCACGCTCGGATATGCCCATTCTTGTGCTATCTGCGCGGAGTCAAGAAGGTGATATTGTTTCCTGTCTCGATTTAGGTGCTGACGATTATTTGGTGAAGCCTGTTGGTGTGGCAGAATTGCTGGCGCGCGTTCGTGTTGCGTTACGACATGCTTTGGTCATGGCACAGCGTGATCAAGTGGTTTCGGTTGGTGAACTGGTTATCGACTTGCATAAAGGGCTTGTTTTGTTAGCAGGGGTGCCAGTGCATTTAACACCGAAAGAGTATGCGTTGCTATCGATACTAGCGCAAGCGCAGGGACAAGTTATCACGCAACGCAAACTTTTGGCACAAGTATGGGGTAGTGAGTTTGTTGATTATGGTCATTATGTTCGTGTGCAAATGGGAAATTTACGCGCAAAGCTTGAACGCGTCGCTGCAGAACCGCGCTACATTCTAACCGAGCCAGGGGTAGGCTATCGCTTGGCAGAGTCTTAACTGTTTTTTGTTTTTTTACCCATCTTTATACCTTCTTTACATGGTTCGCTTTATAACTAGCTCGTGAATTGAAAATTAACGAGGGTTAACATGACAAGTGAACATAAAAAACACGGACTGGCTGCCGCGACGCTCGCGGCACTTGGCGTTGTTTATGGTGATATTGGGACGAGCCCTTTGTACACGGTGCAGACAGTTTTTTCCGAATCGACAGGGATTGCAGCGACACCGGATAATATTATTGGTGCGACATCGGCTATTTTTTGGGCGTTAATGTTGGTTGTTACGCTCAAATATGTATTGCTCATTTTGCGTGCCGATAACCACGGTGAGGGTGGCATTATGGCGCTGGTTGCTTTGGCGACAGGCTCTTCAAATGAAAATAATACGCGTCGTAAGCGTATCTTATTATTACTTGGCGTGTTCGGATTAGCCTTGTTTTATGGTGATAGCATCATTACGCCAGCCATTTCGGTGTTGGGTGCCATGGAAGGGATTAAAGTTGTATCGCCACAGTTTGAAAGCTATATTTTGCCATTGACCATTGGTATTTTGGTCGGCTTATTTTTAGTACAAAAGCGCGGTACGGGTACAGTTGGTAGGTGGTTTGGCCCGATTATGATTGTGTGGTTTGTTGCGTTAGGTGTGGTGGGTTTGTACAACATGGTGAGTAACCCAGAGATTTTGTCCGCGCTTAACCCATTGTATGCCATTCATTTTTTGTGGGATCGTGGCGCTGGTGTGTTTTTAGCAGTCGGTGCGATTGTCTTGGCTTTAACTGGAGCAGAAGCGCTGTATGCCGACATGGGTCACTTTGGGCGTAAGGCCATTCAAATTGCTTGGTCGTTATTGGTGTTGCCAGGTTTAGCCCTTACCTATATGGGACAAGGCGCCTTATTGCTTGCTAATCCTTCAGCTGTATCTAACCCATTCTATATGGCTTTTCCTGAACCGCTACTATTGCCTGCGATTGTTTTAGCGACTGCCGCAACGGTGATTGCTTCGCAAGCGGTAATATCGGGCGCTTATTCGTTAACCAAGCAAGCGATTCAGTTAGGTTATTTGCCACGTATGCAGTTGTTTCATTCATCAGCATTAGAAGAAGGGCAAATTTATATGCCGGTTGTTAACTGGTTACTCATGTCTGCAGTTGTGGTCATGGTATTAGTCTTTGGCTCATCTGCTGCCTTAGCATCGGCTTATGGTGTTGCTGTAACAGGGTTAATGGTGATTACAACCGTTTTGACCTTCTTTGTCGTTCGTTATACTTGGGGTTACCCATTATGGTTGGCTGGCTTGGCGACAGGGACGTTCATCATTGTTGACTTGCTGTTATTTTCTTCTTGTGCGATGAAATTTGCAGAAGGCGGTTGGTTGCCTTTTGTTGTTGCTTTACTGTTGCTTAACGTTATGCTGACTTGGAAGCGTGGCCGCGCGATCATTAAGCGTCAAATACGCCGAGATAATCCGCTATTGCAAGATTATTTATTGAAAGTGAGTACAATGTCATTGGCGCAAGTAGAGCATACGGCGGTATTTTTGGCGCTCGAAAAAGATGTAGCGCCTCGGGCCATGGTACATAACGTTCGGCATAATCGCGTTTGGCATAGTCGTAATGTGATTTTGACAGTTTCTTTTGATCATGTCCCTTGGGTACCCGAAAATGAGCGCTTAAGTGTGGTGCAGGTGTCGCCCAATGTGTGGCAAGTAAGGGTACGCTATGGTTTTATGAATACACCAGACATTCCCAAAGCCTTGAAACAATGCGCGGCCTATGGCTTAGTCATCAATCAGTTTGATGTGACTTATTTTTTAAGTAGAGAAACCGTGCTGACAGGCTCACCCAATGGGATGGCACAATGGCGCGGCGAGCTATTTGCACTGATGTCGCGCAATGCTGAAAGTATCGTTAACCACTTTCAAGTCCCCGATAATTGTGTATTGGAGC
Organism: Thiotrichales bacterium; assembly: GCA_022759035.1. Classification (GTDB taxonomy): domain Bacteria; phylum Pseudomonadota; class Gammaproteobacteria; order Thiomicrospirales; family Thiomicrospiraceae. The sequence goes on from JAEMQD010000048.1 coordinate 7,959, forward strand.
TAGGCTCTCGCGTCATGGTGTAATCGCCACTTAAGGTGAGGTTAGGAGCTCGCGCACTTTATCGTGTAGTTCGGCATCCATCCAGTCTGCGCCACCAGTAATGGCGTAGCGTAGATTGCCTTGCCGATCGATGAGGTAACTCGTTGGATAGGCGAACACTTTCCATGATTTTGCTGTGGCTTGTGTTTCGTCTAACCAAATGGGGAAGCTTAATTGGTACTGTTGCGCAAAGGCACGAATCGCTTCTGGCGATTCACCTAGGTTAACGGCAACGAGTGCAAAGCCTTTATCTGCTTCAGCAGCGAGTAAGCGCTGCATGGAGGGCATTTCGTGTACACATGGCGGACACCAGCTTGCCCAAAAGTTAACCAACACCACTTTGCCTTTGAGTGCAGATAATTGCTGTTGTTTTCCTGTTGTGTCTGGAAGTTGAATTTGTCCTGCTGTACCCTGTACCGAGAGCAGTCTGCCTGTATTGGCATCTGCCTTTTCTTTTGCCCCCTGGTTTGGCAAAGGATGCCAACTGTGAGGTTGCTTATCTTGTGCTAATAAAGCCAGCGCGTTAGCGACTTCAAGCGCAAAATGCGGTGCATAGGCTTGTTCGGCGCCATTGGCATCGGCGCGATAAAAAAATCGGTCACGCATATCCACTAATGTTTTCAACCAAACCCTGGCGCCCCCTTCTTCAAGGGTGTGCGCCAGGGTAGAGAGTGATGCATGATAAGGAGAATGTTGTGGTTGAAAAATCCACACAGGTGCATCGATTGCACGTGCAACGGCAAGGTATTCTGCGGCCTCCCCTGGATCTGGCGTTCGGCTGACTAAGTTTGGGCTAATTAATACTAGCCCGCCCCGCTGGTTATTATTGGGTTGTTGCTGTTGCCAAGCTCGCCATGCATTGAGTGCGATAGGTGCGCCTCGTCCGAAGGCCATAACGTGGACTTTTTTGCCTTGTTTGCTTGCTTGAATCAGCAAGTCGACGATATCTGCTAAAGGGAGATGGTTGAGGTTGCTCTCTGATGGAATTTGCAAATAGCTACCAAACCAATCGGGTTGCCAAACACTCACGTTTTGGGCGACGAGCTGTTGCGCTAATTGCTCATAGCCCGCTTCAAAGCCTTGCCGAGAAGGAATCATTACCACTAAGTGTTGTGAGGAAGGTGCCGAGAAGGTTTGACCGATAAGATGTGTGTTATTGCTGGTTACCCATTCCATTTCAGCAGCATAGTTTGGTGTTGCGTAACAAATGATGAGCAGTAAACTAGTAATGAGTTGAGCGTGTATTTGCATGATTTTCCTGTAATTAATTGTTTTTATTTTTGTTTTATACTAGGTTCTTTTTCTTGTTTTGTCTAGAGATGTATCTAAAAGAGAAGCAAGGCGCGCGATTAAGCGAATTTGTGCCGATAAGCACTGTCATATGAATCGGCTAATGATATGATATGCACCATCATAATTTATACACCGGCCAGGGAGCGTCATGATGCCAACATTGGATTCACTAAATAGCCGTTTTGCGGTAGATAATCATATTACCTTTGTGCAGCAAGGCGACTTAGCGATCGCCGTGTTGCAATCGAGCAAAGGCCGTGTGCGCGTTGCCTTACAAGGTGCGCAAGTGTTGGATTGGCTGCCAAATGGTGAGACAGTACCAGCCATTTGGGTAAGTGATGCTGCGGTGTATCAATCGGGAAAAGGGGTTCGTGGTGGTGTGCCAGTTTGCTGGCCATGGTTCGGCGCGGGAGATGCTGGTAAACCAGCGCATGGCTTTGTCCGTACTAAACTCTGGTCGGTTGCAGCGAGCGGCGTGAGTGATGCGGGCGTTTGGTTACGCTTAACGACCAGTGATGATGAGGCAACACATGCTTTGTGGAATCACGCCTTTAACTTATCGTTAACGGTCACTTTAGGTGAAAAGTTAACCATTGTGTTGACCACCGATAACACCAGTAAAAATGAGTTTAGTATTACCGAAGCGTTGCACACCTATTTCGCCATTGGTGATGTTGATCAGGTGCGCGTAACAGGGTTAGACGGCGTACATTATTTAGATAAAGTATTGGACATGACACGTCATCAACAGCTGGGCGATGTGGCTATTGTTGGCGAGGTAGACCGTATATATGTCAATACTACTAGCGATGTCGCGATTGTTGATGCTGTGCTAAAGCGTCGTATCGAAATTCGTAAGTCGCGAAGCACTGCTACGGTTGTTTGGAATCCAGGCAGCGAAAAAGAAAAAGGCTTCGCTGATATGAAAGCGGGCGATTACCGTTCTATGTTATGTGTTGAGTCGGGCACGGCTGGCGGTGATGTCGTCACAATTCCGGCAGGTGCCGTGCATGCACTGACGGTTGAGTATACCGTTAAGCGCGATTAACTTCTGCTCAGGCGTGGTGCCTCGGCTAGGCGTAGACACCACGCACACTTTATTGCTTAGGTATTTTTCTGTATAAATTGAACAAAGGCTTCGCTATCTAGGGGCTTGCTATAATAGTAGCCCTGTACTTCGTCACACCCTTGTGCTGCTAAAAATTCTGCTTGTGCTTGTGTTTCTACGCCTTCGGCAATGGTATGCAGACCCAAGTTTTTAGCCATATTAATAATGGTGGTCACAATCGCTCTATCCTCGGCATCGACGCTAATATCGCGCACAAAAGATTGATCGACTTTCAACTTATCAATCGTGAACTTCTTAAGATAGTTAAGCGATGAATACCCTGTGCCAAAATCATCAATGGAGATACGCACGCCTAATTCACTTAGTGTGCGCATTGTTGTAATGGCTTTATCTGGATCAGTCATGGCAATGCTTTCGGTTAATTCGACTTCCAGATAGTGTGCGGGTAGGGCGGTTTCGGCAAGCAGTGCATGGATTAATTGCGTTAAGTTAACTCGCTTGAACTGTACCGCCGATAAATTAACGGCAATGGTAAAGGGAGGAAGTCCTTGATCTAGCCAGGTTTTGGTTTGTTGCATTGCTGTCCTGATCACCCATTCTCCGATGGGAATAATGGCACCATTGGCTTCAGCAATGGGGATAAATTCGGCAGGCGAAATTGCACCAAACGTAGGGTGTTGCCAACGTAATAAAGCCTCTGCTCCTGTAATTTTACCTGTGCTCAAAGAAATTTGTGGCTGATAATGCAGGCTGAGTTCGTTAAGTTTAATTGCATTATGCAGGGCATTGCTTAGTGCTAACTTGCGTAGTGACAATGCCTGCATTTCGGTAGTAAAGAAGCTATAAGTGCTTCTTCCAAGGTGCTTTGCATGATACATTGCAGCATCTGCATTTTTGTAAAGGGTTTCGAAGCTTTCACCATCTTCAGGGTATAGCGCAATGCCGATAGAGCCACTTACAATCAATTCATGTTCGTTAATACGATAGGGCTGTTTGATGATTTCAATGAGTGCCTTTGATCGCGCTTCTGCTTCTTGCTTGGTGGTATTAGGCACCAGTAGGATAAAATTATCGCCGTCGAGTCTGGCAAAGATTTGATCAGACTGAATGTGGGGTGCGATACGTTGTGCAATTTGTACTAAAAGCATGTCGCCAATACTATGACCTAAAGAGTCATTAATATCTTTAAAGTGATCGATATCTAATGAAAGCATGGCTAAACTTGTCTGGGTTTGCTTAGCGGTAATAAGATGTTGCTTTATTTGTTCTGTTAAATAAGCACGGTTGGCTAAGCCAGTCAGCTCGTCGTAGTGTGCCATATGTCGTATTTTTTGCTCGATGCGCTTACGCTCGGTGATATCGTCATAAACGCCAACAATGCCCACAATTTCGTTAAATTGATTATGTAATGGTGCTTTTGAGATGCTGAGCCAGATGATTTTGCCATCTGGGGTATTCTGCGGCTGTTCTAGGCCATACACAGCTTGATTGGTGCGCATAACAGTTAAGTCATCAGCACGGTGGCGTTTCGCTTGAACTTTCCACGGCATATCAAAGTCACTTTTACCAATAAGTGATGTCGGATTTTCAGCGCCAGCATCACGTGCAAATAAGGTGTTACAGCCTAAGTAGTTTAAGTTGCTGTCTTTCCAAAAAATGCGCACGGGGGCGGTGTTGATGATCGAGCGCATTAAATTGCTGGACTCGGAAAGTGCTTTTTCGGCCGCAAGCCGCTTCGCTTCACGTTCAAAATTGTCTAAAGCAAAACTAATATCCATTGCCATTTCAAGGAGCAAAAGCTGTGCAGGCTCATCGAAGGCGTTTATTTCGTCAGAGTAAAGCGAGAAAATGCCGATCACTTCGCCGTTTTTATGGAGTGGAATGGCTGCCGATGAGCGCCAATCAAATCGTTTGGCGCGTTCATGCCATGGTGTGGTTGCAGGGTCGTTCTGAAAATCTTGGCACCAGTAAGGTTGATCAGTTAAAAATGCAGTCCCTGTTGGTCCGTGTGCTAGTGGGTCTTCTGGATTGGTGGAAATACGTAAACCATCCAAGTAGTCTGTGCCATTACCGTAATAGCTAAGGGCATCTAATGTTTTTGTTTCTGGATTATGCACGCCAATCCACGCCATTTTCATACCGCCAAAATTGACGACATCACGGCAAATAATCGGAAAAAGTTCTGTTTCTGTTTTAGTGCGCACAATCGCTTGGTTACACTGGCTGAGCGCAGCATATAACTGTTTTAGTCGATTATTAACGGCAAGGAGTTGGCCAAGTTTTTCTTGTGCCGCTTTAATCCACGCCATAACAGAGTTTTCTGTACCAGGGCGCAGGTGAATTTTGGTTGTTAATTCTGCTGTCGCTAACTGCATAATTTGTTGGTGTACTTGTGTAATCGGCGCACCTAACAGTCGGTTGATACCACGATAGAGCTGCCATAGACTAGCCAACAACAAAAGACTTAAGAATACAAAAAGAAAGCCTATTGTGGTGGCGATATTTTTCGCTTGATTAAGCTGGCTATCGGTACGATAGTCAACCTGTTGACGCAATTGATCTAACATAGCCAAAATGGCAAGCTTTTCTAATTGATATTCACCAGAATCCAATGCAGTTAATGCGGTGAGCTTCTGTTGTTCAAGATCATAGCTTGAGTCGGGGCTTGGTTTTGCTTCTTTGGCCGAAATTACTTTTAATTCAATCTGTTTTAATAGCGTGGTGCGTTGCAGTGCTTCGTTTAATAACGCAATTTCATCACTGGTTAACGATTGATAAATAGCATCGTTAAGTAAACGATAGTCGGTTGTTTTTAAGTTGCTTTGATTAACTAATTCTTGATATTGTTTTTTACTGTCTTCATCATGGGTCAAGATGTAGTTACGCGCTAGTCGCGATAACTTATTGATCGTACTTTGTACATCCATCGTTAGCGACAGGGCGGCAACTTTCTGTTCGTTTGTACGATCGACTCTTTTTTCTGCGATTGTGTAGCCTGTAAAACTAACGGCACTAGCGATCACCAATACGACGACGCGCCATAAGGTGCGTGCAATTTGTTGATAATGCTGCGGTGTGATGTCCATTGTTAATATTGCTCAGATAAATGATGATACAAAGAAAAGGGGGATCAGTCGCATTATCGCATAAAAATTATGGTGCTGATGTGACATTTTCGTTATGCAAGGCCTGCTCTGATGCCGTGAAGGTGCGCCATTGTGTGTTTAGGTTTTTGCGAATATTGCTTAAAGCTTCGTCAGATAAACCAAGCACACGACTGGCCAATGCCGACTGGGTCAGCATTTCTTGTGATTGATATGCGCCTAATGCTAGCTCGCTTACCATGCTTTGTGCTAATAGCCCTGTTGCAATGAGTAAACGTACCGTGGTTTGTTGAATACAATCGTAGCGATGATAGTGATGCCAAGCAATGGCTAGCAACAGTGCTAAATCCTGTGGTTTACTACGATTGATGCCCCATTTTTCTGCTGTTAATACGCCAAGCAAGGCGTGGCTTGCGTAGTGCGTTTGTTCAATTTTATGGGCGCTGTCAGGTGTGTGTAAGCTTTGTGCAAAAACAGTTGCATAATCCTCTGGGTAATGTGCCGCTAAGGCTAGCATCCCGCCATGTAAATATAAACCAAACAAGTAAGCGCGTTCTTGGCTGATTCGTGGGTCATGTGGTGGTAAATAGCCCACAATTTCGGCACAAGCGTAAGCTGTTTTATTGGCATACGCAATAATGTCTCTAACCAATGGTTGATTAGGCAGCATCTGCTTGAATGCCGCACCCATTGCTAACTGATAAGTGCGTTCCAAGCCAATTAAAGTAACACATTGTTGAATGCTAACAATTTCGATGTGACGTTGTAAATGCTTTTGAAAGGCGGGTTGGCTAACCGTGCCGAGTAGTTCGCCACTGATAATCGGATTACTTTCGATAATTTTGACAATGTGGCTTAAGTTTGGATTGGATGCGTAAATCGTTTGCGCTAGCATAACAATGGCTTCTGGCATGTCTGGCAGCAATAGCTTGCCGCCAATTTGTGCGAGTGCGTGCTGGTAGCTGCTTGCGTTGTAAGTTGCCTCAATTGGTGCGCAATCCGTCGGCATAGGCGGTAGGCTGTGTGCTGCAAAATGCCCATGTCCAGAGTGATACTGTATCTGCATGCTGATCGATTAATGTCCAAATGTTGGTAAATTAAGTTGCTTTAGCTTGTCGGTCAGTTTATCACTTAGCGACGCTTTTTCTTTATCAATGGCTTGTTGTGCTGCTTTTTCTGCACCTTGTTTTAAGGCGTTACCTAATTCGGTATGGATACTTGGACTGGTTAAGGCACCCTGTAGTTGTACTGGAATAACAATCCCTTGAACATCGGCAATTAACTTCATGTCGAGCTGCTGATTGGGTAAGTCAATACGGGCATTTTGACTTGTCAGGTGTGTGAGCTTGCTTTTCATGTCTAAGTTGGCTAAAACAACGCCTTGCTTAATGCTACCGTTGCTGCTGACGCGTTCGTAGACTTCGCGAGTGATGTCAAACTTCGCTGCTTGATTAAGTAAGGTGCTAAATTCATTGGGCAGGAGTTGGCCGTCCACCAAGGTAACATCAAACTTGCCTTGTTGTTGGCTAAGGTTGTAGTTAACGATGCCCGCAAGGCTAGACTTAAAAACAACGGGCATGCCTAATAGTTTGGCCATATCGGTTGTTTGTAGATCGTCTAATCGAGCATCAAGTTGATCGCCATTGAGTGTGCTTGTAATACGTCCACCAAGTGTTTGGCTATCGGCGCTAAGCTCAAGGTATTTCGTTGGTATGGTGTAAGTTGCTTTACCATCAACTTGCAATTGTCCGTGTAATAGCGTGCGCGTAATGAAGGCAAGGGCTGATAAGTCGGGAATATGGGTGTGATGCGCTGCGGTAAAGCCATCATGACCAAATTCGTAATCTAAATCGTTAATGTCAATGGTCGCAAGCGGATTATCTAGGTGCAGTTGTGAACGGCTATTGCCTTCTAAAATGTCGGTATTGTTGTTGAAGGTAAATGGCAGGTCTTTTGGTAAGTTCATGTCGTATGCCTGCTGTATTGCCTTGGCGTGTACTAGGCCGTCGTTAATCGTCAGCTTGGCGGTACCATTCAGTGTGTTTAGGTGTTCGGTGTTAGCCATGCTCAAGCGACTGTCCACCGACAGTGTGCCAGATGCAATGTCGGGCTGTTTCAGTAACTGGGTTAACTCGCTTAAACTTAATTGACCACTGGTTACAATGGTTAGTGGTGTACGCGCTGGATGTAAGGCGAAGAAGGTTAACTTACTTTTGGCTAAGGCGAGATCGCCATCAATTTCTTGCTGTGCTGGCGCTAATACAAAAGTTCCCTGTGTACGCAATGGTCCAGAAAGCGCTAAATTGGTTAAGGGGCTGAGTTCAGCAAGTTCTTGTGTTTGAAATTGCCAACTGCCCATTGCTTTTGCAGACAGCCAAGCGGTCATTGCATTGATGGTGAGTTGCGTTGTTGGTGTGAGTGCGATACGCAGATCAACATGATCTAAACGAATGGAAAGCTGTTCAATCTGCGCTTGTGGTAACTTGGTTTGCAGCAAGCGCTGCGCGGTGGGCGTGAAAAGTTGATTACCTGTTTCGGTAAATAACAACAATCCTATTGCGACAATTGCGCCGAGTGTTAAGCCAATTAACCAAGTAATCAGTCGAACCATGATGCTACCTCTTCAGCGCTGTACAACCGAGTTTCGACTGTATCACATTATGTATCATAGGGCAACAAACGCCCGCCATAATGGGTAGGCCTAACCGATTGGGAGCTGCTGCGATCCTGGTTTGTTCGCAATTGAGGCATAGGTGTTATAAGCGGCCATTGCTTGCTCCTTACTTAGTCCCGACTTAGCAAAGCCACTAACAAAGCGATCAAGTGTTTTGTTCTCTGTTTGGTTGCTGCTATTGTTCGTACTGTTGCTGTCTGTTGTGTTATTCGTTGCTTGTGCAGTAGCGGTAGCATTTTGCTGTGAAATAGTGCTAACCCTAGCCAAAGGTGTTGTTGGGTTGGCTTTATTCTGATTCGCCAAGTTCGCGTAGGTATTGTAGGCGTTAATCGCTTGTTCTTTACTTAGTCCTGACTTAGCAAAGCCATTAACAAAGCGATCGAGTATTTTGTTGCTATTCGTATCGCTATTTGTTTTGCTGGTATCATTCGCCGCCGCATTGCGTGCCGCACTTGAAATGCTCACCTGCTCGGATTGTTTGTTTGCCGCTGTGCTTGCTGTGGTCGCGGTTGTTGCCGTATTTGTTGTAGACTGTGTTTTCTGTGTTCCACCATTATAAGTCGGGATATCATAGCGATAACTGTTGTAAGTTGTTTTGGTTAAACTCATGATACTCTCCCTTTGCGCAATTAGGCGCTTGTATTAACGTATCGCCCGACAATTTTTTGTGTAATGTCATAAGGCGTTAAATTTGGTTTAGTTTCTAGATTTAATGCAGAAAGGTCTGTCGCATGGTTTGCTGCGGTTAGGTTTGTAGACTGTGCGGTTTTTTTCTGGCTTGTCTGTAGGTCTGTCGCATAGCTGGCTAAATCATTCGCTTTTTCTTGTGCATTGATGTAGGCGACCTTTTTATTTTCTTCCTGTTGCTTGGCGGCATCCGCTTGTTTTTTCGCGGCCTCATAACTTTGGCGCAAACTATCCGCTTGCCGCATTTTTTGTTCTGCAGCAGCGTTGGCCTGTTGTAGCTGAAAAGCCGACAAGCCAATATTAGGTGCACCAAGAGAAGGGGTAATCATGTTGATTCTGCCATGCCTAAAATAAGCGACTTTGCTTGATTATTTTCTCTTTATGTTGTTTTGTCAATATTTTTTAACAAAAATAACCATGTTTTGCTTCAGTTTTTTGATTTGTTGCCGCTATGGCGGCACTAGGTGTTTTCTTCATAGAAGCAGAATTGGTTTTTCCCTGCCGTTTTAGCACGATACATGGCTTGATCTGCTTGGCTAAGTAACGTTTGTTCTGATAGCGCTGTATCGGCATCTGTGGGTTGGTAAAAACGTACACCAATGCTGGCAGATACATGGAGTTCGGCGCCGTGAATGAGCACCGGTGTAGCCGCTGCATCGAGTAACCGATTAATGAGCGGGTAAAGTTCTATAACGGTTTGTAGTTGACTAATAACGGCAACAAATTCATCACCACCTAGGCGGGCGATGGTGTCTTCGGTACGTAATGCGTGCTTGAAGCGGTGCGCTATCTCTACCAACAAGAAATCACCCGCATCATGACCGTGCGTATCGTTGATTTGTTTAAAACCATCTAAATCGATAAACAGTAAAGCCATTGCGTGCGCTTGACGAATGGCGCTGGCAATTGCTTGACGGATACGCTCGGTTAATAGTAGGCGATTTGGTAGTTCGGTGAGCGGATCGTAGTGAATCAACTTTTCTAGGCGTGCTTGTTGTTCTTTCTGTTGGCTAATATCAGAAAAAATAGCAACATAATTGACGACATTATTGTGTTGATCACGAATGGCGCTAATGGTTAAAAACTCAGGATAGAGTGCCCCATTTTTTCGGCGGTTCCATACCTCACCGCGCCACATGCCGTGTGTATTAATGGCTTGCCACATGGTTTGATAAAACAGTTTATCTTGTTTGCCAGACTGAAGAATCCGCGGGTTTTTACCTAGTACCTCTGCTTTACTATAGCCAGAGATATATTCAAAAGCAGGATTAACGTTGACGATATTTCTGTTGGCATCGGTAATCATAATACCCTCTAAGCTAACATCAAAAACCAAGGCTGCTTGTTCGAGCTGTAATTTTTGCGTATAAGTCAGCGTAACATCTTGATGCGTGCCTTGCATAACCAAGGGTACACCTTGCTTATCATATTCAATAAAGCTACCAATGGTATGGATCCATAACCAATGACCAGCTTTATGCTGTAGGCGCACGGTAATGTCGTATTGTGTGCTTTCGCCATTAATGTATTGTTGATAAGCGGTTTTGAATACAGGGAAGTCGTCTGGATGGAGTAACTGGTTCCAAGTGCTAATATCTGGCACGAGTGCTTCTACGCTGTAACCCAGCATATTTGCCCAGTTTGTGTCGACAATAAGCTGGTTTGTGTGCAAATACCATGTCCACGTGCCAGTTTTGGTCGCATTTAAAACCGATTGCAGTTGATCGGCTTTAGCTTGTATCCGTTTGCGTAACATGAGCGCCCAAGCAAAGGAAAGGATTAAAATCAGCAGTAATGTAAAAAATAGTACTATTTCCGGCCAATGTGTTCGCCAGATTTCGTACCAGTTTGGGATGTATATTTGGTTAAAGGGTGGTAACTTTAATGTGCGTAAAACTTGCTCGAGCAAATGGCAGTCTACGGGGGGTACAAACCCATTAATACTTAGTAATTGTGCGGAAGGATGCTGTTTGCTAATGTGAAATAAAGCAATGGTAAGTTGCTTGATTGCTTCTGGATCGGTATGTTCCAAGCTATAAACGGGCCATTCCGCGGTCAACTCAGTAGAAACCATGAAGGGAAAGCTAGGCAGATTACGCTGGTGAATAATATGTAATCGGTTTGCCTCTAATTGTTTGTGTTGTATCCAATTTTCTAAAATGCCAGTACGCACGAAACCAACATCAGCGTCACCATTGAGTACGGCACGGACAACATTGTCATTATTTTGTGTTTCAATGAAAGTAAGTGCACTTTTATCAATACCAGCTTTGTGAAGTTCATAGAGCGGGAGCGCATAAGCCCCTGCATTGCTTGTCGCAGGAATAGCGATACGTTTGCCGATCAATTGGTGTAGATCATTGACAGGGTGTGTGTTGTTTAATTCAAAGATGACGCCTCCAAGACTCGTTAACAACTGTTCGTTTTGGTAAATCTGTACGGTAGCAATGGGGGCAGAGAAGCTATAATTTTGTCTCAGTTGTTGGAAAAGTCCGGGATTGGTAAACAAGATATCTAACTGGTTGCTTTGTATTTTTTGCTCAATTTCTTTAATAGAAAGCAGTGTAATGTGTACTCGATAATCGCGCATTTCTGCGTTCAAATCTTTTTCTAAGGCAAGGTAGCCAGCACTTAAATCAGCAGCATCTTCAAAGGCATAAACACCCATTTCAATGACGGGGCGCTGATCGATTGGTGCGCTTTCACCATAACTGGCTTGTGTTAACCCGAGACTCAGTGTCACTAAGCACAGGCGCAGGTAATCGTAAAAATTAATGCGGTAGTGTTGTGTTGTCAAATTCGGGTCCTGGTAAATAAGCGGAAGTCATTAGGCCTGCTAAGTTATCTGGTTTAACCATTTGTTGATGGCTTACCATAAGCTGATTAAGTAACTTCACTGTTTCGTAAAAACTAGAGTGCTGTTCAAGTAAAGCGCGGTTGTGTGCAACGCTAGGTAAGATGATCCCATTTAATGCATTTTTTATTTCGTCATAGGTTAAATTGCCGCGTGCTGCCATGCTGTAAATCGCCTCATCTCGGTTGCTTTTAAAGCTAGCAAGCATGGCGAAGTGGGCGCGTAGTAACTGACGTAGGGTGACTTCCATGCGCGCTAATCGATCGGTGCGCACGGCAAATACGTCAAAAATGCGTTGCGGAAAATCTTTGCTGGAATAAGCTACTTTGGCGCCCAGTCGTGTTAATTGGCTGGCATAAGGCTCATAAGTAATGACAATATCAACTGCGCCTCGTTGCCAGGCGGTTAGTTGGTCTTCGCCAACAGGCAGCGGAATTAAGCGCATCTGTTCGCGTGTTAAATCTAGGCGATCAAGCAGCAGGTCAAGCATGAGCTCACCAATTTGCGTTGGCTCGTAGGCGATGCGCTGATTCGCTTGTATGGGGACTAAGTTTTTGTGTTCGTCGCTACGGACAAGGACAACATCTGCACCAGCAGAGATATCGAGAATAGCGACGATGGTTAGCGGGATACCTTGACTGCGCAGTTGTAAGACTTCGTCTAAGGTGTAGGTGCCAGCGTCGACCAAGCCCTGCTTGGTGTATTCCATTTTTTCGCTATTATTGCGCAGCTTGATCAAGCTCACGCTTTCGGGTAGTTTTGCTTGCGCCTCGGCAAGATAAAAGGAGTTATAGCCAATCCATTCGTGAATCGCTACACGCATTGGCGCACTAGATGTGCACGAAGTCAGTAGTGCGCTACTAAAAGGTAGTGTCAACATGAGTTGTGCAAAAGCGCGCCGCGTTAGCATAAAAAACACCATGCCCTAGTGGGTTATTTATGCTTTGATTGTACCTTTGTCTTTGCGAGAATGCTAGTGGTTGTTTTGATACTCACCAACGACAAGCTTGCGCGAGTTTGCTTAGCAGCTTTCTTTGCGCATCAATATAGGCAGGCATGCTGTTATCCGTTGTTTTTTCTGTTTCGGTGACTTGGCGTTCGAAGCGTGTTTTTTGGCTGCTTTTTTCAATAAAACGGCACGTGGCTTGTAGTTGTACTGTGCCACCTAGGCTGCCATCGAGTTGTTGAATGTCTAGCGCCCATTGATAGGTTGGTAAGGGTCGTGCATCGCTCGGATAAGCATACACCCATTGTTGTGGATGATCGTTTTGCAGTTGCGTGCTTAAGTATTGTGTTACTTCTTCTTGTAGGCGTCCGCCCCATTGGTGTTGTTCGGCAAATACAACCTCGCTTTGCGACAAGCGCGTTACAATTTGTGGTCGATTGAGGAGTTTGGGCAAGGTAATTGGGCCGATACCAATGCGTTGCACGGTATCGGCAGTGGTATCAATGACATGATTTTGCGGACTGCCATCTTGTAAGGAATAATAATGCATTGGTTGCCCAGCACAGGCGCTAAGTAGTAATGCACTTATGGTGACCAATAATCTATTTTTCATGGTTGGCTTTTTCCGAAAATAACCGCGTTGGGTTGGCGTTGTAAGGTGTCGGCGAGCGTTTCTACGGCGTTGGCAGCTTTGGCCGTTTCTTCCATGAGCAGACGAAGGTCGTGCTGTAGTAGTGCGTCGTCTCCTAAGTTGCTGTTAATTTTTTGTAGGCTGGTGTCCAGCGTTGCCAAGGTCTTTTGTGTTTGTAATAGGGTTGCATTGAAGTTGTTGGGTAGGTCTTTCAAATTAGCTAAAGTGGCATTGGTTTGCTTTAGCAATTGTTCGGTTTGTTGCAGTACGGAGTCTTTTCGTTTCTCATCTAGCAAGCTGCGCAATCCCTGAGCACTATCGCGGAGTAAACTAATCGTTTCTTTAATCGGTGCTTGGTCTAATTGCGCCAAAATGCCGCTAACGCTACGACCAATTTGTTCAATATCTGCAGGCATCGTTGGGAAAATGGGGTAGTTGTGTGTATTGGTGCTGGCCACAAAGACGGGCGCATTGTTGTGATAGCTGATATCAATGGCGCTTTGCCCTGTTAATAGGTTAATGGGTTTAAGCTGAGCGCGTAATCCTTGTTTCATCATTTGGCTAAAAAGCTGTTGTGCTTTTTCGGCATCATTCGGCATAGCGAGACGTTCTGGCCAAATTTCGACTAAGACAGGAATATCTATTTTTAAGGTTTTGCTATCGAAATGGGGTGAAAAATCGATAACTTGGCCAATGTCTAAGCCTTGCATTTGCACCTTGGCGCCTTCGCTCAGCCCAGCAACGCTTCCAGTGAATGGCATAACATAGGTGAGCTTAGTTTTCGGGTAGCTTTGTTTAATGCTGTCCTTATTGGGATAAAGTTCAAACAGATCGCTATCTAGGTGGTTTGCATTATTATCGTCAAGGACATCGACGTTTTCAAAAGCAACGCCACCTTGCATGAAAGAAAGCAGCGACTCCATGCGCGCTTTAATACCGTCTCCATTCATTGACAGCTCGACACCGTTTACGTTCCAAAAGCGCGTATTGTTTTTGACAAGCCGATCGTAGGGGCTACGAATAAAAACATGAATGCGCATACGATCATCATCACCTAGGGTGTAAGAAACGACTTCACCAACAGCGATCCCCCGATAAAAAACAGGAGAACCAACGTCCATTGACCCTAATCGATCGGCGGTTAGCGTAAATTGTCGCCCATTACTCGCACCACTTAAGGTGGGTGGATCGTCTAAGCCAACAACACGTTCAGGCATATCGCCTGTATCACCAGGCGTCATTGCAATATAGGCGCCTGATAGTAAGGTGCTTAACCCACTAATGGTACGCGTTGTCACGCGCGGACGAACCACCCAGAAACGCGCGTTATCGTGTAATTGTTTGGCAAAGCGACGATCAATAGCAATATCTACTGCCACCTTGGTTAAGTCATCACTTAGCCCGACGCTACTTACTTTGCCGATGACGACTTCTTTATAACGAACTTGGGTTTTGCCAACCTCAATGCCTGTTGCACTATCGAACAACACAGTCATGTGTATGCCTTGACTTCGCCAAGCTTGATAGCCGATGTAGCTAGCGATGCTGAGTGCCAACAAAGGTACCAACCAAATGAGCGACCATTGACGCGAATGGCGAATAATTTTGGCGGTTACCACTTCGTCAGTCATTGGTTGACTCCTCCTGTTGCGCGCATTTATCCCATAGCCAACGAATGTCGAACGCTTTCGTTGCCCAAATCGTTAATAGTACAACACCTGCGAAGGATAAGGTGCCAGCACCGACTTGAATATAGGCAAATTCACCAAATTGTACTAAAGCGACCAGCAGTGCGATGACAAAAACATCAACCATCGACCATCGACCAATAAACTCAATAAGACGATAAAGCTTCGTTTTTTCGACACAACCTGCGCAATAACCCCATTGCACACTAATCAGAAGTCCTGCTAAGACCAGCATCTTTAACAAGGGAATTAACATGCTGGCAATGAAAATAATTAAAGCGAGTATCCATGAGCCAGACTGCAAAAATTGAATAATGCCGCTAATGATCGTGCTTTGCGTGCCTTGCCCCAAGTTAATCACATTCATAACGGGCAATAGATTGGCAGGAAGGTAGAGTGTCATGGCTGCGAGCAATAGCGCCCAGACTTGTTGTAGTTGTGGTTGTGCACGCTGTTTAACGACGCTACCGCAGCGAGCGCAGGCATAATGCGCTTGTGCGTCTGGCACATGGTTGAGTTGATGGCAGGTCGAACAACGCACCAAGTTTTGGCTACGTGCGGTTATGTGCATTGTGCCACCTCACGCCAATAGCCATCGACATCAAAGGCGATTTGAATGGCTGCGATTGTCAGCATTAGGCCAATAAAAGCGAGAAGCGACCAACCAGGGACAACCTGCGCCATTGCCGATAATTTTACACTAGTAACCAAAACACCGAGAAAAAATACCTCAAGCATCATCCATTGTTCATTATCGCGAAATAAACGAAACAACCAGCCGAGTGCCCAAGGACGTTTGCCCCAAGCTAGGGGTAAAATAAGCCAGAGCATAATGCCTAATTGCAGCACGGGGGCCACAATTGTTGTCATGGCAAAGAGCAGGGTTAACAAAATTTCGCCCTGATGCAGCATGCTAATTGTGCCTTGCCATAAGCCAACAGCTTGGGCAACGCCATTAACTTCGAGGACGAGTAAAGGCTGCACCAAACTGGTTATCCAAAAAATAATGCCTGTTATGGTTAAAGCAAGCAGTAATTGGAAGGAAAAGCCACCTTGCGTGAGTGACGCGCCGCATCGTGGACAATAGGCACGCGCACCTTCAGGTAGTGCCGGTACGGTCACCAATAAGTCACAATCTGGGCAAGCGGTGCGAATGGTCACGTAAAGCGATTCCTTTCGTTAAATAAGGTGACAAAAACTTGGCTATCATTATACGCAAGTCTGAGCTTGTTTTTGTGTGTTATTGTTGCATTACATTATGCGTTATTCTTGACCAGATGGCGAATATTGGCTATTATCTTTAACCATTTTGCCCAAATTTTTGTTTGCTAGCCATAGGGCTAGCTAATGCTAGGAAAGACGCATGAACGAATTAACTCGCCTGCAAGGACTGTACGACCCTTCGTTTGAGAAGGAAAACTGTGGTTTTGGTTTGATCGCCCAAATGGACGATAAACCAAGTCATTGGTTAGTGCAGACTGCTATTCAGTCACTTTCACGTATGACACACCGCGGCGGTGTTGCTGCCGACTGCTGCACGGGCGATGGTTGTGGTTTGTTGCTGAAAAAGCCCGATGCGTTTTTCCGCTCTGAAGCACAAGTGCATGGTTTTACCCTTACCGATCATTATGCTGTGGGCATGGTGTTTTTGAATAAGCAGGCAGATAAACATGCTGCTGGTGTGGCGGCGGTTGTGTCTGCGTTAGAAAATAACGGAGTAACCGTTGCAGGTTGGCGTAAAGTACCTGTTAATTCAACCTGCTTGGGTGAACAAGCAGCAGGAATGGAGCCAGATATCGCGCAAGTCTTTGTGAATGCAGCGCCAACCATGTCTGAAGCCGATTTTAACCGTGCGCTTTTTATTGCGCGTCGTCAGGCAGAAATGGCCGTTGAAGCGAATGATGATGTGTTTTACATTCCATCAATGCATAGCCAGCTCATTGCCTATAAAGGCTTGGTGATGCCACGTGAATTGCCCATTTATTACACCGATTTGAATGACGAGCGTTTTGCTTCATCTAGTTGTTCTTATCACCAGCGCTTTAGTACGAATACCTTGCCGCAATGGCGTTTGGCACAGCCATTCCGCTTCTTGGCCCATAACGGCGAATTAAACACCATTCGTGGTAACCGCAACTGGGCGTTGGCGCGTACCAATAAATTCCAAACTGCGCTCATGCCACAGCTGCAAACCCTCAAGCCGATTGTGTCGCAAACAGGCTCAGACTCGAACAGTTTAGATAACATGCTCGAAGTATTGATGATGGGCGATATGGATGCGTTCCGTGCTTTACGATTAATGATTCCGCCAGCTTGGCAGAACGTGCCGCACATGGATCCAGATTTGCGCGCTTTCTTTGAGTTTAACTCAATGCATATGGAAGCGTGGGATGGCCCAGCAGGTATTGTTATTAATACGGGTAAGCATGCCATTTGTGCAGTCGATCGTAATGGCTTACGCCCAACGCGTTATGTCATTACTAAAGATCGTCATATTACTTTTGCTTCAGAAATTGGGGTATATGATTACGAACCCGCCTCTGTTGTCGAAAAAGGACATTTAAAACCAGGCCAAGTGATGGCGGTTGATTTAGCGACTGGTGAGTTATTGCGTCCAGCAGTGTTAGATGATCGCTTAAAAGTGCGTCAGCCATATCGTGAGTGGTTAGATGCAGGCTATATGCGTCTTGAAGGTAATCCCGACGGTGAAGCAGATTTACTGACGTTGGATGAAGATAATGCCCTGACCTATCAAAAATATTTCCAAGTGTCGTTCGAAGAGCGCGACCAGATTATTCGTGTCTTGGCCGAAGATGGACAAGAAGCGGTCGGCTCTATGGGTGATGACGCTCCGTTTGCGGTGATGTCTGAAAAAGTACGTCCGTTGTACGACTATTTCCGTCAAGTGTTTGCGCAGGTAACCAATCCACCGATCGACCCACTACGTGAAGCCATTGTGATGTCGTTGAACACCTGCTTTGGTGCGGAAATGAATGTGTTTGAAGAAACGCAAGCCCATGCGCGTCGCCTGGAGGCAACGTCACCTATTTTGTCGCCTAGCCAGTTCGATAAATTATTGGCAATGCAAGAGCCGGGCTATGCGCATGCAATTATTAGCCTGCACTATCAGCCAAGTATGGGTTTGGAGGCAGCAGTTCGTGCAGTGTGCGATCAAGCCATTGCTGCGGTGAAAGCGGGTAAAACCTTAATCGTGTTGTCAGACAATGGCATTAGCCAAGATAAACTGACGATACATGCGCTGCTAGCAACGGGTGCCGTACACCATGCGCTGATTAAAGCGGGGCTGCGTTGTGATGCCAACATTATTGTCGATACTGCGACTGCGCGCGATCCGCATCATTTTGCGGTTTTGTTCGGTTATGGAGCAACAGCGGTTTATCCTTACCTAGCCTACGAAGCCATTCGTGATTTGTACCGTACTAAAGAGTTAGATAACGGCAAAGCCTTAGCGAAATACTTATACAATTTCCGTAAGGGTATCGACAAAGGTCTATTTAAGATCATGTCGAAGATGGGTATTTCAACTGTTGCCTCTTATCGCGGTGCGCAGCTTTTTGAAGCCGTTGGCTTGAGTAATGAAATCGTGGATTTGTGCTTTGTTGGTACCATGACACGTATCGAAGGAACGCGTTTCGAAGACTTACAAGAAGACCAAGCACAGCTCGCTAAGCTGGCGTTTAATCCACGTAAGAGCATTAGCCAAGGTGGCGTGTTGAAGTTTGTCTTTAATGGTGAAGCACATGCCTTCAACCCAGAAGTGGTCGATGCCTTACGCGAAGCGTGTCAAAAAGGCGATAAAGCTGCCTACGATAAGTTTGCCAACTTGGTGAATAATCGTCGCCCGATGGTATTGCGCGACTTGTGGAAAGTGAAGCCAGCAGCAAGCGCATTGCCATTGGAGCAAGTAGAATCGTTAGAGGCGATCTTAAAACGTTTTGATTCAGCGGGTATTTCACTTGGCGCGCTGTCACCAGAAGCGCACGAAGCTTTGGCAGAAGCCATGAACCGTCTGGGCGGTCGCTCAAACTCGGGTGAGGGCGGCGAAGATCCTGCGCGTTTTGGCACAGTCAAAATGTCGAAAATTAAACAAATTGCTTCGGGTCGTTTTGGGGTGACACCACATTACTTGGTTAATGCCGAAGTGCTACAAATTAAGGTGGCACAAGGTGCAAAACCAGGAGAAGGCGGACAACTTCCTGGTGCGAAAGTCGATGCGACGATTGGCCGCTTACGTCATGCGGTACCAGGCGTGACGCTCATTTCGCCACCGCCACATCACGATATTTACTCAATCGAAGACTTGGCGCAGCTTATCTATGACTTGAAACAAGTCAATCCTAACGCGTTAGTTTCGGTGAAATTAGTGGCTGAACCTGGGGTTGGTACGATTGCGGCAGGTGTCGCTAAAGCCTATGCCGACTTAATTACCATTTCGGGTTATGACGGTGGTACAGGGGCTTCGCCGTTAACCTCGGTGAAATATGCGGGTAACCCATTTGAAATGGGTATCGCCGAAGCGCACCAAGTGTTACGTGCTAACGACTTGCGCGACAAGATTATTCTACAAGCCGATGGTGGTCTCAAAACGGGTTTAGACGTGATTAAAGCAGCCATTTTAGGTGCAGAAACCTTTGGTTTCGGTACGGCACCAATGATCGCTTTAGGGTGTAAGTATTTGCGTATTTGTCACCTAAACACTTGTGCGGTGGGTGTGGCAACGCAAAACGAGCGTTTACGTAAAGAACACTTTATTGGTTTGCCAGAAATGGTCATGCACTACTTCCAGTTTGTTGCTGAAGAAACACGGACACTCATGGCGCAGTTGGGTGTTGCTCGTATGGAAGATTTGGTTGGTCGTTTAGATTTGCTAGAAGTAATTGAAGGCGTGACCAAGAAGCAACGTCAACTTGACTTTAGCAAGCTCCTAACAGATGGCGGTGTTAGCAAAGATAAGCCGCATGTTAATAACGGTCAGCGAAACCAGCCTTGGGACAAGGGCGATCAGGCAGAAGAAATGGTTGCGCAAGTGTTGCCAGCCATTAGTGCAAAAACAGGTGGTACTTTCCATTTCCACTTGAAAAATACAGGTCGTTCGATCGGCGCCCGTTTGTCGGGTGAAATTGCAAAACGCTATGGCAATCATGGCATGAGCGAGATGCCCATTACCTTGAAGTTAACGGGTGTGGCAGGTCAAAGTTTTGGTGTGTGGAATGCGGGTGGACTCAATCTGCACTTAGAAGGCGATGCCAATGACTATGTTGGTAAAGGCATGGCAGGCGGTGAAATTGTGATTGTGCCGCCACAAGGCAGTGCATTTAACCCGCATAATACGCCGATTGTTGGTAATACCTGTTTATATGGGGCAACTGGCGGTAAGCTTTTTGCCTATGGTACTGGCGGCGAACGCTTTGGTGTGCGTAACTCGGGCGCTACCGCTGTGCTAGAAGGCATTGGTGACCACGGTTGTGAATATATGACCGGTGGTACGGTTGTTGTCTTGGGTAAAACCGGGGTCAACTTTGGTGCAGGTATGTCGGGTGGTATGGCCTTCTTGTACGACGAGTCGAATGAAGCGGTTGATCGTATCAATCCCGAAATGGTCGAGTTCTGTCGTATTGATACAGAAGAGACCGAATCTTACCGTCATTATTTGAAAACCTTATTGCAAGATTATCACGCAAAAACCAACTCAGCGACTGCGGCGCGTGTTTTGGCAGACTTTAACCGCGAGGTCGGTAAATTCTGGTTAGTGAAGTCGCGTGCGATTGGGTTAGATCGCTTGTTAGACTTGTTCTCGAAAGCACACTAAAACCGATTGCGCGTCATGATTGCGTCGTTGCAGGTGTGCTCAAACAGCGTTATGTACTTTATGTACACGCTTTGTTTTGCGCTACCTGCGCCTAGCACTCAAAGCCGCTCATCGCGGTTTTGAATTTAGAGGAAAATTAAAATGCCTAGTCCAGATACGTTTTTAAAAGTTGATCGTAACGATCCACCAAAACTACCAGCGCAAGAGCGTAGCCAGCAGTTTAGCGAAATTTATAGCAACTTCGGCGCAGAGCAAGCCAAAGTTCAGGCAGACCGTTGTTTGCATTGCGGTAACCCTTATTGTGAGTGGGCGTGTCCTGTACACAACTACATTCCTAACTGGTTAAAGTTAGTGGCTGAAGGGAATGTGATGCAAGCGGTTGAATTATCACATCAAACAAATTCATTGCCCGAAATGTGTGGTCGTGTTTGTCCGCAAGATCGTTTGTGTGAGCAAGCTTGTACCTTAAATGACACGAATTTTGGTGCAGTTACGATTGGCGCCGTAGAAAAATATATTACCGATACCGCTATTGCTTCTGGTTGGAAGCCAGATATGAGCAAGGTAAAGGTAACGAACAAAAAAGTGGCGATTGTTGGTGCTGGGCCAGCGGGCTTAGCGGCTGCCGACATTTTAGCGCGCAATGGCGTGAAAGCGGTTGTGTTTGATCGTCATCCAGAGATTGGTGGCTTGCTAACCTTTGGTATTCCGCCATTTAAGTTAGAAAAAGACGTGGTTAAATACCGTCGTGGCCTATTAGAACACATGGGTGTTGAATTCCGCCTAGGCGTTAATGTGGGTACAGATGTCACCTTTGCTGACTTAGAGCGTGACTATGACGCAATCTATTTAGGCATGGGTACTTATAGCGCAATGGCTGGTGGCTTTCCCGGCGAAGACTTACCTGGTGTTTACAAAGCACTAGATTTCCTGATTGCTAACATCAACCGTTTGATGGGCTTTGAGAAGTCAGCGAGTGACTTTATCGATATGGCGGGCAAGCGTGTCGTAGTCTTAGGTGGTGGTGACACGACGATGGACTGTACCCGCACCAGTATCCGCCAAGGTGCAGATGAGGTTTATTGCGTTTACCGTCGTGATGAAGCCAATATGCCAGGCTCACGCAAAGAAGTAGCCAATGCCAAGGAAGAGGGCGTGCAATTCGTCTTTAACCGCGCACCAATCGAAGTTATTGGTAACGGCAAGGTAGAAGGCATTAAAGTTGCTGAAACTCGCTTAGGTGCGCCAGATGCTTCTGGTCGTCGCGTTGCAGAAATCGTACCAGGCACAGCACAAATTATTCCATGCGATGCCGTCATTGTTGCCTTTGGCTTTCAGCCAAGCCCAGCACCTTGGTTTGCTCAGCATAACATTAGTACCGATAATCGTGGTCGTGTTGTCTGCCAAGAAGCACAACAATACGCTTTCCAAACCAGCAACCCGAAAGTATTCGCAGGTGGTGACATGGTGCGTGGCTCTAGCCTCGTCGTCCACGCCATCGACGATGCGCGAAAAGCTGCTAACGCCATGCTCGATTACATGGGTGTGTAATTGGTGTAAAATAGGCATACTAATTTTTACATGGGTACTCGGCAATGAATTGGAATAAATTAATCAACGTAGCCAAGGATGTGTTAGAAAATGGTTTGTTAGATCAGCCAGACGAAGTGACATCGGCTCACGCAACAGCCAAAGCTGTACCATCCTCGCCAGTGCCAGCGGCGACAGGCGACTTGCGTACTGACGCGTTAAATTATCATCAGTACCCTGTGCCAGGTAAACTGTCTATCGAGCTATCTAAGCCCGCAGAAACAGCGCGCGATTTAACGCTTGCATACAGTCCAGGTGTGGCCGAGCCAGTAAAAGCCATTGCTGAAACACCAAGCGACGCCTACAAATACACCATGAAAGGTAATTTGGTGGCCGTGATTTCTAACGGCACAGCGATTCTTGGGCTAGGTAATTTGGGTGCTTTAGCTTCTAAACCCGTGATGGAAGGCAAAGCCCTGTTGTTTAAGCGCTTTGCTGGTGTAGATGCTATTGACATCGAAGTCGATTGTACCGACACAGAAGAGCTGATTCGCACCATTGCCAATATTGCTCCAAGTTTTGGGGGAATTAATTTAGAAGATATTGCCTCGCCACAATGTTTCGAAGTAGAAAATCGTTTAAAAGCGATGCTTGATATTCCCGTCTTTCACGATGACCAGCACGGCACGGCCATTGTTATTGCTGCTGGACTAACCAATGCGCTTATCGTTGCTAATAAGCGCTTAGAAGACGCTAAAATTGTCTTAGTTGGTGCAGGTGCTGCGGGGACAGCATCGTTGAACTTACTATTAGATTTGGGCGCAAATAAAGCGAACATCTTGGTTGTAGATAAAGTGGGTGTCCTGCATACAGGTATGACCGATTTACCGCCACATATGGCACAATTTGCTGCCGACACGCAAGCGCGCACTTTAGCCGACGCGTTAGTTGGTGCAGATGTGTTTATTGGTTTGTCCGCACCGAATTTGTTAGCTCCAGAAATGCTGTTAAGTATGGCGGCAATGCCCGTGGTCTTTGCCATGGCGAATCCTGATCCTGAAATTCGCCCAGAAGTCGCTAAACAGGTACGTAACGATGTGATTATCGCCACAGGACGTAGTGACTATCCTAACCAAGTAAACAATGTGCTCTGCTTCCCCTACTTGTTCCGTGGCGCCTTAGACGCGCGAAGCAAAGAAATTAATACCGCCATGAAATTGGCTGCGGTCGATGCCATTGCTAGCCTAACGCATGAAGTCGTACCAAGTGACGTGTTAACTGCGAATAATCTAACCAGTTTAAGCTTTGGTGCTGAATATATTCTACCTAAGGCCAACGATCAGCGCTTGCGCGAACGGGTGTCGCAAGCCGTTTATCAGGCTGCAGTCGATTCTGGCGTTGCACGCTGCTAACCCTTTTATGGGGCAGAATAAAAAAATCTTGGGTGTAAAAAGACTAATTTAACAGAAAGTTATTGATTTTTCTGGAAAAATTCTTGCTAAATCAAACAAAACATCGTATTAAGCAAGCAAAAAGGATTCGCCGTGCATAGTATTGCTAATAAGTTAATGATCAGAATGCTGATTGCTTCAGTTGTCATTTTGGCGATAGGCACTGGCGTCATATTGCATATTCGTACTTCATTATTTGAAGACGCTGCCGCAGACTTAATGCAAGCCAAAGAACAGCAAATTGTTGATAATTTCAAGCTAAAAATGGATACGGGCATTGCCGCCCTATATGGTATTGTTTCTACAACCCCTCAGTTAGCAGAATTAGTA
>JAEMQD010000145.1 GCA_022759035.1 Thiotrichales bacterium
CTCATAACCCAAAGGTCGTAGGTTCAAATCCTGCCCCCGCAACCAATAGAATTTCATAAAAAGCCGCTTTCCGCGGCTTTTTTATTGTTTTAAATTTGCTTTTTATTGTGGTTCGTTGGTGTTGTAGTATTGCGCTAGCTGTTTAGGTACGCCGCCAAATCCACCGTTGCTCATACAAACAATAATATCTCCAGGTTGGCTATGTGCGATTACGCTTTGACTAAGCTTTTCGTAGGTTGAGCTCAAGAAAACTGGCTGTGCAAAGCTTTCGGTAGGAATTTGCCAATCCCAATTGCTATCTTGATACATAAAAACACTATCCGCATGCGTTAACGCGTTGCTTAATACGTCTTTAAATGCACCCATACGCATCGTGTTTGACCTTGGTTCCAATACGGCCAAAATGCGGTTATGTGGGTAGCTTTTTCTTAGTCCTGTTAGTGTTGCACTAATGGCTGTAGGATGATGCGCAAAATCTTCATAGACTTTTATTGCGCTATCATTTAATAGCGTCATGCGGCGAGCAACGCCAGCAAAGCCTGATAAAGCTTCACAAGCAACAGTAATCGGTACGCCAGCATGGCGAGCAGCGATAATGGCAGACAATCCATTACGGATGTTGAATTCACCAATGAGCGACCAATTTACTTCGCCAACAATTTGTCCATCAAGTAATATGGCAAAGTGGCTCGCGTTGTCCGCTAATAATTGCCATGACCAGTTTTTGCTAGCATTTGCCGATTGATAGGCAACATCAGACCAGCATCCTTGTGCAAGTACGCCAGCAACACCCTCGTCTTCGGCAGGAATAATGAGTAACCCAGAGGCAGGCACTAAGCGCATACCATGATGAAACTGACGTTGAATTTGTGCTAAGTTGTCGTAAATGTCAGCATGGTCAAACTCAAGGTTATTAATAACCCATGTACGTGGTTGATAATGCACAAGTTTGGCGCGTTTATCGAAAAAAGCACTGTCATATTCATCAGATTCAACGACGAAAAATGGTGATGCCGATGACCAGCGAGCCGAAACAGAAAAGTTTGCGGGTACGCCGCCAATTAAAAATCCAGGTGCTAAGTTAGCATAGTGCAAAATCCAGGCTAGCATGCTGCTTGTGGTTGTTTTACCATGTGTGCCAGATATGGCTAACACCCATTTGTCTTTTAACGCTACTTCATGTAGCCATTGAGGCCCAGAGGTAAAAGAGATCGTTGACTCTAATAATGCTTCAATTGCTGGCATACCACGCGTCATAACGTTACCAACAATCACTAAATCTGGGCGCTCCGCAATAAACTGACAGTCATCCATGGCACGAACGTCAATATGAATAGCGGCTAATTGTTCACTCATTGGTGGATAAAGCGGGCGATCTTGGCCCGTTACTTTATAGCCCATCGCGCGTGCTATCTGTGCTAATCCACCCATAAAGGTGCCACCAATTCCTAAAATGTGTAGATGCATGTTTTATGCTTGCCCTTATGCCCGTAATAGGCGTATGCTAGCGCATTCGATAATAATGTGCATCCAAAAATATGACAGAGCATCGCTACATTTGCCAGGCAGAAGCGTTACAGCAGGCAATTCAAGATTTTGAACAATCGCAGTATCTCGCCTTAGACACCGAGTTTGTGCGTCGTAATACCTATAAGCCGATTTTGTGTTTGGTGCAAGTAATGACAGATTCAGGTGTGATTTATCTGATGGATGCGCTTGTACTCGATTTGTCTCCTTTTTGGGCTTGTTTGCAGCGCATTAGTGCCGTTAAAGTTTTTCATGATAGTCGTCAAGACTTAGAAATTTTTTGGCAAGAATCGGGTGGTTTGCCCTCTCCTATTTTTGATACGCAACTAGCGGCGCTTGTGTTGGGTATGGGTGAGTCCTGCGGTTTTGCGCGTTTAATTGAATCTGAATTAGGGGTAGTGCTAGCTAAAGATCAAACCGCAACGGATTGGAGTCAGCGTCCACTCTCTGTAGAGCAGTTGCAATATGCTATTGATGATGTGCTTTATTTGGCCAAAGTTTATCCGCAATTGCTCAGCAAACTAACGATATTAAACCGATTGCATTGGATTGCAGAAGATAATCAAGCGCTATCTTGCGAACAACTTTATCAGGCAGATATTGTGAGTTTGCGAAAAAAAGTTAAAGCGCCACCCTATTTCAAGTCGGTGCAAAAACATCGCTTAGATGCGCTTTTGTTATGGCGTGAGTCTATAGCGATAGCACAAAACAAACCAAGACAATGGATTGTTGATAATGGTGGTTTAATTGCATTGGCAGAGCATGCACCTAAGCATTTAGACCAATTAAGTGCTATGGGCTTGTCTGCTCAGGTCATTAGAAAACATGGGCAGGCTTTGCTAACCATGTTGGCGCATCCACCAATGGTGCCGCAAGCGGAAGTTTTACCGAGTGTCGACATTGAACAGTTTAAGAAACTGAAAGCACATGTTGAACAAATTGCCACTGAGTTTGGCTTGCGACAGTCGGCTGTTTTGGCTGGAAAAGATGATCTGACTTACTGGTTGCATTTTGGTAAGCGCCCTTCTCGTCTATTACAAGGCTGGCGTTGTGCGCTGCTTAATCAATCAAATAGTGACCAAGTGGTGCGCGAGTTACGACATCATGCCGAAGTTCTGCTATAATCGCAAAAGTTTTTAATTTATTTGATAGGAGCCTACAATATGCTGCTAAGCACATACCTCAAACAAAACGCAGATGCTGATTTATCTTACTTGTTAGATAACGTCATGGTTGCCTGCAAAGATATCGCATTTCGTTTAAATCAAGGTGCATTGGCAGGTATTTTGGGTGCTGCTGGTACTGAAAACATTCAAGGTGAAGATCAGAAAGCGCTTGATGTTATTTCTAATGACTTATTGAAAAACACTTTGTTATCTTCTGGTGTTGTTCGTGGTATCGCTTCTGAAGAAGAAGACCTACCAGTAGCAGGTTCGGCTGATGGTAAGTTTTTGGTGTTATTTGACCCATTAGATGGTTCATCGAATATTGATGTGAACTTGTCTGTTGGTACGATTTTCTCTGTGTTGACTGCTGCACCTGGTGCTGACGGTGGTGCTGAAGCGACTTATTTACAGTCTGGTCGTAATCAAGTGGCGGCGGGTTATGTGCTTTACGGTCCGTCAACTTTGTTGGTGATGACTTTAGGTAAAGGCGTTGACGTATTCACGTTAGATACAAAAATTGGTGAGTTTGTTTTAACGCGCGAACAGATTAAAGTGCCAGAAACAACAAAAGAATTTGCGATTAATATGTCTGTTCAGCGTTTCTGGGAAGCGCCAATGCAGCAGTATATTAGTGACTGTATTGCTGGTGAAACTGGCCCATTAGGTAAACGTTACAATATGCGTTGGGTTGCTTCTATGGTTGCAGAAGTTCACCGTATTTTAACGCGTGGCGGTATTTTCATGTATCCTTGGGATAATCGTGAAGTTGGCAAGGCAGGTAAATTGCGTTTGATGTATGAAGGTAACCCAATGAGCTTCTTAATTGAACAAGCTGGTGGTTTATCAACGACGCCTCGTGAAAATATTATGGACATTAATCCAGAAAAAATTCACCAACGTTGTGGTGTTGTTTTGGGTTCTAAAGAAGAAGTCAAGACAGTACAGAAGTACTACGGCGTTTAATTGATAGTGTTATCGCTTTGTTTAAGCTACGAAAATCCCCGCAATGCGGGGATTTTTTGACCATTAAATTACTTTTAAGGAAGACACGATGAGTTTTGTAAATATCCCGGCTGGTAAAGTGCCAGATGAAATGAATGTACTTATTGAAATTCCAGCAAACTCAACGCCAATTAAATACGAGATCGATAAAGAAACCGACGCGTTATGGGTTGATCGCTTTATGGCAACAACTATGTTTTATCCTGCTAATTATGGCTTCGTTAATCAAACGTTGGGATTGGACGGTGATCCTGTTGATGTACTTGTTGTGACGCCTTATCCATTACATCCAGGTTGTGCAATTCGTTGTCGCCCAGTTGCTGTTCTAAAAATGACAGACGATGGTGGTCAAGATGCCAAGATTATCGCGGTACCTGTTGATAAATTAACGACGATTTACAAAAATGTACGAGATTTGGATGATCTTCCAGAGTTGTTACGCGCACAAATTCAGCACTTTTTTGAACGCTATAAAGATTTAGAACCAGGTAAATGGGCGCGTATTGATGGCTGGGAAGGTGTTGAGTCAGCTAAAAAAGAGCTTATGGATGGTGTAACACGCTATCAAGCACAAAAGTAACCACTGTGCGTCTTTTGTTGCATTAAAAATACCTCGGTTAACCGAGGTATTTTTTTGTTATCTTGTCGCAATAAGGTTATAATCCTCAAGTTTGCCTTTGGCAACCCCAAGGGAGTCTTATGTCGCTACGATACAAATTAAGTAGAGAGAATGAAACCCCCATGTTTGCTTCCGTACAACAGGAACATAATATAGTGAAAGACTTACAAGACAAGCAGTTACGTGCACGTGTTAAATTACTTGGTACCTTGTTGGGCAATGTCGTGCGCCAACAAGCGGGAGAAGTTGTTTACGAGGCTGTAGAGCGATTGCGTAGGGGCTTCATCAGTTTACGCAAAGCCGATGATCCAGAATTAAGACAATCGTTAAATGAATTTATTGCACAGCTTGATGCTGATGTCGCTACCCATGTTATTCGTGCTTTTAACATTTATTTTGGCTTAGCTAATTTAGCGGAAGAAGAAGCTGCGTTTTATCGTCGTCAGCATCAGATGCGTACAGAGGGGCCGCAATGGTTAGGCTCTTTCATGACATCCATTGGTGAGTTAAAAGCCAGCGGTGTTTCTGCCGAGCAAATGAAAACGCTTGTTGACGGCTTGATGTATCGCCCCGTATTTACGGCACATCCAACAGAGTCTAAGCGTCGTGCTGTAATGGAAAACTTGCGTGAAGTTTTTGTTACGCTTGAAGAACTTGCTTTTGATGACCAAGAACACTGGGGCGACAAAGAGGTTATTGACCGTTTGCAGACGCAAATTCAAGTGTTATGGAATACCGATGAAGTGCGTGCAACAAAACCAGAAGTGGATGATGAAATTCGCAATGGTATTTTTTACTTCCGTCAGTCTTTATTTGAAGCAGTGCCAAAAGTCTATCGCTTTATGGATCGCGCATTAGCGCATCATTATCCAGAAGCGACGCTAAATTCCTCCCCTTTCCTGTCGTTTGGTTCGTGGATTGGTGGCGACCGAGATGGTAATCCTTTCGTAACGCATCAGAAAACAGAAATGGCGGTATTGTTGCATGCGCGGACGATTATGTACCAATATCGTGATGCAGTGTTTAAGTTAAGTCGCCATTTAACGCATTCTCGCCGTTTATGTGCGATTAGTCAGGAAGTATTAAATCGTGCAACGATTGTTGACTCAGATTTGTTACATGCAATTTTCCATAATCGCCCTAACCGTTTCTCTGATGAACCTTATCGTCGTTTCTTATATATTATTGAAGGCAAGCTTCAGGCAACGTTAGATTGGATTGAAGGGCGCATTAACAAAGAACCGAGTTTGCGTTCTCGTTTTGCTTATAGCAATGAGTATGAGTTTTTAGCTGATCTACAGCTCATTCACGATTCATTATGTGCACATGGCGACGAAAAAATAGCGAATAGCGAACTATTAGATTTGATTCGTTTGGTGAAAACGTTTGGCTTCTATTTAATGCGCCTAGATATTCGCCAAGAGTCAACAACGCATACTGAAAGTGTTGCCGAGTTATTAGGACATTTAAGCATTGACTATATGTCTTTATCAGAGCAAGCACGTATTGCTTTGCTTGCAGAACATATTGCTTCTCCAATTATTATTGATAGAAAGCATCTGCAACTTTCTGAAAAAACAAAAGAAGTTTTGGCTGTATTTGATGTCATTCGGCAAATGCGTGAAGATATTAGCCCAAAAGCATTTGGTCAATATGTGATTTCAATGACGCACCATGCGAGTCATGTCATGGAAGTGATGTTTTTAGCACATCAGACAGGCTTGGCAGGTACTTCCAATGGACAAACCTATTGCCACATTCAAGTATCTCCCCTTTTTGAAACCATTGAAGACTTGCAACATATTGTGCCGGTTATGACCGATTTGCTTGAAAACGAGACGTATCGCAATTTGGTTGCAAGTGCGGGTAAGTTGCAAGAAATTATGTTGGGGTATTCGGATTCTTGTAAAGACGGCGGTATCGTTGCTTCTGCGTGGAATTTATACCGTGCCCAAAAAGATATTATGGCGGTTGTTGAAAAATACGATATTGAGTGTCGTCTTTTCCATGGTCGCGGTGGTACGGTTGGTCGTGGTGGTGGTCCAACACATATTGCGATTCAATCACAGCCTTATGGAACTGTTCATGGTCAAATTAAGTTTACCGAGCAAGGTGAAGTGTTGTCTTATAAATACAGCAATTCTGAAACGGCAACTTATGAATTAACTTTGGGCGTAACCGGGTTGATGAAAGCGAGTACACATCTCGTTCAACCTGCTAGAAAAGAAGATCCGAAAGACTTAGCCATTATGGCTGAGCTAGCGCAGTATGGTGAGTCGGCTTATCGTGAGTTGACAGACAATACACCTGGTTTTTTAGACTACTTTTATGAAATAACGCCTGTAACTGAAATCGGGATGTTGAACATGGGATCTCGCCCATCGCATCGTAAGGTTGGTAATAGAACGAAAGCTTCTATTCGTGCCATTCCTTGGGTCTTTGGTTGGGCGCAAGCAAGGTTAACTTTGCCAGCTTGGTATGGGTTAGGTAGTGCGTTAGATCGCTGGCAGAAAGCGCATCCAGATCAACCCGATGCATTGCAGGACATGTACGCGCGTTGGCCATTTTTCCGTTCTATGATTAGTAATATCCAAATGTCGCTGTTTAAGTCGGAGTTAGTAACGGGTAAAGAGTATTCTTTACTGGCTCAAGATCGTCAACAAGCGCTTGCGATTTACGAAACGATTGCCGATGAGTGCCGCTGCACCACTAACCAAGTATTACGCATTAGTGGTAATGCGTCATTGATGGCGGATACGCCAGAAATTGCGTTATCATTAAACCGTCGCAATCCTTATTTAGATCCGCTAAACCATGTACAAATTGTCTTGTTGAAACGCTATCGTAACCCAGAAGCAACGGATGCAGAGCGTGATATGTGGCTGCGTCCGTTATTGCGCTCTATTAATGCTATTGCTGCCGGCATGCGTAACACGGGTTAATCGTAGGTATAAATGAGTATGTTAAAAACGGTATTGAATGCCAAATTGCATCGTGTAACAACGACGCATTCTGAGTTAGATTATGAAGGGTCTTGTGCTATCGATGGCGAGCTGCTTGATACAGCGGGTATTGATGAGTATGAGCAGATTCATATTTATAATATTAACAATGGTGAACGCTTCGTTACTTATGCTATTCGAGCTGAAGCGAAAAGCGGTATTATCTCGGTAAATGGTGCGGCTGCGCATAAAGCGCGACCTGGCGATTTATTGATTATTTGTACTTTTGTACAATTGAGTCGTGAAAATCAGGCAAAGCATCATCCGACATTAGTCTATGTCGATGCAGCTAATTGCATGATTGGTAAGAAGAATAAAATACCAGTACAAATGTCTGATCGCTAATCACATTAACATCCGCTATCATGCGGATGTTTTTTATTATGGGCCAATAAAATGCGTAATGTCAGATTTGTTTATTGGATTATGTTTTTTTCGTGTCGTTTGTTTGCTCAGGATCCTATCGATTACGATGAGCACGAGGACATTAATCCATCGGCAATTTCCTTGGTGCTGTTGGAAGCAAAGATGATTCAATTGCATCAGCCTGATACGCTTATCCAATCGCAAAAACGTTGGTTAGATAATCAGCAGCAACAAGCAGATAGTTTTCTTTCGGGGCAAGCTCGCTTGTTGGGAGAATTAAAAACAGATCGTTTTGGTCGCGATATTGGTTATCAGAATGCAACGTTAGGCTTAATTCTACCCTTATGGTGGCCTAATGAACGTCCATTAGCACAGGAAACTGTTGGCGCATTAGTCTCATGGCAAAAGTTACAGCTGGCTGCTGAAAGACAAAAGTTAAAGTTGACGTTATATCAGCAAACAGAGTCTTATTTTGGCGCGCGCGAAGGATTGCATCATGCGCAATTGGCCGTCAAACATGCACAACAATTATTAGATCATGTCCAGGCGCGTTATGCTCAAGGAGATTTGTCGCAATTTGATGTTATTAGTGCGCAGGCCGATGTGCAGCAACGACAGCAAAACTTGCTGAGTGCGCAACAAACGTTTGATGAGGAAAGGCTTGCCTTTTTACAATTAACAGGACAAAGCGAGTTACCAATTGTCAGTAAAACGCCTGTAAGCTTTGTGCAGCCTTTTAAATTGACACATTGTTCGCAATGGTTGTCGGCACAAAACGAAGTTGCGTTTATACGTGCTCAAGTAAATCAAGCAGAACAGGCGTCTCTTAATAAGCCAGAAGTTACGATTGCTACAGAACAGGATCAAATGGATCGTTTTAGTCCAAGTAATGCATTGGCGCGTTTAGGTATTACGATCCCGATTGGTGCTGGCCCTTATCGTTATCAGGCAGAAAATCAGTTAACTTGGGAGCTATCTCAGGCGCAAGTTCGATTCGAAAAAGTGACGAGAATGCTGGAAAGTTTGTTTGCCCAGCAAAGTAAACGTTTTACGCAGAGTCAGCAGCAGTTGGCTCAACAAAAGCTTTTAAACGAGAAGCTTACAAAACAGTATGAGATGGCACAATCTGCTTTTCGTAGTGGTGAGTTAGATTTGCGTGAGTTATTGCGTATTAAAGGTGCTTGGCTTGAGGGGCAACATACAGCAGAGTTGCTCAACTATAGTCATTTGTTTAGCGCCCTAGCCTTGCATGCCTTAGAGGATAGTGAATGATGAATCAGTTTTTGCATCGCCTATTTTGGCTTGTTTTATGTTTTAGTAGTGTACCTGTATATGCAGTAACGCTTAATAATGAAACGATTGCCAACCTTGGTATTCATACGCAGGCACCGTTAAGCATGCCAGGACAGGCACAAGTGTTACCCGCACAAGTTATTGTGCCGCAACAGAGCCAGCAGAATATTTCTTTATCTCACTCTGTCACACTTGTAGCATGGTTGATTGATCCCTATCAGCGTATTGAGGCGCAGCAGCCGTTAGCTAAGCTATTTAGCAGTACATTGCTTGATGCTGCACATAGTTTGTTGATTGCACGTAATCAAGCAAAGCTGGCACAGCAGCAATGGCAACGTGAACAAACCTTGTATCAACAAGGGTTGGTGCCTAAAAAACGCTTAGATATGGCGCAGACTGAAAGAGATAATGCTGAAGTTACGGCAAAAATGGCGGCGCAGCAGTGTCTTCATTTAGGTATGTCAGAAGCACAAATTCAACAAATGGAAAAAACAGGTATTCCGACGGGTGAATTTTTGTTACGTGCTAAAGTTAAAGGGCGCGTTGTGAAGTTGGATGCGATTCAAGGGCATAGCATTACGCCAGGCGAGCCGTTGTTGAGTTATCAAAGCGGTGATGAACGTTGGTTGTCTTTTTCATTAACGCCGCAGGAAGTCCAACCATTTTCAACAGGGGAAACTTTTCATATTGTTGATACCACTTATGAGGCGGAGTTGGTTGGTCAACAGCCAGAACGAAATACAGCGCAAAAAGTTGTGTTCTTGGCTAAAGTTCGCAATGCACCAGAGCTAATGCCAGGACAATGGGTGAAACTTAGTTTAAACCATGTGCAAGCGTCAGTTTATGAGGTTCCTCGTTCTGCTTTGATCCATATTAACAATCAACCTACTTTGTTTGTAATAGAAAATAATCAAGTTGTTTCACTTCCTGTTGTTGTATTGGGGGCTACAAGAGGTGGTTGGCAAGTGTCTAGTAGGTTGCTTAACGTTGATAGTGCGGTTGTCGTACAAGGTGGCGCAGCGATAAAAGCGATGTTAGAGTCGGAGCCAGCTGCTTTAGGACAAGACGGAAATAACGCCAAATGATGCAATTTTTAATTCAAGGTGCGTTAACTCAGCGTTTATTGGTGTTGTTAATGACGTGTGTTCTGGTCGCTTACGGCTGGCAGAGCATGGTGAATACCCCCATTGATGCTTTTCCAGACATTACACACACACAAGTAAAAATGATTTTAAAGGTGCCAGGAATGACACCCTCAGAAATTGAAACTCGTGTAACTGCATTGATTGAAACCGAAATGCTAGGTATTCCTAAGCAACAAAACTTAAGATCTTTGACGAAATATGGTTTAACCGATATTACCATTGATTTTGAAGAAGGTACGGATATTTACTGGGCTAGACAGCAAGTGAGTGAGCGGTTAGCAAATGTAAGAGATCGCTTACCTGCTGGTATGGAAGGTGGTGTTGCACCGATGACAACACCTTTATCAGACGTATTTATGTTTACCTTGGATAGTGACAAGCTTTCATTGAGTGAGCGACGGCAGTGGCTAGACTGGGTGATTCGTCCGGCTTTAAGAACCATTCCGGGTGTTGCGGATATTAATACGCTGGGTGGCGAAGTTCGAACTTATGAAATTAGCCCAGATCCCCAAAAAATGGCGAGCTTAGGCATTACATTAGATGATATACAGCAAGTATTAATCGCCAATCATCAAATTAGTGGCGCTGGTCGCTTGAATGAAAGTGAAGAAACGCTGGTGGTTCGATTAGAAGGAAATTTAACAGGCTTAGATGACTTAGCAAATTTGCGAATTGCGACGCGTGACCAGAGTGCCATTAAGCTTTCTGATGTTGCACAAATCCATTTAGGTTCTTTGGCAAGAAATGGTGGCGTAACGCGTAATGGCCAAGGAGAAACAGTAGAGGCCATTGTTTTAGCGCGTACTGGTGCGAATGCGCGCGAAGTGATTAAAAATGTCACAGAGCGTTTAGATGGCTTAAAAAGCGCCCTGCCTCATGATTTAACGATTAATGTATTTTACAACAGAGCGAGTTTGATTGAGCGTGCAGTCTGGACGGTAAGTAAATCGTTATTAGAGGCTATTGTTCTGGTATTGGTGCTATTAATTGTTTTTTTAAGTAATTGGCGTGCAGCGCTAACGGTAGCGCTCATTTTGCCTTTATCGGCACTTGCTACGTTTATTTTGATGCATTATGTTGGTTTGTCTGCCAATTTAATGTCTTTGGGTGGGTTGGTTATTGCGATTGGTATGTTAGTAGACACTGCGGTTGTGGTTGTTGAAAACATGGTGAGTCGATTGCATCATAACCCCGTTGCTCGCTTACCAAGTTTACATATCCTTTATCGCGCTGTAATAGAGGTAGCCACACCTGTAAGCTCTGGCGTTGCCATTATTGTTATTATCTTTTTGCCATTGTTAACCTTGCAAGATATTGAAGGAAAGTTGTTTGGTCCCGTAGCATTAACAATTGTATTTGCGTTAGCGAGTACGTTATTGTTATCACTTACGATCATACCTGTTATCGCAAGTTTATTACTAGGTAATCAAACGCAATTTAGTGAAGCGGCTTGGTTAGAAAAGTTACATCATTATTATGAGGTACTCCTTGTAAAAACCATTCACAAACCCAAAGTTATGTTGATTGTTGTTGGCGGTTCTGTGTTGATTGCGAGTGTGCTGTATCCCAATATCGGTAAAATTTTTATTCCCACGCTCGATGAAGGCGATGTGATTGTGCAATTAGAGAAGTTGCCCTCGATTAATTTAGAAGCTTCTCTTGCATTAGATACGCAAGTACAGCAAGCATTATTGCAGTCTGTTCCTGAAATTACAGGTATTGTTGCACGTGCGGGTTCAGATGATATTGGATTGGATCCGATGGGTTTGAATGATACAGATAGCTTTTTAACACTTAAGCCTGCGAGCGAATGGCGTGTTCCATATGATAAAAATGCATTATTGGAACAAATACGTTTGGTATTGGAAAAATTTGTGGGTATTAATCATACCTTAACACAGCCGATTGAAATGCGTGTTTCTGAAATGCTAACAGGCACACGGGGAGATTTGGCAATCAAAATTTATGGTGCAGATGGACAAACCTTGTCGGAAATAGCACAGAAAATTCAGGAACAAGTTAAGCATATTCAGGGGGCGGCAGAGGTTTTTACGCCAGCGAATAGCGGCGTGCAGTATTTGCAAGTTGTATTTGATCATGATGCGCTTCGTCGCTATGGCTTAGATGTCGATATGATGAATGCTTGGATTCGTAGCCAGTTGGAAGGACAGCAAGTTGGTTTGATTTTTGAAGCGAATCGACGTACGCCTATTATGTTACGCGGTAATGCTGAGCCGAGTGAAAACTTACCAGAGCTTGCGATGTTGCCAATTCCGCATCATGATATTACTGGTTTGCGGTTGTCAGACGTTGCCACTATCACGCGTACAGAAGGACCGGTATCGATTGCGCGCGAAAATGGACAACGCATGGCGGTCGTTTTAGTTAATGTTACTGATCGAGATTTGGTGGGATTTGTAAAAGAGGCGCAGGCGAAACTTCAGCAAAACTTAACCTTACCTGCTGGTTATTGGTTGGACTGGGGTGGTCAATTCAAAAATCAGCAGCGTGCGGATGCTAGGTTGGCAATTGTTGTACCGATTGCTTTAGTGCTCATTAGCTTTTTGCTATTGCTACTCCTTAAATCGGTTAAATTAACGCTCATTACCATGTTAAGCGTACCCTTTGCATTAATAGGTGGTGTTATTGCGTTATTTATCAGTGGCGAATATTTGTCGCTGCCTGCTTCTATTGGCTTTATTGCATTACTGGGTATTGCAGTATTGAATAGCTTGGTTATGGTGGATACTTGGCAACATTTATATCGCGAAGGTCATCGTGCTTTATCGTTGACTTTATTGGGTGCGAAAAGACGTTTACGCCCAGTTCTGATGACTGCAAGCATCGCTGCGTTGGGTTTATTACCGCTGTTGTTTGCGACTGGTCCAGGTTCTGAGTTGCAACGCCCTTTAGCGGTTGTTGTTATTGGTGGGTTAGTGACGTCTACCTTGCTAACGTTATTTTTGTTACCTGTTATTTATTACCGAATGGTGGCGCAGCATGAGCCAAATTGATTCGTCAAATCCGTGTAAGTTATTGGTGAGTTGTTTACTGCAAGACAAACAAAAACTGGTGGATTTATTACTCACACAACAGGTCGATCAATTCGATTTATGGCATGGACAACGCTACGGTAAGGTCAATGCGCAGTTGACGCTTATTGAACAAGTGAGAGGTTGTATTGATATTTGTATCGTTAGTGTCTTATTGCCGCATCAAGATGCATTAAGCTTAAAGCAGGTTTTGTCTCATCATCTGCCAAATGTTGATTGCACGCTGCTGCCATTGCTTGCGACGCATTGATATATCGCTCATAATAAGCAGAACAAAGTCATAAAGGTATTGGTGTTTTTTAATGGTCGATTTAAAAAGTTTGGTCAGCGAAGTTCCAGATTTTCCTAAGCCTGGTATTTTATTTCGTGACGTCTCTCCCCTATTAAAACAAGAATTTAAAGCAACGATTGATGCCATGAGCGCACTATTTAGCGCAGATGAATGGCAATCGATAGATGTGTTGGCAGGGATTGAGTCGCGTGGTTTTATTTTTGCTGCAGCACTCGCTTATAAACATGGAAAGGGGTTTGTTAAAATTCGCAAACCAGGCAAGTTGCCAAATGTTGCAGGCAGTATTAGTTACGGTCTGGAATATGGTGCAGATAGTTTGCATATGCAAGCTGGTGATGGTAGTAAGATGCTTATTTTGGATGATCTTATTGCAACAGGTGGTTCTATGGGGGCAGCGGCGGAACTGGCAGAGCAAGTCGGATATCGTGTTGCGGGGATGGCTTGTTTGGTTGATTTGGCAAGTTTAAATTCATTTCAATGGCATGGGATGACGGTTCGCTCTGTCATTCAGTATTCGTAATGGAATCGACAACCATAAGCGAATTGGTGGCTCAAAAAACATACCAAGGTTTGGCGCATTTGATGCGTCTTCATGCGCAGAACATCGATTTGGTTAAACTTGGTCAGGCATTGCTCGAAAGCGCGATCGAAGACACGAGCAATGTGCAAGCGATTATGGACGCGGCGATTGTTGTTCAGTTTCTTGGAGATCAGGCGCTAGCGTTACAGTTGCAACAAGAGGCGTTACTTGTACGCCGACGTTATACCATCCCTGCGCGAATTTCCCCTGTTGCGTTGCGTGTGCTCGCTTTAATGGCGCCTGGTGAGCTGATGGCAAACGTACCAATAGAGTGCTTGCTTGAGCATAGTGATATTACGCTTGAGTGTTATTATGCCGCTGCGGATGATATTGATTTAAACGAAATTCCAGATCATGACGTGCTGTTTTTTGCGATGAGTGAATCGGAAGCAAATCGTCCTATTATGCGCGCATGGGCGCCAATACTAGCGCATTGGCCAGTGCCGATTATCAATCGTCCAAGTGCAATTCCTAATGTCGCCAGAGATACCGCTTCTGCGCTATTGCAGCCTTTGTCTGGCGTTGTAATGCCACCAACCTACCGAGTTGATCGGCATGTTATTGAAAGCGTGCTTCAGGGCGGTGAAGATAATCGCCTTGCTTTGCCGTTAATTATTCGTCCGATAGATTCTCATGCAGGTCATGACCTTGTTCGTGTAGATAATCTGACGATTTTGGCGGATGAGTTGGCGAAAGTGTCAGCGGATACCTTTTTTGTTTCTCCGTTTGTTGATTATTCTGATGCCGATGGCCAATTTCGTAAATACCGCGTTGTATTAATTGATGGTGTTCCCTACCCTGCACATATGGCGATTTCAACACATTGGATGATTCACTATATGAATGCAGGTATGATGGAAAGCCAAGCTAAGCGCGATGAGGAAGCCAAGTGGTTTGCAACCTTTGACCAGGAGTTTGCACCTAAGCATCGTCAAGCTCTTCAAGCCATTTATGAAGTTGTTGGCTTAGATTATCTCGGTATTGATTGTGCGCAAACACAAGATGGTCGGTTGTTGGTTTTTGAAATTGACCATGCGATGGTGGTACACGACATGGATCCTCCCGATGTTTTTCCTTATAAGCATGAACCAATGCAACGTATTTTTGATGCTTTCCGAAGGTTACTGATAACGCGTGCTAAAGGATAAAACGAGATGTTGACAGCAAATGAATTAAATTTCTCTGGTGGTCCTGGCGCTTTGCCAAAATCGGTATTGACGATGGTGCAGCAAGCAATAGATTCTGTGCCAGAGGTTGGGCTTTCTATTTTAGGTATTAGTCATCGTTCTCGTTGGTTTGCCGATGTGCTGGCAGAAACAGAGCAAAACATTCGAGACTTATTATCCTTACCAGACAGTCATGCTGTGTTATTTTTGCAAGGTGGCGCAACCTTGCAGTTTTCGATGATCCCCATGTTGCTATTGTCTGGCAGTAATAAAACAGCAGAATATATAGAAACGGGTTATTGGAGTCACAAAGCACGTGTAGAGGCAGAGAAAGAAGGCAAAGTCACCTTGTTGTGGGATGGCATGAAAGAAGGCTTAGACCATTTACCGCATAATGCAGACTTGGCATTTTCTGCAGACGCAGCTTATCTGCATTATGTGTCGAATGAGACGGTCGAAGGCGTGCAATTTCATGAAGTGATGGGTCGAGATGATGTATTACGTGTTTGTGATATGTCGTCTGATTTTTTGTCGCGCCCAATTGATGTGAATCGTTTTGATATTATTTATGCGCATGCACAGAAAAATATTGGCCCAGCAGGTGTTACGGTTGTGATTATTCGTAAAAGTCTGTTAACACGCTCGCAAGATCATTTTCCAGCGATGTTAGATTACCGTAATCACTTAAAAGCACAGTCAAATTACAATACGCCGCCCGTTTTTTCTATTTATGTTGTGTTACTTATTAGCCGCTGGTTAAAAAATGATATTGGTGGTTTGGCGAATATGGCGAAAATTAATGCTGAAAAAGCGGCAGCACTTTATCGTGTCATTGATGAAAGCAACGGCTTTTATCGCGGATTTGCGGCAGTAGAAAACCGCTCGTTAATGAATGTGGTTTTTAATTTAGCAACACCAGCGTTAGAAGCAGACTTCCTGAATTACGCAGCCAGTAAAGGTGTCAGCGGTTTAGCTGGACACCGTTCATTGGGTGGTATTCGTGCTTCTATTTACAATGGTATGACCTTAGAAGCCGTTCAGTATCTTTGTCAGTTAATGGCTGAGTTTTCTGCCAAAACATCTGCGTAAGCTTCTAATTCATAACGATTAATGGCAAAAATGCCCATGCCGCCTTGTTCAAATTCAAACCAGAAAAAAGGGAGTTCTGGATAAGCGGCAATCAGTGCTTCATCAGAAGCACCGACTTCGATCATTAACACCCCTTGCTCTGTTAAATGATCTGCAGCTTGGGCAAGTAACTTTCTTGTTAGGTCTAATCCGTCGTGTCCAGAAGCGAGCCCCAGCATTGGCTCATGGTGAAATTCGCTTGGCATGGCTGCGATTTCTG
Organism: Thiotrichales bacterium; assembly: GCA_022759035.1. Taxonomy (GTDB): domain Bacteria; phylum Pseudomonadota; class Gammaproteobacteria; order Thiomicrospirales; family Thiomicrospiraceae. Next base: position 16,560 of record JAEMQD010000145.1, read on the forward strand.
CTGCATCTACATAAGGTGGATTACTAATAATTAGGTCGTAGCGCTTGCCTTGCAAGTTGCTGAATAAGTCTGAAGTGATTGCGCAAACTCGGTCTTCTACACCATGCAACGCGATATTTTGTTCGGCCACCGCAATAGCTTCTGGACTAATATCCACTAAGTCCACTTGGGCATAAGGTAGTGCTTGCAGGCTAGCGATACCAATACAGCCAGAACCAGTACACATGTCTAGCACATGATGACATGTTTCTGCATTGACCCAACCATCGAAACCTCGTCCAATTAATTCGGCAAATGGAGAACGAGGCACTAAAACATTTTCGTTGACAATAAAATTCATACCCGCAAACCAAGTTTTTCCAACCAAATACGCAGCAGGTTTGCGCGTTGTAATGCGCTCCTCAAATAAAATAACAATGCGTTTAGCTTCATCATCGGTTAGCGCACAACTTAGCCAAGCATCATCTAAGTCTGCTGGCATATTAATGGCTTGAAGCACCAAAAACTTAGCCTCATCAAAGGCGTTGTCCATGCCATGACCATAGAAAATATTTGCAGAAAGAAATTGAGAGGCACCGAAGCGGATGTAGTCGCGAATGCTCGTCAGATTAGACAGTGGGGACATAAGTAATGACATGTGCTTTTACGCTCCTTTAGGTCGAAACGCAATAATGCGCTCTGCTTTAGTTTCTATGCGAGCACCACCAATTAAATCGATGCAATAAGGGACAGCAGCAAAAACACCGTCTAAACATTGTCCAATAGCACTAGGTTTACCTGGTAAGTTAATAATAAGTGACTTTCCTCTCGTGCCAGCAATTTGACGTGACAAAATTGCCGTTGGTACAAACTGTAAGGATACTGCCCGCATTTGCTCGGCAAAGCCGTCAAGAATTTTATCGCATACAGCTTGTGTTGCTTCCGGTGTCACATCGCGTAATGCGGGTCCTGTTCCACCTGTTGTTAAAATAAGGTCACAGCCTTCTGTGTCAGCGAGTTCGATAAGTGTTTGCTCTATCAGCAGTTGCTCATCGGGAATAAGGCGCACGACCGCACGCCATGGACTTTCTAAGGTATCGCTTATCCATTGCTGCATGGCAGGACCACCTTTGTCCTCGTAAACGCCTTGAGCAGCGCGATCTGAAATGGTAACAAAGCCTATTTTTGCTATTTGCATCGGTATTACCCTTGTAATATTGGCCAACAATGCCTATATGATACATGAGCAGTTCCCTTTTATGGGGTAGAATAGACGATTCAATACGACACTTAGCGAGAAAAGAAGCCTACTATGCCGAATCATGAAACCGATAACGACAACCTTCCCGATATGCCAACTAATGGAGATGGTGCGCAGGATGACGTAGTTGAGGCTCAAATCCATGAGCATGAAGCGGTTGAAAGAAGTGAGTCAGAAAAAAATGAAGTTGCGGTGCATGACCAACATCATTTGCCAAATAATATTTTTCTCATTCCTATTAGAGAGCGGCCGTTTTTTCCAAAACAAACCCTGCCCGTGGTGCTCAATAGAGAAACATGGATTGAAACCTTTAAAAATATTGAACGCAGTAAACAATGGTTAGTTGGCTTGGTTTATACCCCTGATGCCAGCGATCAGGCAAAGCCTGAAGAGTTTAGTGATATTGGCACGTTAATTCGCATTCATAGCCCTCGTGTGCATGAAGATCGCATTCAGTTTGTCGCTGAAGGGGTTAAGCGCTTTAAAATTGAGGACTGGCTATCTGAGTCTGCGCCCTATCGCGCTCGCGTTAGCTACCCAGAAGATAAAGTGTTAGCAGAGCAAGAAAATGAAAATAAAGCTTATGCTATGGCGATTTTGGCAATTTTGCGCGAAATGGTGCCACTTAACCCACTATTTGGTGAGGAGATTAAATTATTTTTAAATCGCTTTAGCTTTAATGATGCATCGACACTAGCGGATTTTGCAGCGGGGATGACGACGGCCGATGGACAGGTGTTGCAAGCGATTTTATCGACATTTGATTTATCAGAGCGCCTAGACCAAGTGCATAACTTGTTCCGTCAAGAATTAGAGCTAGCAAAATTACAGTACAACATTCGCGAGCGTGTTGAAGAGAACTTGTCGGATCATCAGCGTAAGTTTTTCTTGCGCCAGCAGTTGAAAGAAATTCAAGAAGAGCTCGGGATAACGAAAGATGATCGCGCGGTAGATTTAGAAAAATTTGAATCTCGCTTAGATAAACTTGTTCTGCCAGATGACACTTCAGATAAAGTCAGTGAAGAAATTGAAAAACTGGGGTTCTTAGATACGCAATCACCAGAGTATGGTGTTACGCGTAATTGGTTAGACTGGATTAGTAGTTTGCCATGGGGAACTTACAGTAAAGATAAGCTTGACTTAACCACAGCGCGAAAAGTCCTCGATAAGCACCATGATGCGTTAGATGATGTTAAGGATCGTATTGTCGAGTTCTTAGCTGTGGGGGCCTTAAAAGGTGAAGTTAAGGGGTCGATTATTTTGTTGGTTGGGCCACCAGGTGTGGGCAAAACCTCTATTGGTAAATCGATTGCTGAAGCGTTAGGGCGTAGCTTTTATCGCTTTTCGGTAGGTGGTATGCGCGATGAAGCTGAAATTAAAGGGCATCGTCGTACTTATATTGGTGCGATGCCAGGTAAATTTATACAAGCGTTGAAATCTTGCCAAACGGCGAATCCTGTCATTATGTTGGATGAAATTGACAAGATTGGTTCATCTTACCAAGGCGATCCCGCCTCGGCTTTGTTAGAAGTGCTTGATCCTGAACAAAATAAAGACTTTTTAGACCATTATTTGGATGTTCGTTTTGACTTGTCTAAGGTGTTGTTTGTTTGTACAGCCAACACGACAGATAGTATTCCAGATGCCCTGCTAGATCGAATGGAAGTGATTCGTTTATCGGGTTATATCACCGAAGAAAAAATGCGTATTGCTAAGCGCCACTTGTGGCCAGCTTTGTTGAAAGAGTCAGGTATTGCAGCAAAAACCATTGAGATTACACCGCCAGCGATTCATCACATTATCGAAGGTTATGCACGAGAAGCCGGTGTGCGTAATTTAAAGAAAATGATGGAACGTATTATTCGTAAAACGGCGGTTAAATTAGTGACTGGCGAAATTGAAACGGCACGTATTCATGTGAAGGATATTGAAGAAAGCTTAGGACATCCGAAGTTTAACAATGAAAAGCCTGAAAATGTTGTTGGTGTGACGACTGGGTTAGCTTGGACTTCTATGGGCGGCGTGACGCTGAATATTGAAGCAAGTCGTATTCATACGCTTAATCGAGGCTTTAAGCTTTCTGGTCAATTAGGCAATGTCATGCAAGAGTCTGCCAATATTGCGTATAGCTATATTAGTTCTAATTTAGTGCGTTATAAGGGCGATCCTAAGTTTTTTGATGAAGCTTTTGTACACTTGCACGTACCCGATGGTGCTACCCCCAAAGATGGCCCGTCTGCGGGTATTACCATGGCGACGGCTTTGTTGTCTTTGGCGCGCAATGAAAAACTGAAAGAGCCCATTGCTATGACGGGCGAATTAAGTTTAACGGGACATGTGTTACCTGTTGGCGGTATCAGAGAAAAAATTATTGCAGCCCGTCGTGTTGGGATTAAAAACATTATTATCCCTTTTGATAACAAACATGACTACGATGAAATGCCCGATTATTTGAAAGAAGGGTTGACGATGCATTTTGCTAAACATTTTGAAGATGTTGTGAAGCTCACTTTCTTGCCAAGGGTTAAGGTTTCGTTGAGTGCGCGTAAAGACAGCGGCGTTTCGCGTCGTCGTTTATCGCGCACTAACAAATCTATTGGGCGCAATGTCGCAAGTGCAGAGCAAGAGAAATAAACGCATTAGGATAAGGAAACAGGCCGACATGTTATGTCGGCTTTTTTATTATCGCTCCATTGTGTCTAACATTATGTATAAAACTTTCTACTTGGAGGTGCTCAGAGGATTAGTTTCTCCGCATGAGTACCAAAACTTCGGCATGGTGTGTATGTGGAAACATATCAAACACTTGTGCTTCTATTGGTTGATAGTGTTGCATTTGCGCCATATCTTCCGCCAAGCTTTGTGGGTTACAGCTAGAGTAAATAAGCCATTGCGTTTTTGATTGATTGAGAAATTGGCATAATTCTGTACCAATACCCCGCCGTGGTGGGTTAATAACAATGCAGTCTGGCGTGTTAGCTTGTGTTAAAGCAAAGTCGCTGGCGCTGAGCGAGCGAAATTCAAGTTGTGTTAGGCCTAATAAGTTTGCTGTGCGTTTTGCGCTGGCAATGGCTTGGGCGTTAATTTCAATACCAGTCACCTGCCCTTTCATTACTTGCGCTGCGTGTAGTGCAAAGCCACCAACACCACAGAATAAATCCCATAAGGTATTGGGTTGAAGTTTTTTAATCCAAGTTTGTGCTTGGCGATATAGGGCGGCAGCGACTTGTGTATTGGTTTGAAAAAAACTCCGCGGTTGGCAATAGAGTGGTAAATCGTTTAACCACATGGTGAGTACAGAAGTTTCTGTTAATACAATTTCTTCTTCACCTTCTACAATGGCAGCAGGAAGGGGTTGAATGTTAATGGAGATGACCGCAAGTCTCGGTAAGCTATGTTGTAAGGCTTGGGTTGCTTGCGTTATTTTCTCGACATAAGTGTGCGAACGTAGCACGATACGTAGCATAAGCTGTGCGCTATGTTCGTCAATGCTGATAATAAGATGTTTTAACTCACCTGTTCTGCGTTGCACGTCATAGGGCATAAGCTGATATTCGCGAATCCAGTTACGTATCGGCTCAAATGCACTGGCTAATGCTTCAGGATACAATGGGCAGTTGACAAGATCTGCAGGTTGAAATTGACGATCAATGATACCGAGAATAGGCGCTTGCCAATGACCAGAAACTACCATTTTTGCTTTATTTCGAAATGCTTGTGGTTGGCTTGCGACAATAGGTAACCAATGAATGCTATCGAATTGCGCTAATGCTTGCTCAACCGAGCTTTGCTTATTGATAAGTTGTTGTTCATAAGCAATAGGTAATGTAACGCAAGAGCGACATACGCCCATTTGGTAGTGTGAACAAAATAGTCCGTTCATTGGTGTTAGTTCATTGCGCAAAGCTGAGACCGCCTAGTCGATTGATCGCCTTGTTTGTGCCAGAAAACAAGGTGTTTGGGTTGGGGCAAGCAATAATAAGTTGCTGTTTTGCACGGGTAATCCCAGTGTAAATCAGCTCTTTTGTTAAAATGGGGCTATCTTGTTGTGGCAGTAATAGCAGAACGCGTGTAAATTCAGAACCTTGCGATTTATGCACAGTCATGGCGAATGCATCTTCTACTTGCGACAGTCGGATAGGTAAAATCCAACGTATGCCAGCTGTTGTTTGGAATGCGACACTGATGCCTTTTGTAGGATGCAATAGGCAAATACCAATGTCGCCATTCATTAGGTTTAGTGTGTAGTTATTGCGTGTAATCATCACAACTCTGCCGGGCATCCACGCATTGGGTGTTAAGCCAAGCCAATGGGCGATACGTTGATTCATTGCGCTTACTCCCCATGGACCTTCGCGCGTTGCACATAATAACTGGAACTCGGCGAGTTGACCAAGGCATCTGAGCGCCCAATCATCGGTCGTACTGTCACTAGCATGTTGCTCGCTAACATAGTGTTGTAGTTTGTGCCATGCGTGTTGAATAATCGGTTGCAGTTGTTGGACGCCGTTTTTGGCTAGGCGCAGTGCTTGTACTGCATCTGGCGATGTTTCTGACCAGTCGGGTAAGTTTTGCCAATAGCTTTGTACGCTTGCGACTGCTTGCTTATTGACCGCTGTTGCCCATTGACCAATTGCGCTATGGCCATCAAAACGATGAGAGTAACGCAGCATGATCGTCTGTTGGGCTAGCTGGCTGCCTTGGCCTTGGTATGCGTTGGGTAAGGTAATGCCCGTTTGTGCTGCAATCCAAGCAATGGTTTCGTGGTGGTAGTTACCCTGCTCTGCACCTTCACACAATTGTCCTAGTACGGCGCCAGCATCGACTGATGCGAGTTGGTCTTTATCGCCCAGCAAAATAAGACGTGTTGAAAGTGGCAGTCGGCGCATTAGCTTAGCCATCATTGGTAAGTCGATCATAGAAGCTTCATCGACGATGAGACAATCAATACCAGCTAAACTTTCTTGCATTAACAGTTTGTGTAAGGTTTGTGCTTGTGTTGGTAACTTACTTTGAAATGCTTGTGGTAAACGTTTTGCGGTATTCTGTATTGCATCCGCGATGCGTGTCGCGGCTTTACCTGTTGGTGCTGCTAGCTGAATATTGAGTGATGCGTGGTGAATTTTTTGTAGTAACGCCAGTAATTTAACAACCGTTGTTGTTTTTCCTGTACCTGGGCCACCAGTAATAATCGTCATTTGGCTACGACAAGCTAAGGCACAAGCAATCGCTTGCCAGTCTGGCGTGTCATTTTCAGACGTCTGCTCAAAAAGTTGGCTTAACAGCGGTAATAATACTAAGTCTGTTGTTTGATTGATGCTTAGTCGTTGCGTAATTTGTTCACGAATAACGGTTTCATCTTGCCAAGCACGGTATAAATACAAGCGATTGCCTTGCCATACCAAAGGTGCTTGTGTGGTCTCGCTTGTTGTCCACCAATGGCAACGCATTTGTTGTTGTGACCAGTCGGCGCTAAGACGTCCTTTCATAACGCCTTCTTTATTAACCAGCACCAGACTATTTAGTGCATTACTCAGTAATAAACAAGCATGTCCTTGTTGATAGGCATGGCTGGTTAACGCAGCAAGACACCATGCGTCGTCATCACTAGGCAGTTTTCGCTGCAACATGTCGGCAAAAGCAATGTCTAAGTCACTTAAAATTACGTGTTCTGGCATTAGCATGACTCAGGCTCTGTATTTGAAAATAAAATTGCTAGCGATTCAATTGCTTCAATACTTGGTAAGCATTGCCAGAATCCTTGCTGCGGGTTTTGTTGGTCGACACCACGAAGATACCAATAAATAGCGCCACCCATATGGGTGTCATAATGGTAGTCAGGGAGACGTTGTTGCAATAGCCGATGCAATGCCAAAATATACAACATAGCTTGCACGTCGTAACGGTGTGCCAAAATGCTCGCTTCACATGCGTTATTATCATAACCTTGCGTAAGCTTGTTGGTTTTATAGTCAAGAACGTAATAGCGTCCATTATGGATAAAAATCAGGTCCATAAATCCTGTCACTAATCCACCCAAGGCTTGCGCTGAAAGCGCAGGACGTGCTTTTTCAGGTAATACGGCATGGCGAACACATAAATCGATGGCTTGTGTGTTTGTTTGCGATAGGGGCATCCAAAAAGCCATTTCTGGCCAGGCGTTATCACGTGAAAGTTGGTTTAGTGTTATCGGTGTTGTCACAGGTAAGGGATGGTTAGCGATTGTTTGAATCCAAGATTCGAATGTGGGGAGATGGATTAACTCAAGCCCACTTTGCTGGTAGTATTGATGCCAAGTTTCAAGCCATGTTTGTGCATCTTTGTCTGGCCAGCTGTGAATGATTTGCCATTCTAGCGTGTTGTGCAACAAAGTACCTACGTGCGCTCCAGCAGGTAAATGGTGCCAAGGTGTTTCTTGTACCTCGGTAGCAGTTAATAGCATATTCATGCTATTTTCTTCGGCATTTTTTATGTCTATTGCGGTTTCAAACCACAAGGGGTCAGCGATGTCACTCGCTTTTTCTAGCATTTGTAATTGTTGCGTCATACCAGAATAGCTACTTACACGAGATAATGGCCATGTTCGTTTTTTAGCGACCAAAACCCCAGCCTGTTGTTGTGCTTTCATTGCGGGTTGATAACCATCATTGGTAATGGTTAATTCGGTTTGCCAAGCGCATGCATTGCCAATTTGTTGGCGCCAAGCATCAAAACACCTTGACCAAGCGGTTTCTTGTACAGGTATGCCGCCATTCAGTAAATAGCCTAGCGCGGTTTCATGGAATCCGCTGCTGTTATGCGAAGACTTCATGGCAGCAACCCCTAACCATAATGCATGACTAGCCCGCGTTAATGCCACATAGAGTAAACGGATAGACTCCTGTAAGGCCTGTTGTTGTGCCGCTTCTGATGTCGCTTCATGATACTTATTGACACCAATGGTCATAGCAAAAGGGATAAAAACGAGCGGGTATTCTAATCCTTTAGATTTATGAATCGTAATAATTTTTATACAAGCTGCATCACTTTCTAAACGGATAAGATGCGATTTGCTTGTTGTCAATGGTTGTTGTGTTATTTGCTGAGTTAACCAACGAATCAACGCTGCATTACCTTCTTGTTGTTGCGATGCTTGTTGCAAGCTTTCAGTAATATGTAATAAGTTAGTTAATTTTCGTTCACCTTCTTGCTGTTGTAGCCAATAGTTTGCGATGCCCTGCTCGTGAATAATGCGATAAATCATGGCTAAAACGCCTTGTTGTTGCCAAGTTGTTTTCCACGAATAAAACCGAACGATCCACGCATCCCAAGCAGCTTCGTTATCCACTAAAGTATCGAGCAGACTAAACGGTACAGCAAAACTTTTACAAGCTAAAGCAGCGGCTAGTTTTTGTTGCGATTCAGGTTCATTAACAGCATTGAGTAGATGCCAAACATCTAACGCTTCATCGCTTGTAAAAACACTTTCTTTATCTGAAAGATATACGCTTGGCAACCGCCTTGCCGAAAGTGCTTTTTTCATTACTTTTGCTTCGCCAGTGCCGCGCACGAGAATGGCAATATCACTTGCTTGACAAGTGTTTTTGTTGCCAACACTATCGACAAAGCCAGTTGTCTGGTTGTTGAGCAGGCTAACAATTTCACTCGCACATTGTTCAGCCATGACTTCTAAGTAGCGAGATTTCGTTACCGTAGTTTCTGGTGATAGTGCCCAGAGTGTTAGTGCAGGTTGTTTTTCTGTTGCGGTGCGCATGAAAGCACTTAAATCTTTACCTGCACTTACTTCAATAAATGGTACTGGATTTTCTAGTTCAACAGCCGTTTTAAATTGAAATGCACCTTGAGGGTAAGTTTCAGCTTTCATAAACAACGCATTGATTACGTTAATTACTTCTTGACTAGAACGAAAGTTTTTAGTGAGCGTATGTCGTGCTTTGGCATGATTGCGCGCGCGTAAGTAGGTATGAATATCGGCACCACGAAAACGATAAATCGCTTGTTTGGGATCGCCAATCATAATCAGTAGCGTATCGTCTCTATCCGCATAAAGTGGCGATAAACAGCCATATTGCCAAGCATCGGTGTCTTGAAATTCATCGACCAAGGCAACGGGATACTGTGTGCGTATGGTGTCTGCTAATGTCGTTCCAGTATCGTTATTGAGTGCGTGGTATAAGTTATGCAGTAGGTCGTCAAAATCAAACATACCTGCTTGCGCTTTACGTTGTTGGTACAACTGCGCTATTTCCGCTTGTGCGTGGGCTAATAGTTCGGCTTCATAATTTGGTTCAATGGCAATATGATTCACATAAGCCAAAATTGCGTCAAAAGCAGGATGTTCAGGTGCAGATTGCCCTTTATTAATATTAAAATTACCAGTTGAAAACAAAGTTAAGACAGCTACTTTTGGCGTATCTGCCGATTGATTAAGCCAGTTACTGATGCTTTCAATTTTTTGTAAGCTATAGCTTCTGCCATTCAATACTTTCTTTGCTAACGCATCGCAAAGGATGCTAACACCACCATTGAACCATTGCGTTTTAATCTGTTCTTGAATTTCACTTAGACGGTTTTGCCATGCTAACCAAGGTGCAATGACATTTTTTGGCGATGAAGTATGTGCTGTGGTTGTTGTCGTGGATGTTTCAGGCAAGTTGGTTAATAAAGGCAGTTTTTCTAATAACGCTTCGGGTGTCGTTGCGATGCGTTGTACTGCTACCACTTCATCTTTGTTTAACGCGTAATAATGACAACGCCAATAATGTTTTGCGGCGGCTAAACGCAATGCGTAACTGTCTTCAACTAAAGTTTGTTCAAATATCGATAAGCTTGCTAGTGCATGTTGTCGTAACATGCGGCTTGCCCAGCCATGAATGGTAAAAATAGCAGCTTCATCCATCCATTCAATCGCTAGCGTTAGTCGTTGAATGCAATGCGGATAGGTAGTAACATCAAAATCTGCGAGTAATGCAGATAAAAATATATCGTTTGTGCTTTGGGTTTTAAAGGCGATTAGTGCTTCTTCTAATCTCGTAAGGATGCGCTCTTTCAGTTCTGCGGTTGCAGCTTCGGTAAAGGTCATTACAAGAATGTCTGGTGGCAATAAAACGCGCGTACCGTCATCAATAACTTGTTTATGGCCCAATATTAAACGCAGATATATCGCGGCTAATGTCCAAGTTTTTCCCGTGCCCGCGCTCGCTTCAATGAGTTGCTGACCTTTCAGGGGTAAGGTTAAGGGATTAAGCGTCGCCTGTGTCATGATAGACAAACTACCTGTTTTAACATCAAGCCATACAGGGGTTCTGCTAGGTCGGGTAATGCTTCTGCAAAAGGGCTAAAGTCACTAAAGCAGCGTTGCATATAAGGACAGCTAGCCCATTCACCTTGTAAATTGAAGTTACCAGAAAACACGCCCTCTGCCCTACTTAAAGCGAGCTGGATGAAGCTTGCTTGTTCTGCTAATGCATCATCATGCATGGGTTGATCCATGGTTTTGTCTTTATCGTTTGTTGTTTTAGCCAAAGCTTGCAAATAACTGATCGCAGTTTTACATCCGACAGCAAGCGGTTGATGCCATGCCTGATTATAGAGTTCAATATAAGTCTGTAATTGTTTTATCGCTTCATTTTTAGGTAATGGAAAAAAAGCGAACACCCCATCACTGGCGATTAATTTGCTCGTTAGTGGATAGTCTAACGCACAAGCATATAAATGGTTTAACCAACTATTAATAAGCACGCAACCTTTTAGTTTTCCTTGAGTCATTGCGGCATTAGGATAAAACTCAATTGCTAAAAATTGACCAGTTACTTCATGTTTGAATAGGAAAGGTAAACTCGCTTGCAGTTGTTGCGCGCCAAGTGACCATGTCAATGGGATGGGCGATGCTTCTAGAAAATGATAGCCTTGGGTTTCGGATAAAAAAGTGGCATAGATTGTATCGTTTTGTTGTGTCAGTGTGCGCAGTATCGGATCTGAAAATGCTGCTAGGGGCAAAACACCCGTTAAATTTAATTGTGCTGTTAAATGCACATCCCCTTTTACCCGAGCCGATAGTAGCTTACTTTGTAATTGGTAATTTTCTAACCCCGTTATGGTAAAAGCTTCATCCTCCTCGTTGGTTTCATCCACGGAGTTAAAGGTGACCTGTAAGCGTTGTCGTAAATATACTTGCTGAGGATGACGTAATAACGTACGAAGATGCTGCATTGTTAGCGGATTGGGAATTGGCTTAGTTGGTAGCACATGTTCATTAAGCAGACGTGTCATTTTCTCTGTGTTTGTTACCTGCACTGAATGCATCCAATTTTCATCATAGGTTCTTAAGTCACTATTCATGGCCAAATAAGCTTGAGAAAAAGGTTGTAATGGATGTTGAATAATAGGTAGCTCTGGTTGCCATACCGTCGATAAATAATGACGTAACTGTGTTACGAGAATAGATGGCGAACGCGGCGTGTCATCGTTGATGTCTTTGCCTGTCCAGCTAATATAAAATTGCTTCCTTGCCGACAACATTGCTTCTAAAAACAAATACCGGTCATCATGGCGACGTGAACGATCACCAGCGCGCCATTGGGTAGCAGAAGCCATTAAATCAAAATCTGATTTTATTTGCTGCCGAGGATAATCACCTTCATTCATCCCTAATAAACAGATCACTTTAAAGGGAATAGCACGCATAGGCATTAATGTCGCAAACTGCACCCCACCAGTTAAGAAAGGACGCTGTAAATTAGGGGTATCAATTTCTGCTAACCATGCAGCAGAGACAACAGATAAAGGCAGCGCTTCATGAAAGTTGGCCGCTTCGCAATCACTTAACCAACGACTTAATGCATCACGAAATCTTTTTAACCAACTTTGGGCAATTAAATCGTCATGATCATCGAAGAATAAAACAAGCAACTCATTAAGGTAAACGCCCCAAAGCGCTGGTGTTAAGGGTTGTTTTAACAGGCTTTGTGCGCTGCGAATGGCGACAAGCCATTGTTGTAATCCGCCCAATAGGTTCGCGGACAGTCCACTGAAAAATTCGGCGGATGCAACGTTTTGCCATAACTTATCTTCCCCCATAGCATAGCCAAGCAGTAAGCGCTCTAAGCCAAATAGCCAGCTTGTTGTATGAATCATGTTTGGTAAGGCGAAGCGTTCGCTACGGTCTTTTGCGTCGAGTCCCCATCTCACGCCTGATTTTCGTAACCAGTCGTGTAACATGCTTACCTCATTTTCAGTTAATGCAAAGCGGTCGCGTACCGCTTTTATTTCAAACATGCTATGCCAGTCACTTAGGGTGATTTCAGCGGTAGGAAGCGTTAGTAACCAAGTTAGCAACTGCAACATCGGTTCAATGCGGGAACTGTTATCGGCAATTGAGTAAGGAATATAGCGGGATGTATTGGATTGAAAACGCCCAAAAACAGCGTTAACCGCCGCCGAAAACTGATCGATTTCTGGCACCATAACAATAACATCGCTAGGTGTTAATTGTGTATCGCCGTCGAATAACGCTAAAAGATGGTCGTGCAGTATTTCAACTTCACGTTGCGTCGAATATGCGGAACGGAAGCAAATGGATGTATCATTTATTGGCAAAGGCAAAGGGGTTTTTGGCGGTGAGTCTAGCATAAGTATGCTATTTTGGACCTGCGATAACAGACTGTTATCACGAGCAGGAAGGAACAAATCTATTTGGCGAAATAATGCAGCATACTTAGCAGTATCGTCAAATTCGGTTAAGCGCTGAATGTAATCCTTTCCTTGCTTGCCCCAAAGTGCTAATAAGGGATGGGCGCTAGCGTAATCTGTATCTAATGCCGACAAGGTTTGTTGATTTTTTACCCTATGCCGTTGGGCTTGTTTTAATTGTTTCGTTAACAAATAACGCGCTTCCTGAACATCTCCCCAATAGTACTGGCATGGGTTATGTACAAATAACAGAACCTGGCAATAATTACCCAGTATCGACAAGGCTTCAAGCATTTGCATTGGCATGCTACTGATGCCAAATACAATGATTCGCTTAGGCAATGCTGGCACATGCTGTAATGTATGCATTTTATGCATGAAGTCAGCGTGAACGCGAGCACGAGAAGCGTCACCTAATCCCTGTTTCGTAATGTCTGCTTGCAATAACCGCCATAAGGCCGCTTGCCATTTTTGTTCTGTTGATAAATCACTTGTTATACCATGACGATCAATGAGTTGATCGCACCCATTAGACCAATCGGTAATCCAGTCGGCACGATAGCTTTGATATTGGTCATAGAGGTCAGCAATATGCTGTGCCAACTGATAGGACTTCTGTTGCCTAGTATCATCGGTCGATAAATAGTGAAGAATAGCTGCATAAGTTTGCTTGTCATCAGCGCAGTCGCTGTGGAGCAAGCGCATAATGCGCCAAGTTAGCGGTGCTTTATCAAAAGGCATTTGCGTCGGTACAGCATCATTGCCTAATACTTGACGATAAACTTGCCATAAAAAAGCGCTCGGCAAATAAACTTCTGTAGCAGCACAAACGCCCCGCTGTTTAGCAATGGACTGTGTAAGCCATTGCTTCATGCCATTACTTTGTACAAGAAAAACTTCGGGTGTTAATGGTGGCAATGGATGCGATGCGCACCAACTTAGCATAAGGTCCCGTAAATCTTCCATGCGGTTGCCATGAATTACCATGAAACCAGAAGTAACTGGCGCTAATTCGGTCATAATCGCCGTTTATCCCAAAATAAAATGCTATCGCCCATTTTAACATGACCAGCAATATACAGGTCATAACGCAGACTAATCGATCTATAAAAATTTTCATCAGCATAAAAGATGTTATTGTTATATCATTATAAATACGTGCCAAGATGTACTTATATTAGCACTGGCTTCTAAGATAAGGATTAATAACATTGGAAAAATACCTACAAACACGTAATATTTCGAAAAATATTATGATGCAAGTCTTGCAACACTTTCAACAGTATAAGGTTAATCCTACGCCGATAAACTACGTTGTTTGGTATGAGTATGTATTAGCAAGAAATGTGGAAGTGCAGAAAGCAATTAATGAAAGCCTAAAAGCGAAAGGTGGTTTTACTGACGTTGTTGGTTATCGAATTTATCAATTGCACATTAAAGCAATGCCGGAAGGTATTGTTCATGTTAATGACGAAATCAATGATGTCTCAAAGAGCTTGGTTCAGTCGTTGCAAGATATTAGTAAGCATGTCGATTCGCATATTGAACTGCTCGAAGGTAATCACACATTGGAGCAATTGGCAGCTCTTAAAACAACTGTTCATGAAACGAAGCGAAGAGCCATTCATAGCATTGTTAAAGCTGGAAAAATTAGTGAGCAAGTCGCGCATGTTTGCAATCATATTACACGTGATCCAATAACCAAGTTGTTCTCTCGTATTAAATTAGATCATGACTATAAACTATATCGTGATAGTGGCGCTAACCCAGGTTTATTATTGATTGACATTGATGGTTTTTCGGAAATTAACAAAGAGCATGGCATGCTTGTTGCCGAGAATATCTTGCGGCATGTAGCGAATGTCATCAAAGAAGTGGCCAGTGCGAAACATGCTTACCGTCTGGGTGGACATGATGAGTTTTGCATTATGACTGGCGCACTTATGAAAGATGCAGCGCTTACCGACATGGCGAACACAATTCTGAAGAAAATTGAAGAGATTCGTTTGGTTGATAAAAATACGCAAAAAGTCATCGCAGAAAACATGACGGCAACCGCTATGTTGTTCGAAGGTACAAACAACGGCTTACAGGTAGCCTATGAAAATGCGAAAAAAGAAATGCGTCTTACAAAGCGCAATAAACGCATGCAGCGTCAAAAACAAAAAG
>JAEMQD010000144.1 GCA_022759035.1 Thiotrichales bacterium
AGAAGCCATTTTCCCTGCACCCTCAATCACCGCATTGGCTTTAGAAGTAGAGGTAAAGCCGCCATTAAACTGTTGTGCGACAATCGCAAACAACGCCCCCAATACAACGACGACAATCGCCAATTCGATGAGGGTAAAACCTTTTTGATGTTGCGTATGAGACATTTGGTATTTCCTTTATGAGTAGGATCTTATTAGAAAGTTAAATAAAGATTATTTAGTGCAGCAGTTGCAGTTAAATTTGCATCTGCGGCACTCCCTGAAGACACACTCGCGTTCACACGTAGTGCACCATTATGTGGCGGCGTATTTGCCGCCGTTCCATCAAGCACAAAGTCTCGACAGAATTCGATAGGCCCACCCCAAGCGGTGGTAGCAAATTCTGATTGCCCTAACCCTATTGTTGCCAGAATCGTGCTCGTGCCATTTAATGCCTGCCAACCACTCCAGCACGTATTACCACCTTGATCACCCGGATTGGTAAAAGTGCCACTATTCGGATACCAATTGGTGGTATCATTCGGTCCTTGTTGAATTTGTTGCGCCCGATAATAGGCCGTTAAAGCATCGCGCACCTTGCCTAAGCGACGGGCTGTTTCTGCTAACATTTGTTTTTGCAATGGCAAGGTCGAAAAAGTAACTAAGGAAGTATCGGGCGCTGTCACCGTCCAAGTCGTGTAATTGCTACTCGTCAGTTGTGGCGAGCGACCATAAGCGGTACAGCCAGTTGGTGCCGTGTTGCTGATACAGTCGGTGTTATAAATCGCCGCCATTTGGTAATGCAAAGTCACCGCTGGACCAGACTGAAAAAACAATGGAACACTTTGTGTCAGCCCAGAAAGGATTTGCGCCTTACGCATATGCGCATTACTATAACCATCCGTATTAATCGCAGTTAAGTCTAATCGTGATTGCGAAATGAGGTTTTTAAAATTGCCCTCATCGCCTGTTGTCGCATTTGGGTTATAAATGGCTAAATTGGTCTTATACGGATCCGTCGTTAAGCTTGGCAAGCTACCCAGTTGGGTGTTTTGCTTGGCATGGGTGAGCATCACATCAGCAAGCTGTTGATTAGTAAAGCGCTGCTTTTCGGCATAGGCTTGTTGTTTACTGGTATAAAGTGACCCCAGCATCGGGCTAACGTAAGTCAACACCACACCAATAACCACCGTGGTGATAACTAGCTCAATTAATGTAAAACCAGCCTGAGCAGACTTCATGACTTTTTATCCACCTTCACGCGCAAAGCGAAATAGTACGCACCAACCTGTTTACCCGAAGCCGTTTTACCGAGTACTGGCGAACCAATCGGCGCACCATCAATACCTGGCAAACCAGATTCATTAAAGGTATTTTGCTCTTCTGTCTGACCGCCGAGAATAATCAAATCACCATCATGCAACAAGACTTCTCCACTTTGTGTTAAGCGCGTCACAATCGGAATGTCTGTATTCTGGTATTGCAAGACATTGCCCACAGTTAAGCTTTGTTGTATCGTTTGTGTACCAGACTGTAATGCCTGATTCAATTCAATTTGTGCACGCACAAGCCCTGTTGTTACATCAAAACGCGGATTCACATTCAAAATAATCCCCAGCTTAACCGGCACTAAATTATTTTGTGTCGCCGTCGCTGCCGATGTCGTGCTCCCTGCCACTTGCTGATTCACATTGTTGTAATAGCGGGTTACTGTTTTAGAGAAGGTAGCTGGCGTACCACTCGTCGTTGAAATTAAGGGTTTTTGTAGCACCTGAACATCACCAACTTGACTCATAAAAGCAGAGAAAATGCGGAACGGCGAGTCGCTATTTGCAACACCAATCACAGGGCCAGTAAAATTAGGGGTAGAAATCCCTGCCACCCCATTCGCCCCCGAAATGGCTGTATTGACGTTATTGGGATTACCCGCTGCGCGAGAAAGCGCATTCGCCGTAGGGGGGGTAATTGTTAGTCCACCCAACGCATTGTTTTGAATGAAACCACCCGTACTTTCAGCAAACTTAGCAAAACCTGCTAAATCTAACCCAGCTTGTTGGTTTTTGTCGGTCGTTACCAAAATCAACTCACCTTCAAACGTGATATTGGTGTTATACATGGCTTTAATGTTATCCACGTAATTAGCAATTTCTTTCAACTTCCAATCAGGTGCGGTGACCGTAATGGCGCCCGTTTCTGGGTTAACGCTATACTGACCAATGGTTACCCGTCGATAAATGCCTTTTTTATCATCCCGCGCAACATTATTCGCCACCACTGGCTGCGCTTGCGGCAAGGGCTGCTCCTGACCAACATTGGTTGCATTGGCTAAATCGCTGGCGTTAAATTGTGGATTACCAGTTAATGCTGGCGTAAAATCGACTGCCGCTGCAGTGTTTTCACGTGGAATCAAAATTTGCAACCGACGCGTCATTTCCATGCGCAGCGATTGCCAGAAAGCATCAAAACTTTTGGTTCCTGACCCCGTTCCTGTACCGCCCGATGCACCAGACATCCCCATAGCGCCACCCGAACTGCTCCCCGACGTGTCGCCCGTTGAACCGCCACCCATATCACTAGATGAGCCACCCAAGTCGTCCGTTGCTTGCGCACCAGAACTCATGCCCGCGCTTCCGCCTGTCGCCCCGCCAGCAGCTCCCATACCACCGCTGCTTGAGGTTCCCATACTACCCGATGAACCTGAGGCACCAGAAATACCACCTTGCGAGTAGGTCGTGAAACGATTACCTAAATTCAAATACCAAGTGCGCGACTCCATCGGCTTGATAATGACCAAACGGTTTTTATTGTCTACTTCATAGTCTAGCCCGACCATCGAAGTCAGCGCTTTAAATGCGGTTTCAGCATCGGTTTTATGAATCGGAAAGCCAGAAAAAGTGTAAGCATCAACAGGAACACGGGCAACGACGTTGATGCCTTGCGCTGAAATCGATTTCAATACCTCTTGTAGTGAAACTGGACCATAAAAGGTCAAAGACAAGCTTACTTTTTTCAACCAAGCAATGTCGCGTTGCGCAGGTTGGTCACTTTCTTGTACCGACATCACAACATCTTTTACCGTCACCCGACTCGCATTCGCTGCCTGTGTTGGCGCTTTCATACCCTCTGTTACTTTTTCTAAAATAGGCTCTGTTGGCGTTTGCTTTGGCATACACCCAGGAAGTAACACTACGCTCACCAATACAGTCGTTAATAATTGTTGCGTGATTTTCATGGACGCCCCTCCTGTTTAATAACAATCACGCGGTTATCGCGACCAACTTCTGCGCGCAAGCCAACAGTCGATGGCAAACTATCAAAAAACTGTTGCACGGCTTCAATAATATTTTTAGCATGAAACTGGTTTGGCGTTTGCACCACAAAATTGTGTTCAGCTTCATAATTCACAAACCAGCGTGGATTTTGCTGCACAGCCCAACCATGCAAAATCGTGGCAATGTCTTGACCTTCTGTTACGGTAAATAAAGGTTGACTAGCAGCAATCACTTGCTTCGTTAGTGCTTTTAGCTCTGGCAAACTAGCTTGCACTCGTGCTAAGGCACTCGGATCCATGGTGACTAACATGCCATTTTCTAACGCACGAACATGATGCGCACCGCGTTTTTGCAGAAAGGCTTCAGTACGTTTATCAAAAATAGTATTCACTTGAAAATCGATCTCAGGTTGCAAACGCAACACATCACCACGGTACTCAGCAAAGTGGCCGCTAACCACTTCAATACGATGAATGAGATCGGCAAGAAGCATCGGCTTACCGTCAAACACGGCAGATAAGCCCGCTAGGGGAGAAGGATTAGAAGGGACGTAAGTAATACCCGCATTAAGGCAAGCTTCTTCAAGTAACTCCTCTAGCGGCATACTTTCACCATCGGGTTTTAACCAAACACGAGGCAATTGTTGAAAAGCGGGATAAGGGCTAACACTAATAGCTGCACTATCTTCAGCGCCAGCGAATGATAATATACCGATTAATAAGATACCAACTAGCCACTTTATAGCCTGCATGCCACAACTACCCTTACCTATCGCTAAAAAACTTGTTCAATCACGAACAAACATAACCATCAGCGCACAGATATAAGCATGAATCGCGCACAGCTGCCCATCGTCAAACCAACGGTGAACCTGTGTTGTTTCAAAATAAGTAATCTAAAAATCTTATATCTTGCGCCATGTAAATATAACGACTTGCCCATATTAGTGCTCGCTTAATTTTTTTATGACGATATAAGAAAAAATGAAACAAAAAAAATAATACCAACAAAAACAGATAGATAAAATAAGAAATACACACTTTAACTAAGCAATAAAGTCCGTATCTTTTTAATTTGATCTCGCAAACTCGCTGCCGCTTCAAAGTTTAATGCTTTTGCCTGCGCATGCATTTCTTTTTCAAGCTGCGTAATTTGCTTTGCCAAACTGTGAGCATCGGCAGCATAGCCAGCAGTAGTTTCCGCCACCGACAAGCTCGTCTCGTTGGTGTCACGCTTTTTACGACTATTCGTTTGCGCTTTGCCAATCATTGAAGAAACATCGATCATGTCTTCAACGCGTTTATTTAACGATTGCGGCGACACCCCAAGCTTTTCGTTATAGGCAATTTGTTTCGCCCGTCGTCGATCGGTTTCTTCCATTGCTTTGCGCATCGATTCGGTAATTTTATCGGCATATAAAATAACACGGCCATTAATGTTACGCGCCGCACGACCTATGGTTTGAATTAGGCTGCGCTCCGAGCGCAAAAACCCTTCTTTATCCGCATCTAAAATAGCCACTAAGGCGACTTCGGGAATATCCAAACCTTCTCTTAACAAGTTAATGCCGATTAAGACATCAAACACGCCTAACCGTAAATCGCGAATTAATTCAACGCGTTCAACCGTTTCAATATCTGAATGCAAGTAGCGTACTTTTACCCCTTGTTCATTGAGGTAATCCGCTAAATCTTCAGACATGCGTTTGGTCAAGGTAGTGACCAGAATACGCTCTCCTCGTGCGGCCACGGCACGAATTTCACCATAAATATCATCAACCTGATTCAGTGCTGGACGCACTTCAACGATAGGATCTAACAAACCCGTTGGGCGCACAACTTGCTCTACAGGTGCACCAGAGTGTTCAAGCTCGTACTTGCCTGGCGTTGCCGACACAAAAATGCTTTGCGGCATACGTGCTTCAAACTCTTCAAACTTCATGGGACGATTGTCTAAAGCCGATGGCAAGCGAAAACCATAATCAACCAGATTTTCTTTACGTGATCGATCGCCTTTGTACATGGCACCAATTTGCGAAATGCCAATATGTGACTCATCAATAACTAACAGCCCATCTTTAGGCAAATAATCAAATAACGTGGGCGGCGACTCCCCCGGCTTACGCCCCGATAAGTAGCGCGAGTAATTTTCGATGCCATTGCAATAACCTAACTCTAGCATCATCTCTAAATCGAGTCGGGTACGCTCTTCTAAACGCTGCGCTTCAACCAACTTATCCCGTTCACGAAACCACGCTAAACGCTCGGTCAACTCTGCTTTAACCGAGTCGATCATAGCAATTAATTGCTCATGCGGCGTTACATAGTGGCTTTTAGGATAAATGGTAATGCGATTGGCTTTTTCGACTACCTCGCCTGTTAACGGGTCGAACCAACTAATCCCTTCCAACTCATCATCAAAAAAAGCCAACCGAACCGCAGCAAACTCTGACTCCGCAGGATAAATTTCGATAATATCGCCACGAACACGAAAACAACCACGATCGAGCACCATTTCGTTACGCGTGTACTGCATGGCGGTCAACTGTTTAAGCAATTTACGCTGATCGATACGATCACCTAATCTTGCTTGAAAAATCATTTTCAGATAGGTTTGCGGATCACCCAAGCCATAAATTGCCGATACAGTGGCCACAACCAATACATCTCGGCGCTCCATCAACGATTTTGTTGCCGACAAACGTAACTGATCTATTTGCGCATTAATCGCTGCATCTTTGGCAATGTAAGTATCGGTACTCGGAACGTAGGCTTCGGGTTGATAATAATCGTAATAAGAAACGAAGTATTCCACCGCGTTGTTTGGGAAAAAACTTTTAAACTCGCTATACAACTGTGCCGCTAAGGTTTTGTTTGGCGCCATCACCATCGTTGGTCGTTGCACTTGTGCCACCACATTGGCGATGGTAAAGGTTTTACCTGTGCCTGTCGCACCCAACAAGGTTTGATACAGCTCACCATCATTCAAACCAGCCACCAGCTGTTTAATCGCCTCTGGCTGATCGCCCGATGGCTGATAAAGCGAAACAAGTTGGAAAGGTTTAGTCATCCTAATAATCAGTTAACGGTGCTTAGTTGTATCGACAGGTTGACCATACAACCCTTCAGACACTAACTGTGCGGCCTTGAAAATTGCGCGCGATTTACTCATCGTTTCTTGCCATTCCGATTGTGGCACCGAATCAGCAACTATGCCTGCACCAGCTTGCATGTTCAAAACGCCATCTTTAATGACCGCAGTACGAATCGCAATAGCGACGTCCATATCGCCATTCCAACTCCAATAACCTACCGCACCGCCATAAACGCCCCGTTTTACAGGCTCAAGCTCATCAATAATTTCCATGGCACGAATTTTGGGCGCGCCCGATAACGTGCCCGCAGGAAAAGTCGCTTTTAGCGCATCCATTGCCGTAATGCCCGCACGCAATTTACCGGTAACATTAGAGACAATGTGCATAACGTGCGAATATTTTTCAATAATCATTTTTTCTGTTAAGCGCACACTACCGTTTTCACTAATACGCCCAACATCATTGCGGCCTAAATCGATGAGCATCAAATGTTCAGCAATTTCTTTAGGATCATTCAGTAAATCGGTTTCATTTGCGGCATCTTGTTCTGGCGTTAAACCGCGTTTTCGCGTCCCTGCAATAGGTCGCACGGTGACTTCATCATCACTGACGCGCACCAAAATTTCAGGTGACGAACCCACCACTTGAAACGCGCCAAAATCAAAATAAAACAAATAAGGCGAAGGGTTAAGATGTCGCAATGCACGATAAAGCGCCAATGGAGACTGATCGTAAGGCACCGTCATCCGCTGAGACAACACGACTTGCATAACGTCTCCTGACAGAATGTAGTCTTGAATACGACGTACCGCATCTTCAAAAGCTTGCTCACCAAAACCAGAGGTAAAATGACTTTCATCAACTGGCGCGGAACCCGCTACCATTGGCAAAGCGACGTTTTGCGTCAACGCCTCTGCAATTTGCGCTAAGCGCGCTTCACCAGCATGCACGCTGGCAGGGTCATCATTCACATGCACGATAATCTGCGTCAAACCAGACAAATTATCGACCACCAAAACTTCATCCGCAACAAAGAGATAAATATCGGGGACATTTAAGGTATCTGGCGGTGCTTTGCCCTGCAAACGTGGCTCCATCCAGCGCACCGAATCGTAGCCCCAATAACCCACCAAACCACCCGCAAAGCGCGGCAGTCCAGCAGACTCACTTGCAGCCGCATAGGCCGCATGTAGCGTCGTTAGCCAAGCAAGCGGGTCAACACAAGAAAAGGTGTTTTTGCTGTCACCTGTTTCAAGTGTTACCTTGTCGCCATCAACACGAATACGTGTGTATGCTGGCAAACCAATAATCGAATAACGTCCCCATTTTTCTCCGCCCTGCACCGACTCAAGCAAAAAAGAACCCGAACCTGTCGCCACTCTGGCATAAAGCCCTAATGCCGTTTCGGTATCAGTCAAAAGCGTTTTCGTGAGGACACGACGAGGACGAATATCGAACATAATAACCTTACTTCAATGCCGCAATATGCTCTGGCAATTGCGTCATGCTATCAATCACGGCATCGGGATTGGCATCACGAATATCGACGCCGTGGTTGTAACCATAGCTCATACAAATAATATGAAAATGTGCTGCGCGTGCTGCTTTAACGTCAGAAACGGAGTCACCAATCATTAAGGCATTTTCAGGAGCGACACCCATTTTTTCTGCTGCATATTGCAACGGAATCGGACTTGGCTTTTTCGCACTGCAAGTATCGCCACTCACAACAAACTCGAACAAGTCTAATAGCTTTTTATCTCGCAACAACGGAATCGTATAAGCTTCAGCTTTATTAGTCACACAAGCGATACGATATCCCTGAGCCTTTAACCAATCAATTCCTTCAAAAACACCATCGTAAACACGAGAGCGTTGCGAATTATTAACCAGATAAAGTTCACTAAAAATAGGCATTGCTTTAGCAAACAATGCTGGATCTGGTTGACCATCTACTGAATTAATCAGCGTACGCTCAACAAAACGCTCAACCCCATTCCCTACCCAATCTCTTGATGCCGCCTCGCCGCGCTCGGGTAAACCCAATGCGCGCATCATCATGTCACCACAGTAAGCTAAGTCGGGCACGCTATCAATCAAGGTGCCGTCCAAATCAAATAAAATGAAGCCCGGTTTATATTTTGGCATGAGTTAAGAACCTTTTTGTTTTAATAGGTTTTTTAAGCCTTAGCTAATTCTTCGCGCATTTGACGCACAATCGTATCGTAACGATTAGGGTCCGTTGCCAAGCCTTTACCAAACAAACCAGAACCAGAAACAAACGTATCACACCCTGCTTCAGCAATTTCGCGAATATTTTCTACTTTAACGCCACCATCGATTTCTAAACGAATATCGTAACCAGAGGCATCAATCATTTTACGCACAGCACGTAATTTGTTTAACGCTTGAGGAATAAAGCTTTGACCACCAAAACCTGGGTTAACCGACATAATCAAAATCATATCGATTTTATCCATCACATATTCAAGGTAATCTAAAGAGGTTGCTGGATTGAACACAAGACCTGCTTTACAGCCACAATCTTTAATCAGTCCTAAGCTGCGGTCGATATGTTCAGACGCTTCTGGATGAAAAGTAATATAATTTGCGCCCGCTTTAGCAAAGTCAGGAATCACGCGATCGACTGGTTTCACCATCAAATGTACGTCGATTGGCTGCTCCAGGCCATTTTTGGTCATATAATTTTTTAGACTATCGCACACCAAAGGACCAATCGTTAAGTTTGGAACATAATGGTTGTCCATGACGTCAAAGTGTACAATATCCGCACCAGAGAGCAAAACATCCTTGACATCGTCCCCTAAACGGGCAAAATCAGCAGATAAAATTGAAGGGGCGATCCAGTTTGGATGTTTCATGACAAAGGTCTCCTAAAATAATACAAGTTTCTGGCATTCTACCAAAAAATGTCGCAATATGGGCTTGTTAACAAGCACCTTTTTTACAGGTACAACAAAAGGAATGAATATGGATCCGCGCGAAAACAGCGAAATACCGACAACAATACAACACCACACCCTAGAAATGCGTATTCTGCATCCTGTTTTTCACGTTATCGAAGTGATCGGACTCATTGTCATTGCTGTCGTAACAATTTTAGCAGGCATTCAGGAAGTGAGTGGCATGATTGATCGCGGCGTAGTCAGCCTATCCGATCTACTCATGTTATTTATCTACTTAGAAATTTTAGCCATGGTGATTATTTACCTTGAATCAGGTCGACTCCCGATTCGTATTCCGTTGTACATTGCCATTGTTGCCTTAGCGCGTTATATGATTTTAGACATGAAAGAAATGAGTGAAATGAAAATACTCGGTATTTCTGTCGCCATTATCATCCTTGCTGGTGCGGTATTGTTATTACGTTATGGTCACTTCAAATATCCTTATGCCTCGGGAGATGGTCGTCGTGGCAAACCAGTTATCGAACGCAACAAAACAATTCTCAACAATCAAAAGGAAGCAGAATGAACGCCCTGCATGAAAGTAATTTAAGTCGTTTTAACAGAATTCATCAGGGAAAAGTTCGCGACATTTACGACTTAGACGCACAGCATTTACTGATTGTCACCACGGATCGTGTTTCCGCATTCGATGTGGTCATGCCGACCCCTATTCCAAGCAAAGGGGAGTTGTTATCGCGCATGACTCGGTTTTGGATGAACAAGACACGCCACATTATTCCTAACCAGCTTACGAACATACAACCAAGTGATGTGCTTAACGCAGACGAGTTAGCGGTTGTGGGTGATCGAGTAATGATTGTGCGTAAGTTTAAGCCATTACCCGTAGAAGCAATTGTACGCGGTTACTTAGTCGGTTCTGGCTGGAAAGACTACCAACAAACAGGACAGGTATGCGGACACCCCTTGCCCGCTGGACTAAAACAGGCACAAAAGCTACCTCAGGCGATTTTTACACCGTCAACCAAAGCTGCTGTAGGCGATCATGATGAAAACATTTCTCGCGCCCAATTGGTTGCAATTATGGGTGAAGATAAAACCGCACAAGTTGAACAGCTTGCGTTAAGCATCTACCAATTTGCAGCGGATTACGCCCTTGAGCGCGGCATTATTATCGCCGATACTAAGTTTGAATTTGGTGAAGATGAAAACGGCGTTATTCACTT
Source organism: Thiotrichales bacterium (assembly GCA_022759035.1). GTDB lineage: Bacteria > Pseudomonadota > Gammaproteobacteria > Thiomicrospirales > Thiomicrospiraceae. The sequence continues at coordinate 10,499 of JAEMQD010000144.1, forward strand.
AATTGATGAAGTGCTAACACCCGATTCATCACGTTTTTGGCCAGCAAATCAATACGTTGTCGGCACCAATCCACCAAGCTTTGACAAACAATATATTCGTGATTATTTAGAAACGCTAGATTGGGCTAAAAAAGCACCTGGACCAACCTTACCAGCAGAAGTCGTGCAAAATACGCTAACCAAATATCAGGAAGCTGAACGACTGTTAACCGCATAACGCTGATATCGTGAAAGGTCTTTTTATTACAGGTACGGATACCGATGTCGGCAAAACCTATGTCACCAGCTTGCTGGCGCGTGAACTCGTGGCATTAGGTTACGCCATATCTGTACGCAAACCCATTGCGAGTGGTTGCGTCAACGGCTGCGCTGATGCACAACAATTGGCTGCTGCTACAGGAGAAGATGAGATGCATGTATGCCCTTATCGCTTTCCTTTAGCAGTGTCACCAGAACGTGCCATGCGCTACGCAAACAAACCTGTCACCCTGACAGACTGCGTAACTGCCTGTAAAAACAAAAATACCTTCACTTTGGTTGAAGGCGCTGGCGGCTGGCTAAGCCCGTTGGCGATTGACGGAAATAATGCTGATTTGGCAGCAAGACTCAACTTACCCATTATGCTCGTTGTTGCTAATCGACTAGGATGCATTAACCACGCGTTGCTCACATTAGCGTCTATTCAACAATATCGCCTTGACTGTTGTGCCATCGTTTTAAACAACGTCAACAACGCATCGGCCGATCCTGACAACATAACCGATCTACAACGACTTACCCAGTTACCTGTATTTAGCCTTGAGTCGAACGAAGCACAGCTTTCGGCCGCGCTTATGCAGCGGCTATTAACCTTCGTTAAATAAAGCTTGCGCCGTTTCGACACTATCCACACTCGTACCCAAGTCTTTAATTAGGCCATCGCTTAAACCGTAAACCCAACCATGAATCATCAGCGGCTGTCCCGAATCCCATGCGCGACGCACCGAAGGTAAATGCGTTAGGTTTTTTACTTGCTCTATGGCATTCATTTCCACTAAACGATTCACTTGCTGCTTGTCATCTAAACCGTGCATTTCTTCTCTTTGGCGGAAAAACAACTTACGAATCGGGCGAACCCAATGGTCTACCAAGTCTGGCGCGCCACCTTTAATGGCCGCTTTAACGCCACCGCAATCGTAATGCCCCATCACAATAATGTGGCGGACTTTAAGCACCTCAACAGCGTACTCAACAACAGACTGACAATTCATATCTGCGGCCAATACTTGATTAGCAATATTACGATGAACAAACACCTCACCCGCTTTTAAGCCAATCAGCTCATTAGCAGGCACGCGCGCATCGGAACACCCTATCCATAAAAACTCTGGTGCATGCACTTGCTTCAAACGCGTAAAAAAATCAGCATCTAAAGCCAGCATTTTTTCTGCCCATTCATGGTTTTTTGCAAAAAGCGTATCAACATCCGCGACTAACGCATCATGCGTTTGTTGATGATTGCAACATGCCATAGCCAAATCCCTTATTTCTGGTCAAAAAAAGCCCCGTCACAGGACAGGGCTCTTTTATAACACACTTTTACTTAATGTGTGCCACAACCACCGCCGCCACAGCCATGATTTTCTGCTGTATCTTTAAAACCAGCCTTGCGCAAAATCATATCTAAAGGACAAAAACCAGTGATCGCAAATTGAAATAAATTCAGTCCGACGAAAACACCCAACCAAAGCCAACTTGGTGTCGTTAAATCAATTGTGCCATCCATATGCGCCAGCAAAAAACTAATCGAAATCATCATGCCCGCAAATAAATTCATAATACGTGGAATCGTCATTCTCGCGCCCCTTGAGTTAAAAATATTAGCTTTTAATTATATGCTACTTCTTATCTTAAAAAAAACGTAACTTTTACTACGCACAAAAACCATAAAATCCATGTTATTTTTCTTACAATGACTTATCCTGCTTGCATCGTAAGCCGAGCTAGGATACAGTTTTACCAACCAAATTTGAAAAATAAGAAAACTAAAAAGGTCCGCCTAATTATGTTAAAAGATGCAACCGTACTAAGACAGCCTATCCTCGATAACACCATGACCATCATCGGATACGAGCTCTTGTTGCAACCCGTCGACTCAAATGCTGCTGTCAATATGGACACACTGAAGCAGATACATGCAGCTTTTGACTTAGCACAACTTTCTGGTGGCGTGAAACTTTTCTTGCGCTCAAACCAAGTTTCGCTTTCTGAAGAACTGCTTTCGCTTTATCCAACACCAACACAACTAAGCATCGAAGTTGACCAGCAGGTCGCACACGATGTCAAGCAATTAAAATTGTTAAAAGTGCTACGCCAAGGCGGCATTACCTTAACTTTAGGCGACTACCAGCCAGATGCCGAGCATGATCGCATTGCCGCAGCTTGTCAGCTCGTTAAAATTAACACCACCATTTTTAGCGATGATCAACTCAGCGACATGGTTGCAAAGTTACACCAAGCAGGTCATAAAGTCATTGCGAGCAATGTGCCAGACGAGACCGATTTTCAGCGTTTAAAAGCCCTTAAATTTGACTATTTCCAAGGGTTTTTCTTTACCAATCCAATTGTTTTGCATGGCAAAAAATTAAGCGCCAGTAAGCTTAACCTATTGCAACTACTTGCCAAAGTGAATAATGATGAAACCGATTTAGAAGCACTTGCAGAAGTGATTGGTCACGATGTCGCCTTAAGCCATAAGCTACTTACCGCGATCAATCATCCTCAACATAATCTGCCCGTACAAGTGACCTCAATCGTCGATGCCATTCGCTATATGGGCTTAAAACGGTTGAAATTGTGGACTAGCATGATTCTGATGGCAGAAGTGGATGAAAAACCACAAGCTTTAATGGAAACTTCCCTTATTCGCGCCAAGTTTTGTGAGGCGCTCGCAGAACATACTGGGCATAAAGCAGAAAAAGACAGTTTCTTTCTTGTCGGACTCTTTTCAACACTCGGGGCTTACTTCAACTTACCACAAGACGAAGTGTTAGGTGAATTACCACTTGCCGAGCATTTAAAAGAAGCGATGCTAGAGCACAATGGTGCTGTCGGTAAAGCACTGTGGATCGCCAAACAATTTGAAAACCCTTATACCGATTTAATGTCATTACAATACGAAGATGCTGGCTTTATGGACATTTCTAACCGCTATATGGACGCAACACGTTGGGGAAGCGCAATCATGCGCAGCACACAATAATGCAGCAACGCTCTGTTAATCCGTGGACAGGAGAAACGCTCGCCGTTTTTGATCAACATAGCGATCAAGAAATCGTTAACACGCTTAAAACCGCGAGTGTTGCCTTTTCTCAATGGCATAAGCATATTGCCATTTATTCGCGTGTCGAACCTGTTATACGATTAGCCCAACGATTACGCGAAAAACGTATTGCCCTAGCAACCTGCATTACCCAAGAAATGGGAAAGCGCTTTAGCGAATCGCTTGCAGAAATCGATAAATGTGCTTGGCTCTGCGATGTTTATGCAGAAAATGCTGCCGACTGGCTCACACCAGAACAAATTAAAACAGAAGCCAAAAAAAGCTTTATCCAGCCACTTCCTTTAGGCGTTATTTTACTTGTGATGCCATGGAACTACCCCTTCTGGCAAGTCATTCGCGCTGCCATTCCTGCTATTTTGGCGGGAAATGCGATTGTGCTAAAACATGCGAGTAATGTACCGCAATGCGCGCAGGCATTAACCGAGCTATTTGCTGAGGCCAACTTTAATACGGGTCTATTTAGCACGCTATTCATAAGCGGTCAGCAAGTTGATCGCATTATTCGTGATCCTATTATTCGCGGTGTTAGCTTAACAGGCAGTGAGCCAGCGGGACGCGCCGTTGCCCGTACTGCGGGCGAAATGTTAAAAAAAGTAGTATTAGAGCTCGGCGGCTCCGATCCTTTTATCGTATTAGAAGACGCCGACCTTGATCTCGCGCTAGACACAGCGATACAGTCTCGGTTTGTCAATGCGGGACAAAGTTGTATCGCCGCGAAACGCTTTATTGTTGATCGTTATCACTACGATGATTTCACAAAACGACTCGCCGAACGCATTCAAGCATTGAAGGTGGGCGATCCCATGGATGCCAACACCAATATTGGACCGCTTGCACGCACCGATTTATGCGATGCCTTGCATCAACAGGTGCAAGCTAGCCTGCAAGCTGGAGCAAAACTGATATGTGGTGGGCAGCGTACACCTGAAACGCTCGCTTGTTATCAACCGACACTGCTTGCTGACGTCATGCCAGGAATGGCTGCATTTGATGAAGAAACTTTCGGTCCTGTTGCAACCATTACTAAAGCAAGTGATATTCAACACGCCATTTCGTTAGCCAACTCAAGCCGTTTTGGTCTCGGTTCAACGGTATTTACACGCGACGGAACAACAGCACAAGTTGTTGCTGAAAACTTGCATACTGGCTGCACCTTTGTGAATGGTCTCATGCACTCCGACCCACGCTTACCTTTTGGTGGTGTCGGCGATTCTGGTTTAGGTCGAGAAATGGGGCGATTAGGCATGCTTGAATTTACGAACCTAAAAACGATTGTTGTGCAACAATAACCGCTTCAGCACTTTCAAGGGGCTTCTGGGCAATAAACGCTGACATAGGACGACCATCTGGCAGTGTAATCATGTCATCTGTCAAAATATGATAACCATGAAACACTTGGGATAATTCATTGGGTGCCAGTAAAAACTTGGGGTTTTTAGGGCTACCAAAGCGCTCGCAACCTTGCATAAAGGTTTGATAAACTATCATGCCACCTGGTGCTAACAACCGCTTCAAGTAAGGAAAAAGTGGACGATGAAGATAACGCGCAACACAAATAAGGTGAACACTAGCCGCTTCATAATCTGCAAATGGGTCAACGCCTGTCTCTAAATCTCTTTGTTGCGTTATCACACTAACGCCACATCTGTGTGCCAATGCCTGTGCTTTTTCCAAAATTTCTGCGCGCAGATCATACCCCGTCATCTGCCAACCATGCTTGGCTAAATAAACTAAATCTCGACCCGAACCACAAGCGACATCCAACCCTATAAAACCGGGGACTTTAAGTTGGGGCATCAACGCATGAACAAAGTCATGCACTAACGGAGAAGGCCGCCATAAAGGTGCTATTGACTGCCCGACTTCCCACAAATCGTGTTGTTTTAACCGCGCAACAAAGTCATCACACCAGATATGTGTTGCCTGAATAAGGTAGCCTTTCTCGCTTAAAAAATCGCGCACGCTCGGCAATTGCTCGGCCTCACCAATTAACACAAGCGGCGTGCTTGTTTCTGGTAACGCGTGAATCATTTGAGCAAGTTCATGGATGCCATCAAAATTAGCACTACCTACACAATGCCCCAAAGCAAAGACACTAGGAGCGCGACAGTCGATCAACGCAACACCTGAAAATTCCATGAATACCTCAAAAATAAAAATACTTGGCTCGATTTGTGCTTATTTTACGTTAATCAACATAAACAAAAACCAAGTTAGCATCACCTTAAATGAATAAACTCGCAACACTGATCGGTTTAATATTAGGCATACTGGTGATTGTTTCCAGTATGTTTGATTACAGCGCCATGCACTTTATCACCGCCTTTTTTGATTTGCAATCAGCAGTCATTGTTATCGGCGGTGTGGTCGCTGCTACGCTGATTAACTATCCACTCAATCAACTTGGCTGTGTATTAAGTGCTTTCGCTATTATTTTTAGCCGAGAAGCAACCAATGAACAAATCATGATCGATAACCTACTCGATTTGGCCATTATTGCGCAACGTAAAGGCAAACTTGCTTTGGAAACAACCATAGAAAAAACAGAGCAACACTTTCTAAAAATTGCTTTAACCGAACTGATGACAGCACACGACAGCGAAAGCTTAAGAAAAAACTTAGAAAATGAATTACATAGCATGCATATACGCCATGCTAATTGCCAAGAAATTTTTTATAACATGGCTTCCTATGCACCAGCATTCGGTATGATGGGTACTGTTATGGGACTGATTATGATGATGAGCGCACAATCGGTTGACCCCAACCCTGTTGCTAATTATGCAGCCGCACAAGGGCAAGACATGATGCAAAAACTGTTGTCGGGCATGGGGCTAGCACTAGTAACGACTTTTTATGGGGTGTTATTAGCCAACTTTATTTTTTTACCCATTGCAGGAAAGCTCAAAAATTTATCGCATAGCGAACAAAAAAATGCAGAAATTATCATCGTTGCCATGTTGAGCATACAACGACAAGACTCGCCGTTAAGAACAAAAGACGAGTTACTAACGTTTGTCTCCCAAAGCATTCGTAAAGAAATTGATCGACAAAGAAGAAAATGAATAACTTGCAAGTCAGATTAAATAACAAAGTCACGATTACCTTTGATCGTGAAAGCTTGTGGTTAATGACTTACATTTCGCTATTCAGCACCCTGCTCGCGTTTTTTATGCTGTCACTTAACATGCTTAATATTGAAACAGCCACCCCAAAACGAAACTTTCAAAAGATTCAACACCAACTTTATCTGCAAACAAAAGCAACCAAAGAAAAACTTGGACTAGATTGGTTAAACGTGGAAGAAACCTTAACAAAGGGAACACGACTAACCATTAGCACCAGCAACAGCGGCCAACCAGAGCTATTTTTACTTGGCTCAGAAAAACTTACCCCTCAGTGGCAAAGCAACCTCTATTCATTAGTCATTTTAATTGAGCGTCTCAATCTAGCGCAGTTTGATACCAACTTTGCCACCTTGTTAGCGCCAATTCAGGCAGCAGGATACAAAACAAGCCTTCGCCTTCTTATAGAGGGGCATACTGACGCACAGCCTATGCATAGTGCCAAATTTCCTAGCAACTGGGAATTATCCACAGCAAGGGCCTTACAAATAGAACAATTATTAGAAACCAAAGCCAATTTGCCACCTAGCTATTTTGCCATTGCGGGCTTAGGGAGTTTTCGCCCTAAAGGGGATATTAACGATTACCAAAAGAACCGGCGTATTGAAATTTATATTACGGCGCAAATGTCACCAAAAGGTATTGCACCATGACCAGCAATGAGCTTCGTGCTAGAAAATCTTGGCTGCTTTCGTTTGGCGATGTTATTACCTTGCTTATTTGTTTTTTTGTTATGGCGATTGCCATTAATCAAAGTGACGCCCAGCGTATTCATTTGTGGATTGAGTCTCAACTCGATCATAGCTACCACGACCTACAACAACGCATTACTGACGCACCATTGACGGGCATCACGGTAGCACAAGATAGTAATGGCATTCTCATTAACATCAACACTCCAGATGCCTTTGAAAGCGCCAAAGCGATACCGTCTCCTAGCTTAGAAAATAGTATTGTGTTACTAGGTACAGCACTCGCGCAAACCCCCATATTTCAACTAGAGCAACAATATCCCGATTTTATTCAACAGGCTAAAGCAGCAAATATGCATTGGATGACAGAAATCACCGTAGAAGGCTATACCGATAATGATGCGATTGCTCCAACCAGTCCACTGCGAACAAATTGGCAATTATCAGCACTTCGCGCGCAGGCTGTGATGCAACGATTGCAACAAAGCAGCAACCTCCCCCCTGAAAGATTTAACCTAGCTGGACTGAGCGAATATCACCCGATTGTAGACAATGACAGCCCTGAACATAAAGCACAAAACCGCCGCATTCAAATTCGCATCAATGCTGCTTTGTTAAAAAACGAACTTCCTTGATTTTCAGCTATTCTAGCAATCAAATTTTCGCTATAATTAACCTAATTTTCATCCATTTTTCATTTGTTTTCCTGTAAGAGAAGTCAACACCATCATGCAACTCGCTCAACGCGTCCTTGCCGTCAAGGAATCCCCAACCCTTGTGGTTACTGCACGGGCCTTAGAACTTAAACGTCAAGGCCGCGACATTATTAGTCTAGGTGCAGGTGAACCTGACTTCCCAACGCCTGCACATATCCGACAAGCAGGCATAGATGCCATTCAAGCAGGGAAAACGCGTTATACCGCAGTAGATGGCACCCCCGACTTAAAAGAAGCGATTATTGCTAAGTTTCAGCGCGAAAATAAGCTGAACTACACAGCGAATCAAATTCTAGTCTCTTCGGGCGGAAAACAAAGCTTTTACAATCTGTGCCAAGCCTATTTGAACGACGGCGACGAAGTGATTATTCCTGCACCTTACTGGGTATCTTATCCAGACATGGTGCTATTGGCAGGTGGACAGCCTGTTATTGTTCAGGCTGGGATTGAACAGGGGTTCAAAATTACGCCCGAGCAATTAACCGCTGCCATTACCCCAGCTACTAAGTTATTTGTTATTAATAGCCCATCGAATCCAACAGGTGCAGTGTACAGTCAAGCTGAACTACGCGCACTGGGCGACGTACTCGCCAAGCATCCGCACATTTTAATTGCGACTGACGATATGTACGAGCACATTATTTTAGGTGATACGCCTTTCAGCACGTGGCTAAATGCTTGCCCAGAAATGGTCGAACGTACCGTGACGCTGAATGGCGTGTCTAAAGCATACAGTATGACAGGATGGCGTATCGGTTATTGTGCAGGCCCTGCCGAACTCATCAATGAAATGAAAAAAGTGCAATCACAAAGTACCTCGAACCCCTGCTCGATTTCGCAAGCGGCAACCGTTGTCGCACTCAATGGCGATCAAAGTTTTATTGGTGACATGGTTACGGCATTCAAAGCACGTAGCGCTTATGTGACTAAAACATTAAATAGTATGCCTGGTATCAAAGCGCTATCGCCAGATGGTGCTTTCTATAACTTCTTTGATGTGCGCGGCGCTATGGCAGCAACAGGCTGTATCACCGACACAGCATTGGCAACGCGTATTTTAGAAGAAAGTGATCTTGCTTTGGTACCTGGTTCTGCTTTTGGCAGTGAAGGCTATATGCGCCTCTCTTTTGCGACCAGCATGGCCGAGCTTGAAGGCGCTATGAGCCGTTTGGCCGCATTTTTAGCTAAAAACGCACAGTAAACATCATGCTACTATGAAGCACCAGCCAGATAGTTTTATCAGTTTTGCTATCGCCAACTTTTTTGATACGTTTCTGGTGTTTTGGCTCAGTTTCTTAACGGTTGGTTTATTTAACTTCGTCGATCAATTACCGACAAGCCAAGACATTCCGCTGCCCGATGTATGGATGTTTGTTTATGAGCATATTTTCTTATTCTCGCAATGGTTTGTGCCAGTTCTACTCGGCATCTTCATTATCAATGCCTTCTTGCAACGCTACTTAATGGCGCGCGTTGTTCAAAAAGTCATTCACGCTTGGATTATTGACTCGGTTGCGATTCTCTCTGGCGCACTACTCGGTTCCGTTTACCTTGGAAAAGGCGAAATTTTCTTTCTCGACTTTACAATTTCAGGCGGCATTATTTCGATTGCTTTATTCTCTTTCGCCTTATACGCATTAAGCATCTTAACGGTTTCACTTATCACTTACTTAGTAACGCGTTACACGCGCCCCAAAAGTGAACCGCTTGCCGTACTCAGCGAAGCACCAAGTACAGCGGACACCAATAATCTGGTCAACAATCAACATGCAGCATAAGGCTTGGCATCCTTACAACAGTTTACCTGCACACCCCAAACCACTTGATATTGTTAGCGCAACAGGGCATAACCTCCGATTAGCTAACGGTGATTCCTTGCTCGACGGTATTGCGAGCTGGTGGACGGCAATTTTTGGTTATAACCACCCAGTTTTGGTCGAAGCGATTACACAACAAAGCAAGCAATTATCGCACATCATGTTTGGTGGACTCAGTCACCCAGCGGCAGAAGCGCTCGCTGAAAAACTAGCGCAGCAATCCCCTGCTACACCCTCTGTATTTTTTAGTGACTCAGGCTCTGTCGCCGTTGAAGTCGCCTTAAAAATGGCTCGACAATATTGGCAGGCAGAAGGTGCACCAGAAAAAAAGCGTTTCGTTGCCTTACGTAACGGCTATCATGGCGATACTTGGGGCGCAATGAGTGTCAGCGACCCAGATAGTTTGCACCAACAATTTCGTGATGCTAGCCAACACACCTTATTTATCGACGCACCCAACTATGGTTTTGAGAACCATACTAATAATGACTGTAATATTCAGGCCATTGAAGCTTGCTTTATACAATACCATCAGCAGATTGCCGCCTTCATTTTAGAGCCAATTTGGCAAGGTGCGGGAGCGATGAATTTTTATCAGCCCAGTTATTTACATGCAATACGAACCCTCTGCGATCGTTATCAAATTTTATTAATTTGTGACGAGATTGCCACGGGTTTCGGCAAAACAGGGCGTTACTTCGCACACCAACACACACAGATTACGCCTGATATTTTATGTCTGGGTAAAGCGTTGACGGGTGGCATGTTGACCTTAGCGGCCACCTGCAGCAGTAAAAAAATCAGCGATGCGATTAGTCAAAACCAACCAAAGCGTTTTATGCATGGACCAACTTATATGGCAAATGCGTTAGCCTGTGCCTGTGCGAATGCGAGTTTAGCCTTACTAGACGATATGGATTGGCAGCCTAAAGTCAACCAATGGCAACAAGAAATGACCACTAAATTACAAACGCTACGTACGGCTGCGCATGTTAAAGATGTTCGTGTCCTTGGACATGTGGGCGTTATCGAAATGCAATCACCTCAGCTAGCAGCTAGCGTGCAACCACTCGCCCAAGCACAAGGTGTATGGTTAAGGCCTTTTGGTACTTGGGTTTATCTCACACCCGCTTATACAATGAATAGCGCAGAGCGCGAGCAACTATTAACAACAACAACCGATGCCGTACTAAAAGCAGCAGATACCGAAGCAAATAACAGCATCATGACAAGCATTTAAGGAGCACAATGTGATTAAGCACCTCTATTTACTGCGTCATGGCGAGCCAGAAGGGGGAGATGGTCGTATCCGCGGCCAAACAAACGACCCATTAACCGCGCTCGGCTGGCAGCAAATGGAACAAGCAACACAACCACTTCAATTCGATGCCATCTTTAGTTCACCTTTATTACGCTGCGCTGCCTTTGCACAAAACTTGGCGACAACGAAACAAATTAGCTGCACCTTAGATGAACGTTTAAAAGAAATGGGCATGGGTGCGTGGGAAGGAAAAAGCAAGGCAGAAGTCGTACCTGGCAAGGATTATCAATGGCAATACGCACGAACACCTGAAGCACAACTACCTGACGATGCCGAAGCATTTACGGCAATCAGTCAACGTATACATGCGTTTTTAGCGGATATACAACAACATCCTGCCTCAAACTTGCTGATTGTTGCTCATGCTGGGGTTATCCGGTTTATGCTGGCCGACTTATTACAAATGCCTGTTGAAGCCGCCCTGCGCATTAAGCTGCCTTTCGCGGCTTGCCTACCCATAACAACGCATAATAACGGCATCGACGTTACGGCCAATTTGGCTTGGCCTAAAGGCAATCTCGCTTACTAACGTGACGTTGCTATTGCCGTTTCAATGTAACGCGGTAATGCAAAGCTAGCCACATGCATAGCAGGCGTATAGTAACGCGTCTGTAGTGCACGTGCGTGATAACGTGCCATAATGTCAGATAAATCGGTTAAGCGTAAAGCTGGTGTCGTTGCTCCCCAAGCTAAGGCCATTACACCACCGACATAAGTAGGTACTGCGGCAGTGAAAAAATAGCTATCCGCAAACAATGGGGCAAAACGTCGCGCTGTATCTTGCAATTCAACGAGTTGATAAAATGGCACGCCATTTTGCGCAACGAACACCCCACCATCACATAAGCAACGACGAATTGCCGTATAAAAATCGGCACTAAATAACGCTTCACCAGGCCCATAGGGATCGGTAGAATCGGAGATGATAACATCAAAAGACGCATCGGTTTCATTAACGAAAGCAACACCATCACCAATAACCAAATTTAGTCTTGGATCATCAAAAGCGCCAGCGGAATGTCCTGGAAAATAACGTTTAGCAACCTCAATTACCGCGGCATCAATTTCTACCATCGTCACTTGTTCCACACAAGGATGTTTTAACACCTCGCGCAAAATACCACCATCACCACCACCGATAATCAATACATTTTTAGGATGCGGATGCGCGAGCAAAGGAACATGTGTGAGCATTTCATGATAAATAAACTCATCTTTTTCGGTGGTTTGCACAATGCCGTCCAAGGTCATCACGCGTCCCAACAACGCATTGTCAAATATCTCTAATTTTTGAAATCCTGTATCCAAAGCAAAAACACGTGCCTCAACGTCAAACGCCTGACCGTAACTAGGATACAACTGCTCAACAATACGCGCTACTGACATTAAGCAACACGCCCGCGCAAATGGCTAGATACCAACACTTCTTCTGGATTAAAAGCAGCTTTTAGCACATCTACCGCTTTTTCTGGCATGGAATCACCGCAGGTAAAGACATCAAAAGCAGCATAACCACGTTCTGGCCAAGTATGGACTGAAATATGCGATTCAGCGAGCACAGCCACACCAGAAATACCGCCATTTGGCTGAAAATGATGCAAATGAATGTGTAACAAAGTTGCCTGAACCTGTTTCACCGCCTCTATCAAGGTATCTTCCATCAACTCTAATTCGTCAAGACGCGAAGCACCCCACAAATCGATAATGATATGCGTGCCAGCATAAGTGATACCGTTTTTAGTAATGAAGTGATCAGCTGGTTCAAGCGTTTGTGTATTAATATTATGATGACTTGGCCAAGCATTTTGCGCTTCAGTCGAAGCGTCGCTGGATTGTTGCGCATTGAACAATTGCGGCACCCTCTGCAGTTAAAATAGCCGAGTATGATGCCACAATTTCCTTATAAATTCAAGAGATAGCATACCGCTACTTAATTTAGCACCTCGAAACTATGGCTAATTTCAGCCATTTTTCCAAGCATAATAGAAGCTGAACAATATTTCTCGGCGGACAATTTTACCGCGCGCTCGGCCTTGCTCGCATCTACTGCACCAGAAATTTTAAAATGAATATTTATTTTCGTGAAGGTTTTTGGTTCCACGTCAGCGCGCTCAGCTTGTAGTTCCGCAACACAAGCCGTGACGGGTTGTTGCATCTTTTCTAAAATAGATACCACGTCAAAACTGGCACACCCACCCATACCAAGCAATAACATTTCCATGGGGCGAACGCCCAAATTTTGGCCACCCGCTTCAGGTGGCCCATCCATAACAACAGCATGCCCGCTACCAGACTTACCCAAAAACAAACGGTCTTGGCACCACTGAACAGTCGCTTTCATTATTTAACTCCTTACTGGAAAAGTTGCGCTAAGGCTTCACCTGGAACAGGTGCACGCATAAAAGTCTCACCCACTAAAAATGCATAAACATCGTGTTTTTGCATTAAAGCAACATCTTCACGCGATAAAATACCACTCTCTGTCACCACAACAACGCCCTCTGGAATCTTAGCCAACAAAGACAATGTTGTCTCTAACGTCACATCAAATGTTTTTAAATTACGATTATTAATGCCTACCAGCGCCAAAGGCAAACGCAAAGCACGTGTTAACTCTTCAGCATCATGCACTTCAACCAATACACTCATCCCCCAATCGGTCGCTGTTTGGTATAAGTGTGCTAACTGGGCATCATCTAACGCGGCAACAATTAAAAGAATCGCATCAGCGCCTGCTGCACGCGCTTCAATAATTTGATAATCGTCAACAATAAAATCTTTACGAATCATCGGCAAATCAACTGCTGCACGAACCGCTTTAAAAATAGCTAAGCTACCCTGAAAGAAATCAGCATCGGTTAGCACTGACAGACAGCTCGCACCATGCTGTGCATAGCTTTGAGCAATCGCAACAGGATCAAAATCAGCACGAATGACACCCTTAGACGGAGAAGCTTTTTTAATCTCCGCAATCACCGCTGGCTGTTTCTTTTGTGCTCTTGTTAGTAAAGCACCCGTAAAATCTTTTGCTGGTGGTTGCTGTCGCGCCAATTCAACAAGCTGCGTTTGACTGATAACCTGTTTCGCTGCTTCAATTTCCTGCCACTTACGCGCAATAATGTGCGCTAAAATATTCTCTTTTGATGACATAACTTAAGAAGTTCCTAATTGTTGCGTTAACGCAATAACAGCATCAAACTTTTGTTGCGCCGCGCCATTCGCGATGACTTGTTCAGCTAAGCGCACACCGCTTGTAAAATCGGCAACTAATCCACCTACAAGTAAAGCGGCACCCGCATTTAAACAAACAATATCGCGCCATGGTCCAGGCTCATTTGCTAACACGCGCTTTACCATTGCCAAACTCTCTTCTTTACTAACGGCACGAATATCAGCCAAAGCAGCACGCGCATAACCCACCTGCTCTGGGGATACAGTAAAGCGTGTCAACTCACCCGTTTCAGACAAGGCAACAACCTGTGTCGTACTCGCAATAGAAATTTCATCTAAGCCATCATCGGCATGAACAACCCATGCCTTACGACTACCTAACGCCTTAAGTACTTTTGCCATTGGTTCTAACCATTGTTCTGCAAAAACACCTAACACTTGACGTTGTGCACCAGCTGGATTGGTAATCGGACCAAGCAAATTAAACATGGTACGTACACCTAAAGACTTCCTGACGGTGGCAACGTGTTTCATCGCCCCATGATGCGCTGGTGCAAACATAAAACCCACACCCTCACGATCAATTGAAGTGGCGACCATTTGTGGCGTAATCGATAAATTAACGCCCGCCAACTCTAATAAATCAGCGCTACCCGAACTAGAAGTAACAGATCGTCCGCCATGTTTTGCGACACGTCCGCCTGCAGCAGCGACAACAAAAGCCACAGTGGTAGAGACATTAAACGTATGTTGTCCGTCACCGCCCGTACCACAGGTGTCAATCAGACTTTCTGGCTGCATCATATGCACAGGCGTGGATAAGCCGCGCATCACGCGCGCCGCCGCCGTAATTTCATCGATGCTTTCACCCTTCATGCGCAAAGCAACGAGCAGTGCCGCAGATTGCGCATCATTTAACGCACCCGACATCAATGCCTGCATCATCTCCGTCATCGCCTCGGCGCTTAAATCTTGCTTAGCCAATAACGGCTCTAACCATTGTTTGATGTTATTCACGCATGCTGCTCCAAAAAGTTACGTAACATCGCATGTCCTTGCTCCGTTAAAATGCTCTCTGGATGGAATTGCACGCCTTCTACAGGCAAAGTTTTATGGCGCACACCCATAATTTCTTCCATACTGCCATCTGGATTATTCGTCCATGCTGTCACTTCTAAACAGTCAGGCAAGGTTGCTTGTTCGATCACTAAAGAGTGATAACGTGTCACCGTAACGGGATTAGCAATATTCTGAAATACACCAACATTATGATGATACACTGGCGATGTTTTACCATGCATGACCTGTTTTGCACGCACAATATTGCCACCGAATGCTTGACCAATGCTTTGATGCCCTAAGCACACACCTAAAATAGGAATTTCACCAGCAAAACGCTGAATAGCTGGCACAGAAACACCCGCTTCCGTCGGGCTACAAGGCCCAGGTGAAATAATGAGATAGTCAGGCTTCATTGCCGCAATGCCGTCTAGGTCAATATGGTCATTACGAATAACTTTCACTTCTTGACCCAACTCGCCAAAATATTGAACGAGGTTATAGGTGAAAGAATCGTAGTTATCAATCATCAACAGCATAATACAACTTATCCTTTATTGTTATTAGCGAGCAGCACACCATGTGTATGCACAACACAAACCACATACTCAGCCATTAATGACAGGAATTATAACAAATGCTTGTGCATCTGGCACAAGCACGACAGAAAGGCTATAACGAATCCGAAATGACGATTTGATTACGTCCATTTGCTTTTGCTTGATACATTGCCGCATCGGCACGTTGCATAACGCGCTCTTTATTGTTTTCATCGTGATTAAACAAAGCGACGCCAATACTTGCCGAACAAAAATGCACGACATCAATCAGTAGACTGTCACCTGCTTTGTGCCCATATTGGTCATTTAGGGGCTTAAGGTGGTCTAAGTCGATAAAATCTGAAGCCATAGTAGCACAAAAAACTGCCTGAATTCAGGCAGCTTTAAATAATTTTTGAGAATTTTCCCGTTCTCTGCGCGCGGTTATAGCGGTCAAAAACGACGGCCATAACACGCACCATCATACGACCAACAGGCTGTACCTCAATACGTGTTCCCGACATCGTCAACAAACCATCTGCAACAAATTCAGAAAGCATCTCACGCTCTTGTGCAAAATACGCCATGCCATCGATATCCCAAGCAGCGCCAAATGCAGCAAAGTCTAAAGCAAAATCACACATTAACCGCATAATAACAGCACGACGAATTTCATCATCACGCGTTAAGGCAACCCCACGAAAAATAGCTAAGTTATCACTATCGATACGCGCCGTGTAATCCTCTAGTCCGCGCAAGTTTTGTGCATAAACATTGTCTACCATAGAAATACTAGTTGCGCCTAGGGCAATTAAATCGCAGTCAGCGTGTGTAGAGTAACCTTGGAAGTTACGATATAACTTACCCGCTCGCTGGGCAATAGTCAGCTCATCATTTGGTTTAGCGAAATGGTCCATACCAATGTAAACATATCCTGCCGCTTGCAAGCGTGCAATCGTCGATGACAACATGCGCAATTTCATATCGCCACTTGGCATATCGGCTTCATTCATGCGCTTTTGTGCTGGAAACATACTGGGCAAATGCGCATAATTAAAAACAGTCACACGGTCTGGACTGGCTTCTAAAATCGCATCAACAGTGCGCATGAAGCTCGATTCATTTTGCAATGGTAAACCATAAATTAAATCGACATTTACAGACTTAAAGCCGTTATCCCTTGCCGCATATAGCACTTCAAAAGTTTCCGACTTGCTTTGAATCCGATTGACCGCTTTTTGCACGGCAGGATCAAAGTCTTGCACCCCTAAACTCATGCGGTTAAAACCAAGTTCGCGCAATAGCTTGACGCCATTTGCATCGGTTTCGCGCGGGTCAATTTCAATAGAATATTCACCTTCGTCATCGTCGCGCAAATTAAAGTTAGCGCGCATCATATCAATCAGCTGCTTCATTTCATCATTACTAATAAACGTCGGTGTACCACCACCAAGATGAAGCTGATCGACAACACGGCTTTTATCAAACAAGCGCGATTGCATCGTCATTTCATGATAAAGCCTTGCTAAATAAGGCGCAGAACGAGACCGATCACGCGTAGGGATTTTGTTGCAAGCACAATAAAAACACGCCGTATTGCAAAAGGGAATATGTGCGTACAAAGACAACGCACGTTCAGAATGATTCGAGCGTGCGGCTGCCTCTGCATAATCGGCATTACCAAAACCTTCGTGAAATTGCACTGCCGTAGGATAAGAGGTATAGCGTGGCCCGACGCGATCGTATTTTTGAATTAATTCTGGGTCGAATGCGAGAGACTGCTGCATAATGCCATCCTAAGGCCTGAAACCAATAAATAGGATGAGATGATAGCAGAAAGCCAGTATGAATGCGTGGACTTAGTGCGCTTGTTGGTGATTGGCTTGTTCTAAATCAAGTTCATGGGATTTGTCCGCAAAATAACAATTCTCGACGAACACCAAGACGGCTAACAGAGCAAAGGCAGCAATATATGCCCAAACTGGTTTTTTGTGCTGCACACGCGGATACATAATTGTTCAGTTCCTTTTATGGATTTCAATAAAATTATTTTATCACACTAAAAGTTTTATTTATGACATTTATGTGACTATTTTTATCGCACCTCACCTTGTGCCAACATATCCGTCGTTGTTAACCAATCCTCTTCAACGTCTGCCAATCTGTTTTTCACTTGTACTTGCTGCTGTAGCACTTGCTGTAACAGCTCTTTTTGATCTGCTTCGTAAATACTGGCATCAGCAAGTTGCGCTTCGAGACCAGCCAAGGCTGTCGCGAGCTGATCCATCTCTTTTTCAAGCTTTTGCAGTTTTTGCTTTATGGGACGTAAGCGTTCTCGTTGCTCTGCTGCTTCTTTTCTATCTTGCTTTTTATCCACTTTTTGTTCGACCGAGTCAGTCGCCGAGGTTTTCGTGGTTTCAACGGCCTTCTGCTGTATCTGGCGCTGCTTTAGCCAACCTGCATAATCTTCCAAATCACCATCGTAGGGCTGAACCTGTCCATCGGCGACTAACCAAAACTCGTCAACACAACTAGACAACAAATGTCGATCATGCGAGACCAACACCATTGCCCCTGCGAAGTCTTGTAAAGCAATGACTAACGCTTCTCGCATATCTAAATCTAAATGGTTGGTTGGCTCATCTAACAACAATAAATTTGGACGTTGCCAAGCCAATAATGCCAAAGCGAGGCGTGCTTTTTCACCACCAGAAAAATTACCGACTGTCGCTAAGGCCGCGTCACCTGCAAAACCAAAGCCCCCTAAAAAATCTCGATGCGTTTGTTCTTTAGTATCGGGCGATAAACGCTGCAAATGTAATAGTGGTGAAGCGCTGGCATCTAGTGCTTCTGTTTGATGTTGCGAAAAATAGCCTATCGTTAAATGATCCCCTAACAAACGCTTACCAGAAAGTTGGCGAAGCGTACCCGTTAGTGTTTTAATTAATGTCGATTTCCCTGCGCCGTTTGGCCCTAATAAGCCGATGCGCATGCCTGGCAATAATGAAAAATTAACCTTATGCAAAATCGTTTTATCGCCATGACCTAAATCAGCGAATTTCAGCGTCATTAGTGGGCTAGACATCTTATCACTCGATGGCAAGCTAAAGCTAAATGGAGAATCTGCATGCGCCAATTGCACTAAAGGCATCCTCTCCAACGCCTTCAAACGGCTTTGCGCTTGTTTTGCTTTCGTCGCCTTGGCACGAAAACGGCGGACAAAGTCTTCTAAATGCGCGCGCTGCGCTTGTTGCTTAGCAAACATCGATTGCGCTAAGGCCATGCGTTCAGCACGTTGACGCTCAAACGCAGAATAGTTGCCTGTGTATAGGGTTAAGGTTTGTTGGTAAATGTGCAAGGTATGCGTAGAAACCGCATCTAGAAAATCTCGATCATGCGAAATTAACAACAAAGTGCCTTGATAGCCTTTTAAAAAGTCTTGTAGCCAAAGCACGGCTTCTAAGTCTAGGTGATTTGTCGGCTCGTCAAGTAACAACAGCTCTGAGGGCTGATAAAGTGTGCGTGCCAAATTAAGTCGAATACGCCACCCACCCGAAAAGCTCTGCACTGGATTCGTTAACTGAGCCTGTTGAAAACCCAAACCAGACAATAAAGTTTGCGCCCGCGCTTTAGCAGAATAACCATGCATACTGTCGAATGCTTCGTGCCAATGCGCCAATTGCATCGGATCGGTATGATGATCAGCTGCCGCAATATTACGCTCCACCTGGCGCAAAGCAACATCCCCATCAAGGACATAGTCGATAGCGCTTTGCGCTAAGGCATCAACTTCCTGAGCCATATGCGCAACACGCCAATTTTTAGCAATCGTTGCCTCACCTGCATCGGGCAACAGCTCACCCAAT
Organism: Thiotrichales bacterium; assembly: GCA_022759035.1. Lineage (GTDB taxonomy): Bacteria > Pseudomonadota > Gammaproteobacteria > Thiomicrospirales > Thiomicrospiraceae. The sequence continues at coordinate 30,127 of JAEMQD010000144.1, forward strand.
AATAAGGCAAATAAACTCGACTTCCCTGTTCCATTGTGACCAACAAAACCAACATGCCAGCCATCATTAATGGTTAAATCGGCCGATTTAATCAGTTGCTGATCACCACGATAAACCGACAAGTTATGAAAATTAATCATGCCACACCTAATTCCTGCAACCCTGCCAACCCAAGTTTTTTTAAGGTACGAATATTCGTTTCATAAATGCTGTCGGTATTCGGCATTTGCGCAACCGCACGATCAATGCTCGCTTCTCGCAATAAATGAACAATCGGATATGGCGAACGATTCGTGTAGTTTTCAATGGCATCGATCGCTGTTTCAGCAAACTGAAATTGTGGATGAAAATACGCGACCTGAAATTCACCTTCCAATGCTAAATCGACAATGGCTTCTTCACAAACGCCAATAAAATCATTGAAGTCTAAAAAGTCGTGCATCGTCCAAGGGGCAATAAGTAACGTCGTTTCGCGCTCAGTAATATCATGGTCATGTAAATCCCACAACGCATCAGTAAAGTCTTTAAATAAAGCTTTAGCAGTACGTGCTTCGCTGACTTGGTAGTGCAAACGCCCATGATCAACAACGGGTTTAGCAAATGGGCATAAGTTTAAGCCAACAACAACTTTTTCTACCCACAGACGGGTTTGCTCAATTTCGGGAAGTAACATGACTTAGCTCTGGCAATAACATAATGGGAGGCATTATAGCGCTTAATGCCCACAAACGAGGTTTAGCTTCGATAAGTAAGCCAAGCCAATCCCAACCAGCTCACTAACCACACGATGCCGCCAATTGGTGTGAAAAACACCCAAAGCTTCCAACCAGTCAGCACATAAGCATATAAACTTCCAGAAAATAATAGGATGCCCAGCATCACACCAATAAACACATAACGCACATAATTGGGCGCACCCAATTGAATCCAAACAGCAAACACCAACAATGCTAGACCATGCACTAAATGGTACATTACCGCTGTGTGCCAATTAGCTAACGCTTTAGCGTCTACCATAGCGCTTAGTGCATGGGCGCCGAACGCACCTAAACCTACCGCCAATGCCATTACAATGGCAGCAATGCTCAACGTTTTTTGCATCATCTCTTTTAACCTATAGGGCACCTCTAAAAAGCCAATGGGTAGGAAGTCTGAAGGAAGGGGTTGCGAAAAATAACATGTAACGCATT
>JAEMQD010000133.1 GCA_022759035.1 Thiotrichales bacterium
TTGGTGGAGGCGGGGGGAGTTGAACCCCCGTCCGGAAACGCTTAACTATCGGTTCTACATGTGTAGTCTGTTTATTGTTCTTGTTACGACTAAACCCAACAGACAGGGAAAGCAGTAACACAGCCTAAAAAGTTTAACCAATGCTTATAGGCATCACAAAGGCGGTCTGATGTAGGTTACCTTGGTTGACCCGCCCATCAGCGAGCGAATGCCAAGGACTCAGCCTTAAGCGGCTAGAGCGAAGTTTTCGTCGTTTGCGACTATATTTTGTCAAATGGATTTACGAGGTACTCGACACCCTCGACATGCCCCTTTAGCCTTACTATCCCCGTCGAAGCCAGTACGCCCCCAAAAGAATTGCAAAAGCTGCAAGAAGAAGGTGCATTGTAGAAGTAACCACACGAAAGCGCAATAGCCTTTGAGTAGTTAGCGGTTTACTTAGGTTAATTACTAATCGTTACCTGATAACGACACGGTTGATTTGACTGACATAAGGGTTGAATATCCCAATGCTTACCGCGTATATCGACTAAACCTTGTACATTCAATGAGGTCAAATCGGCCAAGTCATAATCTTCACGTAAATGCTTAACCAGTTTATCAACAGATGCATTAGACAAAGGACGGGTTAGAATCACCAGCTTATTGGCAGCACCTGTTACAGTAGAAAAGCCAATATTGGCTTGCTGAATTACTGGGTTGATCAAACGGAGTAACCCATTTCCTTGAATCTGCGCGTCGCCATTGGCTAAGATATCGCAATCAGCCAGCACCTTGCTTGCCTTTTGGCAGACAGTCGCTGCATTATCCTGGTCTAAAGTAATACCGAAATAATCCTTAGCTAAAACAGGCAAAGTTAAAAACAGACAAAAAATCCCAAGGATTAGCCGAACCACTTTTGCCACCAAGGTTGCGGCTTCATGACCCATAAGCCATTAATAGGCAAATACCCCTTGTCTTCACGCTGCTGATTCGTGGGATGACTAAACCATAACATTTGTAGCTCGTTAAGCAATTTGCGCCATATTTGAGCATCTTTACCTTTCTGCCAAACATCGCGACAATTCGTTGACTCTGCTTCCGCCAAGCTAGGAAAAGCTAAACGCCAAGGGTGTGCAGAACCCAAGAACCATTCTGTCGGCGATGACACCCACAGCAGGTAGCCATCTTCGGAAAAATGTCGATTAAAACCATCTACCAATGCGGTTGCCTCTTCCAACGACAAGCCCAACCCTGCTGTTGGCGCGAGCACCAACGTATCTCGATCAGCAATTAAATGCACAGGGCAAACAGGCAGCCAATGGGCTGCCTGTTGTTGAACGCTTTTGGGTAACTTCACCCCAACCACCTTAAGGTGCGAGATTATTTAAAATCGCTTGACGTACGGCATCTAGCTCGGCAGGAATTTGCACCATAACAGACTTACCCGTACATTGTGCAATCGCTGTGTCTGGATCTTTCATGCCATTACCGGTTAACGTAAGCACAATCGTACTACCTTCAGCAATTTTTCCTGATTGAATATCACGCATTGCGCCAGCAAATGAAGCTGCAGAAGCTGGTTCACAGAAAACGCCTTCGTATTGCGCTAACAGTTTTTGCGCCACTAGAATATCTTCATCAGAACATTCATCGAACCAACCGCCCGACTCCTGCATGACTTTCCAAGCACGATCCCAGCTTTGTGGGTGACCAATGCGGATAGCAGTTGCAATAGTCTCTGGATCGTCCACCATTGCACCACGAATGAAAGGCGCAGAACCTGCTGCTTGGTAACCAATCATTTTTGGACGATTGCCGACGATGCTACCCGCATATTTGCAATGTCCTTCACAGAAAGCGCAAGATTCTGTCACTTTAGTCACATCGGTTGCAGACGATTCGCAATAGCCCATCCAATGCGCGGTAATATTGCCCGCATTACCAACTGGCAAACAATGGTAGTCTGGCGCACGCCCAAGCTCTTCAATAATTTCAAAGGCCGCAGTTTTTTGTCCTTGTAAGCGATAAGGATTAATAGAGTTAACAATCGTAACAGGAGCTTTGTCTGCAACTTCTTTAACTAAACGCATACCATCATCGAAGTTACCTTTAATTTGAATGGTAATCGCACCATACATCATCGCTTGCGCCAGTTTACCCATAGCAATTTTGCCATCAGGAATTAAGACAAAGGCGGTAATACCAGCGCGCGCTGCATAGGCTGCTGCTGCTGCCGAGGTATTCCCAGTAGAAGCACAAATAATGGCCTTAGAGCCAGCTTCTACCGCCTTAGTAACCGCCATAGTCATACCACGATCTTTGAAAGACCCCGTAGGATTTAGCCCTTCGTACTTAACGTAAATATCAACATTTTTCTTTAAAATTTTTGGCAAATTATGTAGTTTAATCAAAGGGGTATTCCCTTCACCTAAACTAATAATTGGCGTTGACTCAGAAACTGGTAAACGATCACGGTAACGTTCGATTAGACCAGTGTAACGATGTCCAAAGTTATTCATTTCTACTATTCCATTCCATCACTAATTTTTAAGAAAGGTGCTCGACACGTAGCCAAGCAACAGGCGAACGTAAGTCAGTTAATGCAGCGATTTTAGCCAATGCACGCATAAAGGCTGACTCTTCAACAACATTAGTAAGTAGCACCAACGTTGCTGCTGATTTTTCTGAATCAGGTTGTTGACGCATCTCTTCGATGCTAATACCTTCGTTAGCCAATTCGGCTGAAATTTTTGCTAAAACTCCGGGCGCATCGGTTACATCCAAGCGCAAGTAATAAGCTGTTTGAATTTGTGAAGAAGGCAAAATTGGCAACGCAGCTAATGCATTCATCGGCACACCTAATGCTGGACGTGTAACCTGCCCAGAACGCATCGCAATACACACATCGACAATATCGGCCACAACCGCAGAACCCGTTGGCATACCACCCGCTCCTGCACCTGAATAAAGTGTCGTGCCGACTGCATTACCGTTAACCATAACGGCATTCATGACATCATCAACATTCGCTAGTAATTTTGACTTGGGTACTAGCGCCGACTGAACACGCAACTCGATGCCTGATGCCCGACGACGCGCAATGCCTAACGACTTGATTTTATAACCTAAATTATCAGCCCAAGCAATATCCGCAGCAGTTACCATGGTAATGCCTTCAATCAGCATACCTTGGCGTGATAAAGGCACACCAAACGCTACCGAGGCTAAAATCGCCAATTTATGTGAAGCATCAATACCATCAATATCAAAACTTGGCTCTGCTTCTGCATAACCCAAACGTTGCGCCTCTTTCAATACTGGTGCAAAGTCCTTTCCAGGTTTCGCCATTTCAGTCAGCATATAGTTGCAAGTACCATTAATAATACCCGCAACCCAATTAATTTGATTACCCGACAAGCCTTCTTTTAAGGCCTTAATAATAGGAATGCCGCCTGCAACAGAGGCTTCAAACGCGACCATTACGCCTTTCGTTTCAGCCAAGCTTAATAACGCATTACCATGCTCTGCTAATAGTGCTTTGTTGGCGGTAATAACATGTTTACCCGCATTAATTGCCGCACGAACAACCTCTACGGCAAGCCCTGTACCACCCATTAACTCTACAACAACATCAACATCCTGCGCTGTCGCTACGGCTATTGGGTCATCGACCAAACGAATGCCTTGCGTGTCACACGTACGAGGGCGAGATAAGTCGCGCACTGCGGCAACACTAACTGTAATATGACATCCCGTACGCTGTGCTAATAAAGCAGCATTATCACGTAAAATCGTCAACGTACCACAACCAACGGTACCTAAACCAATAAAACCCAGTCTTACAGAAGTCATTACGTTGTTCTTTCCTATCACTTAAAATTAGCTACGTTAGAGCGTACCGAAACGCTTTCGGTAATTGTAGAAGAAACGTTCCATACGTTTCATTGCATCTTGCAAATCATCGCTATTGGGTAAAAACACCATGCGGAAATGATCTGGACGAATCCAGTTAAAGCCCGTGCCTTGGACGATAAGCACTTTTTCTTCCTTAAGCAAGTCTAATGCAAACGCCTGATCGTCTTGAATTGGATAGACTTTGGGATCTAAACGCGGAAACATGTACAAAGTCGCATCGGCCTTTACTGTCGTAATACCAGGAATTGACGTGAGCATATCGTAAGCCATATCACGCTGACGGCGTAAGCGACCACCCTCACCGACCAAGTCATAAATACTTTGGTAACCACCTAATGCTGTTTGAATCGCAAACTGCCCAGGCACGTTAGAACACAAACGCATTGAAGATAAAATATTCAAGCCATCGATATAGTCTTTCGCATGACGTTTTTCACCCGAAACGATCATCCACCCAGCACGATAACCACAGGCACGATAGTTTTTTGATAAGCCATTAAGGGTAACAAATAAAACATCATCGGCTAGCGAAGCAATCGAAGTATGTGTACGACCGTCGTAGAGCATTTTGTCATAAATTTCATCAGCAAAAATAATCAATTGATGCTCTCGCGCGATTTGAATCAACGCCAACAACATATCGTCAGGGTAAAGTGCACCCGTTGGATTGTTGGGATTAATAATGACTAATGCACGTGTTTTGGGGGTGATTTTACTGCGAATGTCTTCTAAGTCGGGCAACCAACCTGCGCCTTCATCACAAATATAGTGCCGCGGTGTACCGCCAGCCAAGCTAACTGCTGCCGTCCAAAGTGGGTAGTCTGGGCTTGGTACGAGCACCTCGTCGCCATTATTTAGCAAACCTTGCAAAGCCATAACAATTAATTCAGAAGCGCCGTTACCAATATAAATATCGTCTAAATCGACACCTTTGATATGCTTTTCTTGCGCATAATGCACAATCGCTTTACGAGCAGAGAACAAGCCTTTTGACTCTGAGTAACCCGAAGCTTGTGGTAAATTATGAATAACGTCTCGCTGAATTTCTTCAGGCACATCAAAACCAAACGGCGCCAAATTACCAATATTCAACTTAATAATGCGATGCCCTTCTTCTTCCATTTCACGAGCATAGTCCATGACTGGGCCTCGAATGTCATAACAAACATTCGATAGTTTTGACGATTTAATAATGGGTCGCATCATCGCAGCTTTCTCTTTCAAAGTTTGGCACCTAAGTAGGCGCATCATCTATTATGCTGTTACAGCATTTAGTTATTGATGCAAAAGATTGTGATTTTAGTCGATTTATGGCAAATTTGGCTATATGCTTAGTCTTAGAATGTGACAACAAACAGGAAAAAATAATGAAATTTGTCGAATACCAAGACATTTCTCGAAATCGTATTCGTGCTTATGAAGAAAACCGGCTGCGCGTTAATACTGAATGGGTAAATTTACCTTGCGCCCTTTGCACCCAACAACTTGTTAAAGATTGGCATCCAGAAGTCGAAAAGCAGATGAGTGAGCAGGACTTATTGCCTTTAGTTTCCTTACAAGCCGCTGATCTTATTATCATTGGCTATGCACAACAACCAAAATGGGATCATTCATGGCTAAAACTTCAAGCGACCATGAATGCACGCGGCATCGGCTTAGAGCAAATGAAAAGTGATGCTGCTATTCGCACGTTTAATGTGCTGACAACCGAGGAGCGCCCTGTTTGGCTGGTGTTGATCGACTAGGCAAATTAAGTGGCGCGAGGCTTTCGGCAGATAACTTGGGTTGAGACGCAGTTTCGATATTACCTAATTGCACATCTTCTTCATCCGCACCTAAAGTTGGATTTTTGCGTAACCAAACAACGGTATTTTCTTTAAAAGGCTGACGCGTGGTTAGCCAACCGTTATATTTGTAGAGCAACGACTCATCGACTTTACAAACTTTGGCAACATCTGCAAGCGTTTGCCCTTTTGGTGCGACATAAAAGCCGTGCGGTTGACAAGGCAAATCCGCCCAACGATCCACTCTCGCTTGTTGACAAGCAGATAAAACAAAAACGCTTGACAACAGCGTACCAACTTTAGCAACTTTTTTTATGCTAGTTCTCATGAATGCATTATCTTCCAAACAACTAACCCAACAAATACCACCGCAACCAAAGACCAGCCCATGGCATCCGAATACTTTTGCATGATTGGTAAAGCGCGAACACCGCCATATTTCATTATCGCAGCGACCAAATAAAAGCGCTTGGCACGCCCAAAAAAAGCAACGGCGATAAATGGTAATAAAGACATATCCATCGCGCCAGCAGTAATGGTAAATACCTTAAATGGGATGGGCGTAAACGAGCCAATCAATACCGCCCAAATACCATACTCACCAAAAAAAGTTTTAGCTTCGTTAAAAGCCGCTAAATATCCCCACTGTTCAATATGAGGCAAAAGTAATTCAACACCATAATAGCCAATAGCATAACCCAACAACGAACCAAGCACCGCGGTCCATGTCGTCAACCAAGCTAATCGCCACGCGTTATCTGGACGAGCCAATACCATAGGAATCAAAATAACATCGGGCGGAATAGGAAAGAAAGCTGCCTCTGAGCTACTAACAGCACTCAAATAATAAGGGGCATATTTAGATTCGGCCCAACGCATGGTTGCTGCTAATAGGCCAGAAAAAATTCTCATTATTTATTACTCTCAATTAATGGAACAAATAATACTTGCCCCAGCTTGTGTTGTTTCAAGCCTGTTGCTGTTTTTTCAATCACAACAAGCTGTTGTGTTTGAAAGCTACCGCCAACGGGTATTACTAGGCGTCCACCAATCACTAATTGATCAATTAGTGTTTGGGGAATTTCTTCTGGTGCTGCTGCCGATAAAATAGCATCGAATGGTGCAGCACTTATCCAACCTAACTCACTTTCTGTGTGACGATAGCGAATATTGGATAATCCTAAATGTTGCAAGACCTCTGCTGCACGCTGTTGTAAAGCGTCAATACGTTCTACTGTCCATAACAAAGGGACAAGCTGAGACAATATTGCTGTTTGGTAACCAGAACCAGTGCCAATTTCCAATACCCGTTTGGGCTGACTACCATTTAAAAGTGCTTGCGTCATCATAGCAACCACACTAGGTTGAGAAATCGTTTGACCAAATCCAATTGGTAAAGCAGTATCTTCATAAGCACGAGACGCTAATGCCTCATCCACAAACAGATGGCGCGGCGTAGCACGCATCGCTTGAATAACACGCGCATCACACAAGCCGCCTTCAACAAGATCAATCACCATCCGATCTCGAATACGCTGTGACGTCAAACCAATACCTTGTGCTTGCGCAAAGGCCTGATTCGGGTAAACCACAGGTTGTTTTAATGCCATTTCACTTACTGCATCAACCAAGAACGAATCTCCGCCTGCTGACGATAGTGTGTAAGATCGACAGATAGTGGGGTAATCGCTACTCTCCCCTGACTCATCGCATAAAAATCGGTGCCTTCTCCCGCATCGGCACCTTCACCTGCTGGGCCTACCCAGTAGATTTCTTTACCACGAGGATCCTTCATCTTAATCATTGGTTCTGCTTTATGGCGCAAGCCCAAACGCGTCACTTCTCGACCAGTAAGCTGCGCATAAGGCAAGTTTGGAACATTAACGTTTAACAAGGTATCTTTAGGCAAAGGGGTAGCCACAGCGCGCACTAACAATTCAACAATAACCTCTGCCGCTGTTTGGTAATGTTCGTTACCATTAAGTGAAACAGCAATGGCGGGCAATCCCATAAAACGTCCTTCCATTGCCGCAGCAACTGTGCCTGAATACAGGACATCGTCGCCCATATTAGCGCCTTCATTAATGCCTGAAATCACTAAATCTACTGGCGTGTCAACAAATCCCGTCAGCGCCAAATGTACACAATCGGCGGGCGTGCCGTTCACAAAAAAAATATCGTCTTCAACTTGATCTTTATAAACGCGCAAAGGCTCTTGAATCGTCAAAGAATTAGAGGCAGCCGAACGATTACGCTCTGGCGCAACCACTGTTACGCGCGCAACTTCTGGATGTGCTTTAAGATTGGCGTATAATGTACGCAAACCAGGGGCTAAATAGCCATCGTCATTGGATAACAAAATGTGCACATCGCACTCCTAACACTCGATTGAATAGCAGTATTATACCTGATCAGCATGAGCAACATTACAGAAGAAGCACGACAACTATTCAGAGAAAGCCTAACAGGTGTTACGCCGTTGAAACAAACAGCGCGTATTAGCAAACCGACGTCAGATCGTTTGTTGAAAAAACGTTTACGCGCACGTCGGTTAGGCATTGTCGACAGCCAGTTTTACGCGCTCGACAAAACAGAATCGGTTGAACGTCTTGTTCAAGCAGAGTGCCCGTTGGTATACCAGCGAATGGGCCTAGCCAATAAACAAGTGAATAACTTACGCAAAGGTAGCTTTGCGACACGTTGTGTTATTGACCTACACGGACTTAACGAAACACAAGCTGAAGCACGTATGCAAGATTGGCTACAACATTGCCGTCACCGTACCGATCGCTATGCCTTAGTCATTCATGGTAAAGGATTAGGCAATACAGACGCACAACCTGTTTTAAAAAATTGGCTCAATTGGTGGTTAAGAAACCAACCGCGAATATTGGCCTTTCATACCGCACAACCCAATGATGGCGGTGCTGGTGCGCTTTATCTATTACTCGCTCCAGCGCAGCAAAATAACGAATAAAAGAAGAACCGTTTACTATGCGTTTTATCGAACGACCTTTAAATGCCCATGTAAAGCAACAACTCGTTGGACTGTCTATTCCTGAACACTTAGCGGATATTATTGCCAGACGTATCAACGATGCAGAACAGGCAAAACAACTGATACAAGCGAGTCTAGCACAACTTCCTAACCCTATGACACTCCCTGATATGGATAAAGCCGTCGAGATATTGCTAGACAGCATCAGCAAACAGCAACATATCTTGTGTGTGGTGGATTACGACACAGATGGCATTTGTTCAGGCGCAATACTGCAAGAAGGCTTAACGGCTCTAGGAGCAAACGTATCGGTCATGGTTACCAATCGACACGAAGATGGCTATGGTTTTTCCTCTGGTGCTTGTCAGCGTATTTTAGCTTGCGACATTCGACCAGATTTAGTTATCACCGCCGATCTTGGCTCATCCGATGGTATCTACATCGAACAGCTACAACAAACAATGCAACAACAGGCACACCCTATTCAGGTCATTGTGACCGATCATCATCACATTAGTAGCACCCACCCACCCAAGACGGCAGAAGCATTTATTAACCCACACCGTAACGATACAGCACATACTTACAATCATCCTATATGTGGTGCCATGGTTGCCTGGAATTTAATCGCCGCACTTCGCGCTGCCCTCAGAACACAATCGGATTGGGGTGTACTTCAGCAAAAAGCACTGGCATTTGACGCAAAATCACTGTTAGACCTGGTCGCAGTCGCTACAGTAGGTGATATGGTTAACTTAGCACACCCGATTAATCGCATCATCGTTAAATATGGTTTACAACGTATTAACCAATGTCAGCGCCCTGCTTGGCAATTACTTAAAGAAACACTTGATGCACAAGCAGAAATTACAGAAGAAACGATTGGCTTTCAAATTTCTCCGCGAATCAATGCCTTGTCAAGAATGGGCGATGATGGACATACAGCACTTAACTGGTTGACCACAACCAGTATGACTTTATGTCAACAAGCATGGGCGGTCATGTGCCAAAACAACGAAGAACGAAAAGACGAGCAAGCCCTATGCGAAAGCTTCGCGCTAGCGCAAGCAGAAGCGCAAATGCGCAACAATAAGTTTATTTTAATTGCCTATGTACCTGAAGCGAGCCATGGCGTAGTTGGCTTAGCTGCTGGTCGATTAGCGCAACGCTTTGGTCGTCCCGCAATCGTTTTCTCCGATACAGACCAAGGACAATTAACGGGATCTGCTCGTTCTATTCCTGGTTACGACATTCGCGCCCTCATTGAACGTGTACAGGCCGATACAGACCTCATTAACAAATATGGCGGTCATGCGGCAGCAGCGGGATTATCCATACCATCACAAGCCACATTAGCGCCATTAAGCGAAGCTTTTGAACAGCATATTCGCAATGACTTTAATCACCAAGCGCCCGAAGCTTATTTGTACCATGACGGCCCGTTACCAAATATTTTAAGCACACAAGAAGGTATTCAGTCGCTAACAAGCATATCGCCCTTCGGCCAAGGATTTACCAGCCCAAGTTTTTTACTACAAGCGAACATTATCCAACAAGCAAGCATGGGTAAAAACGGGCAGCATCGACGACTCACCCTTAGTCATAGTGCAAATACACTAGAAGCCGTCTGGTTTAATGCTAACGAAGCACTTACCTTAATAGCTGACAGCAAAACAAATTATCGCTTCATCGTTCAACTCAGTATTAATCATTTTCGCGGCACAAGCCGACCTCAAGCACTGATTCAAGCAGTAGAGGTAATATGACGATAAAACAACCAAACATTATTCTACTAAGACACGGACTCACGGAGCACAATAATGGCTTTTATGGCAGCACAGATAGCCAACTCACCTTAGCAGGTCGTGAAGCGATGCTTGCCTCAGTCAGTCCATATCAATTCGACTTAGTACTCAGTTCGCCATTACAGCGCTGTGCGCAAGTAGCGCACACCATCGCCACACATCACCAGTGCCCATGCAAAGTCGAATCGCATTGGCAAGAATATCACTTTGGTGATTGGGAAGGTGCTGCAATAGATAGCCTGTGGGAAAATCAAGCGAGCGATCTAGAAGCTTTTTGGAAAAATCCATATCATTTCGTGCCGAATAATGCAGAACCCTTTGCAGATTTTCTTGCTCGGATTGAACAAGCGAAAATCGCAACACAACAGTATCAAAATAAAAAAGTACTGATTGTTTCCCATGCAGGCGTTATTCGTGGATTGCGCCTTCTTGCACAACAAGCAACAACCAATGAATGGCTTACCTACCCCGTTGACCATGCAAGCTTACATCAACTCTGTCCAATAAGCGGACAAATTGCGCCGATGACAAATGAAGTACAAAATCAGTATAATGACCCTTTAAACTCATCCGCTAAGGAAGCATAATCATGGCAAAAATGGCAAGTGCACGTCACATTTTGGTAAGCACAGAAGAAGAATGCAACGCAATTAAAGCAAAAATTGAAGCTGGTGACGATTTTGGTTACATGGCACAACAACACTCTAGCTGCCCATCAGGCCGTCAAGGTGGTGAATTGGGTTCTTTCCGTCCAGGTGCGATGGTGCCAGAGTTTGATAAGGTGGTTTTTAGCGCACCTGTTGGCGTCGTTCAAGGTCCAGTTAAAACACAATTTGGCTATCATTTACTTGAAGTGACTGAGCGTACAGAATAATCTGCTGGTGCTAAAAAAATAGCAGAAGAAAATAATGGGCGATCATCGCCCATTATTTTTATACTCATAACGCAATACATAGCGCATTAAGTTGGTGTTAGCACTAAGACCAAGCCTAACAACCACAATATTTCTACAATTTCAATCCACATCATGGCGACCTTATTCGTCACGCCACCAAGTTTCTTACGCCACCAAACAATCCACGCCCAAGTAGACAAAACCAAAACCGTTAACGTCCAACCCGAAGCCAGTCCTAGCGCAGTAAACAGTAATAACCATTGCGGCCACAACCAACTAAGCGAAACTTGATCACGCCAGCTTTCAGCTGTCTCACCTTCGCTTGCCCAACGAGAACCAAGCACAACCATTTGGTGAAATACCCAACCGACAACAGGCATCAACACAATTACCGTCCACCACTGTGCTGCAATAACCTGCACTAACAAAGACCACTTCAACAATAAAGTCAGCACAAGTAGCACCATTCCTACTGTACCCAATGCAGGCGTTTCTGGTGTTTTTAAAGCCGCTAAAGCATGTTTGTCACGACTAAAAACCAGATCACTCACATGCGCCAAAGCATCCAGCGTTTCTGTACCACTAAGCTTTACCCACACAATTAACAATAAAGTCGCACTGATCTCTGGTGCTAAACCACTAAACAACCAAGCTAAGGTTGCTAAAAAAACACCCAACAATAACGCCGATGAAGGTATCCACAACATAGACTGCGCTAATCGTGAATGATCAACATGTCTTAACGCAATACGCTTCAACCCCCAAACACGATCTACCGCTAAGCGAAAAGCAAGTACCGCATCTTTTTCTGTCATTTTTTCACTGTCCATCTTCTGCTACTACCATTGCAACGACATGATCTTTTTCATCACTAACACTCACGTGCCAAGAACGAATATTAACCGACAACGCATAGCGCGCTGCCCCACCCTCCACACGCAACAAAGGCTTACCCAGCGCATCGTGTGTATAAATAAAGTCAACAAAACGCACCGACTGCTGAAAACCAGTACCCAAGGCTTTAGCCGCAGCCTCTTTTACCGCCCAGCGTTTTGCAAGCCAGCGTCCCGCGACAGAAGAAGCGGGTAAGCTTGCGCGTTCATCGGGATGCAAAATACGCTCCAACAAACGTTCACCATAACGATGCCACGACTTTTCCATACGTCGCACATCGAGTAAGTCAACACCTATACCAATCACTGCCATAGTTTAGCTCAAACGTGCCGCTAACATGAGTGCCTTCATTTCACGTACTGCCTCAGGTAAGCCTTTAAAAATGGCTTCACTAATAATCGCGTGACCAATATTTAATTCTTCCATTTCTGGAATAGCCGCAATCGCCTGCACATTATGGTAATGCAAACCATGTCCACCATTCACAACTAAACCAAGACTTGAAGCAAAACGCGCACCATCACAAATTTTAGCCAGCTCTTGTCGTTGCGCATCACCAGATACTTCGGCATAGTGACCCGTATGTAATTCAACCACAGGGGCACCAGCATTTTTCGCTGCCTCTATTTGACGGTGATCCGCCTCAATAAACAAAGACACGCGAATACCTGCCTTAGCTAAGCGTGTGCAAGCATCTTTTACTCGAGCAAATTGACCAACCACATCCAAACCACCTTCTGTGGTTAGTTCTTCCCGCTTTTCTGGCACCAAACACACATCTTGCGGCAGATACTTCAATGCCATAGCCAGCATTTCTTCAGTGACTGCCATTTCTAAATTAATTTTGGTTTGATGCATCTGCATGAGTAGTGCCAGATCTCGTTCCTGAATATGACGTCGATCTTCACGCACATGTAACGTTAAACTATCTGCACCATGTTGTTCCGCCAACAATCCTGCGTGAACAGGCTCGGGATAACGTGTACCACGCGCTTGGCGTAGCGTGGCAACATGGTCTATATTTAATCCTAAGGCAATCATTGTAGTTGCTCCCACCATTGTCTCATCGACAAAGCATCTTTGGGCATTGCTTGTAGCAAACGCCATTGTAAAAACTCACGCAATGCGCTACTTGCCATACCAGAAGCAGCCTGACTTGCCACAGCAAGCAACTCCTCCCCATGAATGCCTTGTTCGCATCGCTCCCAAACATCGTTATGCCATTGATAATAAGCATCTGCGATGATCGTTTGTCCATCACTCGTACTCACTGGCAACGCATAACCCGTTTCCGATAAAAAAACCCACTCAAAACAGCGTAATGCCCAAGCCATTACACGACGATCATCTGCTGAATCACGCAACACATTAACAAGATGTTGGTAGGCTGAAAACAAGGTTACACTAGGCGTATTCAGCACTAAACCACGATGCAACATTTCATTCACATACAACCCACTCCAATTTGCCATACCAAGCAAGGGTGGGCTATACAGCAATGTTGGCTCACAACTAACTAGCCATGCTCCACCTTGCTTACCTAAACGCCAAGATAACCGTACAGTCTGAAAACCAGCACAAACGGACAATCGCTTTTTACCACCTTTATAGGTTAATTGAACACGACCATGTTGTCGTGTAAAAACACTTAACCAAGCACTCGTTTCACCTTGAGGACGGGCAAATAAAATATAAGCATCATCTTCAATTAATCGTGACACTAAATAACTAACCTATTTCCTATGGCTACTGATAGCCTAAACTGGCTAAAGCACGCTCATCATCAGACCAATTGTCTTTTACTTTCACCCACAACTGCAAGTGAACGCGCATATCTAACATACGCATCAAATCTTGTCTCGCCTCAGAACCAACCGCTTTCAGCATACTACCGCCATCACCAATAACAATGCGCTTTTGACCCTCTCGCTCAACCAAAATAAGGGCATCAATTAATACCCGTTCTGGTGTAACTTCATACTTTTCAATTTCTACGGTTAAACCATAGGGCAACTCTTTGTCTAACTTGCGCATGAGTTTTTCTCGTACCATTTCAGCGGCTAAAAACCGAGAGGACGCATCAGTGACCATGTCTTCATCAAACATGGGTTCACCTTCTGGCAAATATTTAGTTAAGGCTTTAATAACCAAAGGAATATGTTTTTTATCATAAGCAGAAATTGGCAAACTTTCTGTAAACTGCACTTTCTCTCCCAGCATTGCCAGATATGGCAGCAACTTTTCTCTGGGTTGAATTTTGTCTACCTTGTTAATGACAAGCACCACAGGAGCACGAGCATGCTGAATTAATTGTGCAACACGCGCATCTTCATCAGTAAAACGTCCTGCTTCTACCAACATCATAATGACATCAACGCCATCAAGTGCACTTGAGGCTGTGCGATTCATAACGCGGTTTAAAGCTTTACCACCGTTCAAATGAATCCCTGGCGTATCTACAAACACCAACTGCGCGTCATCCAGCGTTAAAATACCGTGAATACGATGTCTTGTCGTTTGCGGTTTAGGTGAAGTAATACTAATTTTTTGTCCAATCAACCCATTCATTAAGGTCGACTTACCAACGTTAGGCCGACCAACAATCGCCACTGTGCCACAACGAAATGATGTTTTAGCCATACTATTTTTTTCCTTCACATTGCGCCAGCATATCACTGGCAGCAGCCTGTTCTGCTTTACGTCGACTGTTTGCTGTCGCTTGCGTATCATCAAACCCATCTACATGACAAGCAACGTTAAAGGTTAATGCATGAGCTTCACCTGCTTGTGCCAGCAGTTGGTATTGCGGCAATAGTTTGTTACGTGCTTGGCACCACTCTTGTAACCGAGTTTTAGGATCTTTTTCTATCGCAACCTGTTCTAAACTATCGAAGCGAGGTTCTAAATGCCGTAACACAAAGGCACGTGCAGCATCCATACCTGCATCTAAATAAATCGCCGCGATTACCGCTTCAAAAGCATCGGCAATGGTTGAAGCACGGCGAAAGCCACCGCTTTTAAGCTCCCCTGAACCCAGCTTTAAACAATCCCCTAAGCTTAACGCAACAGCGAATTCAGCAAGGGTTTCTTCGCGTACCAAACGTGCACGCATCCGTGTTAACGCTCCCTCCGGCTGATTAGGAAAGCGTGCATACAAAGCCTCAGCCGCTAGAAAATTAAGGATACCATCTCCTAAAAATTCCAAGCGCTCATTATTATTGCTCGCATAGCTACGATGCGTCAGTGCTTGAGCCAAAAGCTCGGGGCATTGAAAAATATGACCAATACGCGTCATACATTCTTGTTGTTGGCGCAACATATCCGTACGCATCAGTGAATACGATTCCCAATTCGGGATACATCTATACCATCATCAAAATGCATCCAAATAAAGAAAGCGCGCCCCTTTAAGTTGTCCTCTGGCACAAACCCCCAAAAACGACTGTCATAACTGTGATCTCTATTATCGCCCATCATGAAATACTGTCCTTCTGGAACAACAACATCCATTAAATCACCCGAGGGACGATCACTATCCATAAGAATATGATGCTGCACGCCCAACAAATCTTCATTCAACTCAGTGGCACCATTCATCACTGCGCCCGAACCAGTTGTCTCATAACGACCTATTGGTTGCTGTAATATCGCTTGACCATTCACGAATAGCGTTTTGTTAATATAACTAATATGATCGCCAGGTAAACCAATGACACGCTTAATATAGTCTTTATCTGGTTCAACAGGATAACGAAACACAACCACTTCACCGCGTTCTGGCTCACCGACTTGAATGATCTTACGATAAATAACGGGCAACTTAACGCCATAGCTAAACTTATTTACTAAAATAAAGTCCCCTATATGCAGCGTTGGATACATAGAACCAGAAGGGATACGGAACGGCTCTACAATAAAAGACCGTAAAACAAGCACAATAAGTAATACAGGAAATAGCGAACGTGCATAATCCATCACCACAGGCATGGGCGCATCTGCGGCTCGTTTTGGTTCAAACCACCACTTGTCTAATGCTGTTAAAATACCGCCAATAATGACTGCTGCCGTTAAAATAATTTCAAAAAGCATAGTTTTTTCTTTATCCGTTATCTTTATTTACATGTAAAACAGCCAAGAATGCTTCTTGTGGTATTTCAACACGACCAATCGTCTTCATGCGTTTTTTACCTTCTTTCTGCTTCTCAAGCAATTTCTTTTTACGACTCACGTCACCACCATAACATTTCGCTAATACGTCTTTACGCATCGCTTTAATGTTAGTACGCGCAATCACTTTTGCACCAATTGATGCCTGAATTGGTACTTCAAACATCTGGCGAGGAATTAACTCTTTCAAACGCTCAATAACATCACGTCCACGATATTGCGCAGTACTGCGATGAACAATCATGGATAAAGCATCGACGGTTTCACCATTAACCATAATATCCATACGCACTAGGTCATCTGCCTGAAAGCGTAAAAACTCATAATCCATCGAAGCATAACCACGAGAAATCGATTTTAAGCGATCAAAAAAGTCGAGTACGACCTCGTTCAATGGCAGTTCCATCTGCAATTGCACCTGCTTACCTGCATAAGTCATGTTTTTTTGAACGCCACGTTTTTCCATGCACAAACCAAGTACTGCACCCACATACTCTTGTGGCAACAGCAAGTTTGCTTGAATAATCGGTTCTCGAATCTCTTTAATGCTTCCTAACTCAGGCAGTTTAGAAGGATTGTCAACCAATAGCACATCTTCTCGCGTCGTCAACACCTCGTATACAACAGTAGGCGCGGTCGTAATTAAATCGAGATTAAACTCGCGCTCTAGTCGCTCTTGAATAATCTCCATATGTAACAGACCCAAAAAGCCACAACGGAAACCAAACCCCAGCGCTGTGGACGTTTCTGGCTCAAAAAATAACGAAGCATCATTCAAACGCAACTTACGCAAAGACTCTCGCAAGTTTTCATAGTCTTCGGAACTAATTGGAAAAATGCCTGCAAAAACACGTGGCTGTGCCGGCTTAAAGCCTGGCAACATTTCAGCAGCAGGATTCGCTGCATCGGTTAGGGTATCACCTACTGGTGCACCATCAATTTCTTTAAGTCCCGCGATAACAAAGCCAACTTCACCCGTATATAGCGCATCGCGTTTTGTGCGTTTCGGCGTAAACACACCGACTTCATGTACTTCATGCACATCACCAGTAGACATGACCTTCATCTTTGTTTTTGGACGAATTACACCATCCATAACGCGCACTAACGAGACAACACCTAAATAATTGTCATACCAAGAATCAATGATAAGTGCTTTCAAAGGGCCTTGCTCGTTTCCTTTTGGCGCAGGAATTTTTGCAATAATTTCTTCTAATGTCTCTTTAATACCAATACCAGACTTGGCGCTTGCATGAACCGCCTCTGTCGCATCAATACCGATAATTTCTTCAATTTCCGCAACAACCCGATCTGGATCTGCCGCTGGCAAATCAATTTTATTGAGGACAGGCAAGACTTCTAAGTCTTGCTCAATTGCGGTGTAACAATTTGCTACCGTTTGCGCCTCAACACCCTGAGAGGCATCTACAACCAATAAAGCCCCTTCACATGCTGCCAAAGAGCGAGAGACTTCATAAGAAAAGTCCACATGACCAGGGGTATCAATAAAATTTAATTCGTAAGTTTTCCCATTATCAGCTTTGTAATCTAGCGTAACACTGGCTGCTTTAATGGTAATACCGCGCTCACGTTCTAGGTCCATTGAATCTAGTACTTGCGAAGACATTTCGCGATCAGTCAATCCACCACAAAACTGAATAAAACGATCTGCCAAGGTAGATTTACCATGATCAATATGCGCGATAATCGAAAAATTACGGATTAAATCCAACTCTTGAGCCATGAAATACCTAATGCACTTTTAACAAACAAAAAACGGGGAGCATGGCTCCCCACAAATAACGAGCTACTTTAACTTATTCAATCACTAACGGCAAGAATAACGCTCTATTTCCACGGACAACACGCATTGGTATTTTTTGTCCTTGTGGTAATTTACTAATTAAACTCTGAACGTCCGCAACCGTATTTAACCGAGCATAATTAATCTCAAGCAAAATATCGCCATCTCGTACACCTGCCTGCGCTAACGCCCCATCATCAACGCGCACAACGCGTAGACCAAAATCAATCCCTAACTTTTGTTTAGCAGGCTCTTCAAGTGGCACTAAAGAAGCACCTAAAACCATTTTACCGACGGTTGCCTCTTTAGCTGCGCGTTTTCCTGATCCAGCCGCCACTTTTTTATCCTCTGGTAACGCCTCGACAACAACGCTCATGCTTTGCAACTTACCTTGACGCAACAGCTTAATATCAACTGGCTGACCAACAGGTGTCATACCGATAACTGGTGGCAAATTACCCGATTTCTGAATCTCATGACCATTAACTGACAGAATAATATCGCCCGCTTTAATACCCGCTTTAGCTGCTGGTGTATCTGGGAATACGTCCGCAACCAAAGCACCTGTCGGCTTTGTCATACCAAACGACTCTGATAACTCCGAAGTTACCTCTTGCACATTCACACCTAAATAACCACGGACAACACGACCATTACGCTTAATTTGCTCTACCGTATTCATCGCCACTTCAATTGGAATTGAGAAAGACAATCCCATGAAACCACCACTTCGGCTATAAATTTGCGAATTAATCCCAACGACTTCACCCGTCAAGTTAAAGAGCGGACCACCAGAGTTACCTGGATTAATCGCCACATCTGTTTGAATAAATGGCACATAAGTATCATCTGGCAAGGTACGATCTTTTGCTGAAACAATCCCCTGAGTTACCGTTGCCTCAAAACCAAAAGGAGAACCAATCGCCAATACCCATTCACCTACTTTTAATTTACTCGTTTGCCCTAAGGTAACGGTCGGCAAACCTTTAGCTTCAACCTTAAGCAATGCAACGTCGGTACGTTCATCAGAGCCAATCACCTTTGCACTTAATTCTTTACGATCACTAAAGCGCACAGTAATTTCGTCAGCATCAGCAATAACATGATGATTTGTAACGATATAACCATCGTTAGAAATAATAAAACCCGTCCCTAAAGACTGCATTTCCTTTTTAGTATTATCGCTTTTACCTTTACCCTCTGGTCGAGCGTCGCTACGTGGCACAGGAAAATCATCACCAAAAAAACGCCGTAACAAGTCATCCGGTATGCCGTTAAAATCACCGCCTCGTCGTTGCTCAACTTTTTGCGTTGTAGAAATATTCACTACAGCTGGGGCGTTTTTTTCCACCAATTGCGTAAAATCTGGCAAATCTGCCAGGGCCACATTCGACATAAAAGTCAAACTCGAAACAAGCAACACAAGACCAAGCATTTTACGAATGAATGTCATAGTGAATTTCCTTTTCGTTACGTGATAAATGAACAATATCTACAATACTGGGCGACACATTGAGCGTTAGTTTACCAATCAAAAACCAACTCGACAATAAAGCAAACAAACCAATACATAATGCACCAACATCGTTTGCCATTGCCTGCCCAGCAACCATACCTAACAACATAAACCCTAACGGAACAGCATAAGCCATTACCGTTAGTCGCATTAATGCGTGTTGAGACATGCGCAATAAAACCCTATCTCCAACATGAACATCATCATGCGCAATAGGCAATACCAACGCTGGTGCACGAGATAGCAGACGTGCAAAAGCATTTGTCTTACATCCTAATCCGCTACTTGCACCACAACCACCCGTGTGACACGAGCCGTTCTGCTCAAGCAAGGTTAAAACAAAATTGCCTTTTGCTGTTATTTCTGTCACTTCAGCCCAAGTATCAACATCACTTTCACTTAATTGCATGGTATTATGCTTTACTTATATTAACAGTCGTGCGCTTATCTTAAAATAAAAGCGTGCACTATACTAGGTGTTTTAATTGCTAAAATCGCATCATCCTAAAAATGTCATTATTGCTGGTGGCGGTATCGCAGGGTTATCTTTGGCGCTCAAATTAGCAGACCACATGCCCGTTACCCTATTAACAAAACGTGGTTTACTAGAATCTAACACCTTATACGCGCAAGGCGGCATTGCTGCGGTGCTTGATCCTAATGACAGCATTGAACAACATGTTCAAGACACCTTAATTGCAGGCGATGGATTATGCGATGAAGCTACCGTGCGTTTTACAGCAAAGCACGGTCAACATGTCATACAAGAACTCATTCAACTCTCCGTCCCGTTTACACCTTGCCAAGCACAAGACCAACAAAATTGTGACGATTTTCCTTTTCATCTCACCCAGGAAGGCGGTCATAGCCACAGGCGCATTATCCACGCTGCAGACCATACAGGACACGCCATTCAGTTGCGATTAGCGCTCAAAATTCGCCAGCACGAAAACATCTTATTATTAGAGCACCATACTGCGGTCGATCTCATTCAACGTGATGGTCGATGCGTTGGTATTTATGCGTTAAATCAAGCGACGGAAGAGTTCTCAACACTCGCTTCATCTGTTGTGGTGTTAGCGACTGGTGGCGCTGGCAAAGTGTATTTATATACAAGCAACCCCGACTTAGCAACGGGTGATGGTATCGCCATGGCTTGGCGTGCAGGTTGTCGTGTTGCCAACATGGAATTTATGCAGTTTCATCCTACGGTACTCTTTCATCCCAGAGAGCGCGCCTTTCTGATTTCTGAAGCTATGCGTGGTGAAGGCGGCTATCTAAAACGTCCAGATGGAACGCGCTTTATGCACGAATACGATGAACGAGAAGAATTAGCCCCCCGTGATATTGTTGCAAGAGCGATTGATGCTGAAATGAAAAAAATCGGCTGCGATCATATTTGGTTAGACATTAGCCACAGAGACAGCGATTTCATTATTAGTCACTTCCCTACAATTTATAAACGTTGCCTTGGATTGGGAATAGACATCACTAAAGAGCCTATCCCAATCGTACCAGCAACCCACTACACTTGCGGCGGCGTCATGACTGACTTACAAGCCAAAACTGACTTACCTGGGCTCTATGCCGTCGGCGAAGTCGCCTACACGGGCTTACACGGCGCAAACCGCTTGGCGAGCAACTCATTATTAGAAGGTTTGGTGTTTGCTAATGCCGCCTTTGAAGACATTCTAACTCGGTATAATAATCAACAAATACTACCTGCGCCTACTTTGCCAGACTGGGATGAAAGCCAAGTACAACAAAGTCCAGAACAAATTTTAGTAGCACATGATTGGGATGAAATTCGCCGTGTCATGTGGGACTTTGTTGGTATTGTACGTACGCAAGAGCGTTTAAAACGCGCATTACGTCGAATTCTGATCATTCGTGAAGAAATTGAAGACTTTTATGCCCATTACCAACTCAACACCGATTTCATCGAATTAAGAAATTTAGCATTGGTTGCTGAACTCATCGTTCGCTCTGCGCTCACTCGAAAAGAAAGTCGTGGACTGCACTATATTCTAGACTACCCAAACAAGCTAGCTGAGGCTACAGCAACTGTACTCAATCCAGCAGATAAAACTTAACGACAACGCACCACCATGCAGGCGCACAAAAGTAATCAATCTAATTCGCGTAATACCTCTGCTACGGTAGCTAAATCCATCATTTTTCCTACGTAAACGCGCACTAACTCAGGTGTAGACCATAAGCCATTTTCATGCAACGCAATGGTCGCGCGCCTGATTTCTATAAAATCTACGGACTCATCTCCTGCCGTATAACCATGATGATCTAACATTGCAGAAGACATTGCAGGCGGTGGCTTACGAATTACTTTTCTCGAAGCTAAACTTAACTTTGGTCGAGATTCATCTTCCATCTTCAGACTCCTCTTCTACACAGGTGCCCAATTTTCGTCTTTTAACCATCATTAACAAGTTCTCTGCTTTAGCACCCAAGTATACATACACACCTAAACCCACCATTAATGCAACGGCAGAAAGCATCATAAACGTAGCGCTCGTTAAATAATTACCCGCACCAATTGCAGACTTGAACATTAACAACAGTGCCTCAATCGAAACAGCAATCATAATTGCTGCCATAAAGCGCGTAATCGTTCGACGGGTAGAGCTATGACGAAAAATATCTTTATGCATCAAGACTTCTTCTTCCAGCGTCGTCTTCGCTAAATCGAAAATCGCCAATCCCAAGGTAATAAAAATAATGGAACTAAAGGGGCGAATGGATTCGATATGGGCTGGCTCTTCCAACATTTTAATAAGCTCAGAGAAACCCGAATAAAGTAAAATACCCACAACCAAAAACAACCCTAATGAAATCATAGAGTAAACTGTTTTAAACAAAGGTTCAAAGCGTGTTCTTAAACTATCTCCCATTAGGAAGCTAATCGTTTTCTCTAAATCGATATCAATTATCAAATAACCCGTTACCACACCTGCCGTGTTATACATTGGGCAAGCACCAGACAAACACAAAACTCTATCCGTTGTAGATAAGTAAGGCTCTGTAAATACCGTTGTCTGCTTTTCTTTAGCCATTTTAAAATATGGGCGCTGTCCACGATCTGTTCCACGATTCGAATGATCAGTTTTTACCTGAGATTCAGTAAAAACATAATTAGGACTATCTTGAATACCGTGGCGATCCAACGTGTAAACAATATCTAAAAAAGGATAGTGGGTTGCCAACTCATCCAAGGTTTCTAATATTTTTTCTGGGCTTTCAAAGAGTTTGACATCGCTTAACCCCATTAAAATAGAATGGAGCATTTCTTGAATCATTGGGCGATAATCGTGATAACGCTCAATCACATTAACATAACTAGACATAACTTCCTCTTTTATCTAAACGTCAATTGGTTAATGACGTACTTGCCCTTGACCAAACACCACATATTTTTGCGAAGTTAATCCTTCTAAGCCAACAGGACCTCGGGCATGAAATTTATCTGTACTAATTCCAATTTCTGCACCCAGCCCGTACTCAAAACCATCAGCAAATCGTGTCGAAGCATTGATCATTACTGAACTTGAATCCACTTCAGCTAAGAAGCGACGGCTCGCCGCATAGTTTTGCGTAATAATCGCATCGGTATGATGCGAACCATAAGTATTAATATGGTCAATCGCCTCATCTAAACCAGCAACAATTTTAATAGCCAGTACTGGCGCTAAATATTCTGTTGACCAATCTTCTTCTGTTGCTAATGTCATGGCAACAATTTCGTTAGCACGTGAACAACCACGTAACTCAACGCCTTTCTTGCGATAAATGCTTGCCATTTCAGGCAAAAACGCACGCGCTATTTGCGCATCAACTAGTAAGGTTTCCATGGCATTGCACACACCATAACGATGTGTTTTGGCGTTATCACAAACCTGCCAAGCCATAGTCAAGTCAGCATCTTCTGCAACATAAGTATGACAAATACCATCTAAATGTTTAATCACAGGCACCTTCGCACCGTTACTAATGCGCTCGATTAAGCTTTTGCCGCCCCTTGGAATAATCACATCAATGTATTCTGGCATTGTAATCATTTGCCCTACAGCATCTCGATCTGTCGTTTCTACAACCTGTACTGCATATTCTGGCAAGCCAGCTTGAATTAATCCTTGCTTAATGCAGGCGGCAATCGCTTGATTTGAATGAATCGCTTCTGAACCACCCCGTAACACAGTAGCATTTCCAGATTTTAAACATAGTGCTGCTGCATCGGCAGTAACATTAGGGCGTGACTCATAAATAATGCCCACAACCCCTAAAGGAACGCGCATTTTGCCTAACTGAATCCCCGATGGTCGGTATGCCATATCCGTAATTTCACCAATCGGGTCAGGCAAGCTCGCCACCTGTTTCAAGCCTTCGGCCATACTACGCACGCGCTGCTCATTCAAGGACAAACGGTCTAACATCGCTTCATCTAGTCCTAGTGTACGTCCATGGGCAACGTCTAATAAGTTGGCAGCAATAATAACTTCAGCGCGAGCAACAAGCGCATCAGCAATTAAATGTAACGCATGATTTTTTTGCTCTGTCGTTGCAGCAGCCAAAACACGGCTAGCAATGCGCGCCTGACTCCCTAACTGATTCATATATTCGGCGATTTGCATTTATTCTTCCTTCTTTACCTCAAGCTTATGCCTCAAGCAATCGTTTTCCTTTACTTGCCATATCCATTACCAGCCATTGTAGACTCATCCAAGCATCACCGTGCATTTGTCCTTTAATCTGCAAATCAATCGTTAATGCCAATTTATGCCATTTATCTAAGCGCACTGAGTCGAGTTGTTTGACGAACTGCTGCATCGATGAAGCGCGCGTGCCCCACAAACGATGTTCACTACAAAGCTGAGACCAAGATTTTTGTTGCATCGTGGCCCGAATAGATTGAATAACCCTTAATTCGCGCGAAACAACCCATAACAGTAAAACAATCTCTTCGCCAGAATCCATTAATCTCGACAAAATTCTTTGCGCATTAACAACATCTTGCGCAATAATTTTTTCCGATAAAGCAAAGATATCGTACCTTGCCCAATCTTGCCTGTCTAAAGCAATAACAGTGTCATCAACTAATGTAATACCTTGTAACTGCCAACGCAATAGACTTTGGCGCGCAGCCACCAAATTTCCTTCGGACCAAGTTGCCAGTGTTGCTACTGCACTTTCAGTCATCGACATGCCTAACTGCTGTGCTTCATCGATTAGCCACGTATTCAACGCTCGATCAGTTAACACACGACTTTGAACAACCCAACCGACACGATCTATTGCTTTCAACCACTTGGCTTCGATAGCATATTTATCCATTTCTGCTGTACGCAGCAATAATATAATGTCAGGATTTGGATGATCAATCAGCGCTTGTAACTTCTCGGACTGCGCGGCGTTAATTTTGGTATTAAAAATGACTTGAACAACACGGGTAGATGCAAATAAAGATTGCTCCTGATACAGCATCCACAAATGTTCCCAATCTGCGATCTGTTCAATAACAATAAGTAAGTGCTCTAAGTAACCTAGTGTTTTCGCTTTCGCAAGTGTGGCATCAATTGTCGACATAATGCGCTGTGGCTCATCGCCAAAACAAAGGATAAAAGCAGGCAAACTACGCGCCGTTGCTAGTTTTGCTACCGCCTGCTCAGGCGTCATCATAATGGTGTATCCAAAGGTACTAAACTTTGCACTACCCTTACCACACCATCTACAATGCGTGCACGAATATCCACCAATACTTCTTCAGACTCTCGCGTAATCGCTAATGGGCGTTCTGCACCCAAACCACCAATTTGGGTTGCCAAACTTTGGTCTACTTCTCTTGAGCGTCGAATAACTGTCTCAATAAGCAATTTTTCTTGACCTGTTTTGCGCACTTGAATGGGCTGTTGCATGACATACAAGCGCGCAGAAATTTCCCCATAAGCACCAATAGCCGAAGTCGCTGAAGTTTGTGACGTTGCGCCTAAGATCACTTCTATTTGCGCTTGCTTAGCATCTGAAACCAAGGTGGCACCCAAAGCAACTAATACACGTTTAACTTGACTAACAATCTCGGCATCTGCATTCTGAGAAGTAACTAAAACCAAGCGATAAGGCAACTGCCCATTTGCTGTTTCACTAAAGCCCCTCAGCTGATAACCGCAACCAGATACCGTACCGACAGAGAGTAAACTTAACAGTAATGCGCGTCTCGTTAGCATAACAATGCGCTAAACCGCAACAATATTAACTAAACGACCTGGCACCACAATTACCTTAGTAATTTCTTTACCTTCGGTATATTTTTGAACACCATCATCCATTAAAGCCATTGCTTCAACGCGATCTTGTGTCGCATCTGGTTCAACCGAAATTTTACCACGCAACTTGCCATTAACCTGAACCATCAGCTCAATCGTGTCACGGGTTAAGGCACTCGCGTCAACTGTTGGCCATGAAGCTTGCACTAGCAAACCTTCACCACCTAAAGCAGCGTACATAACTTGCGTAATATGTGGTGCAACGGGAGACAACATCATCGTTAATAACAATAAGCCTTCTTGTCTTACTGCAGGCATTTGTTGGCTATTACTTTCATAACGCGCCAAGCTATTCGACAATTCCATACAAGATGCAATCGCTGTATTAAAAGATTGTCGACGTCCCCAATCATCTGTTACCTTGGCTAAGGTCTCATGTGTTTTGCGACGCATTGCCTTGTCTTCTTCTGTAAGCTGCTGTCGATCTAGCACAGGCACTGCCCCTGACGCTACATGACTATGCACCATGCGCCAAATACGATTTAGAAAACGAGACGCACCTTCAACACCCGCATCAGACCACTCTAATGACTGTTCTGGCGGCGCAGCAAACATCATAAATAACCGTGCCGTATCTGCACCATATTGATCAATGAGCGATTGTGGATCTACGCCATTATTTTTTGACTTAGACATTTTCTCGGTGCCACCAATTTCTACTGGTAGACCATCCGCTTTCAATACCGCCGACAAAGGCTTACCTTTATCATCAGTCACCAAGGAGACATCAGCAGGATTAAACCATTGTTTACGACCATCTTCACTTAATCGGTAATAAGTATCCGCAATCACCATACCTTGGGTTAATAGTCGTTTAAACGGCTCATCTGTCTTCACCAACCCTTCATCGCGCATCAATTTGTGGAAAAAACGCGCATAAAGTAGATGTAAAATGGCATGCTCAATACCACCGATATATTGATCGACTGGCAACCAATGATCTGCTCGCTCGTCTAACATTTTTTCGCGGCTATCAGGACAAGCATAGCGCGCGTAATACCAGCTCGACTCGAAAAACGTATCAAAGGTATCCGTTTCTCGCTTGGCCGCACCGCCACATTTAGGGCAAGTGCATTGCGTAAAACTTTCTAATTGCGTTAAAGGCGAGGCGCCACCATCAGGAATCACATCCTCTGGCAAACGCACCGGCAATTGATCTTCTGGTACCGGGACAACACCGCAGTCAGGACAATAAATAACAGGAATTGGACAACCCCAATAACGCTGGCGAGACATCCCCCAATCGCGCAAACGGAAGTTGACCGTTTTTTTGCCTAATTCTTTAATTTCAAGGGCTTTAGCTATCGCATCAAAAGCCTCAGCAAAACTCAAACCATCAAATTGCGCGGAATGAATCAACTGCCCTTTTTCTGTCATTGCTGCTTGCGTGATATCTGGGACATTGCCATCGGTCGTAATAACCGCTTTCATCGGCAGGTTATACTGTTGGGCAAACTCCCAATCGCGCTGATCATGTGCGGGAACACTCATTACCGCGCCAGTGCCATATCCCATCAAAACAAAGTTAGCAACCCACACAGGAATAACATCACCCGTCAACGGATGCGTCACTCGGATACCAGTATCAATACCCTTCTTTTCCATGGTCTCAATCACAGCTTCCGACGTACCCGTTTGTGCACATTCATGAATAAACTGTGCCAATTCTGGTCGCTGTTCCGCTGCTTGTTTTGCCAAAGGGTGCTCTGCAGCGATAGCAAGATAAGTCACACCCATCAACGTATCAGGGCGTGTTGTGAATACTTTAAGTTTATTTTCTGGCTGATCTTGCAACGGGAACTCAATTTCCAATCCCTGAGAACGACCAATCCAATTACGCTGCATCGTCTTGACCTGTTCTGGCCATTCTGGCAGATTATCTAAATCTGAAAGTAATTCATCAGCGTAGGCAGTAATCTTAAGAAACCATTGCGCAATTTCTTTACGCTCAACTAACGCACCAGAGCGCCAGCCTCTACCATCAATTACCTGTTCATTTGCCAGCACTGTGTTATCAACGGGATCCCAATTCACAACTGACAAGCGACGATAAACCAATCCTTTCTTGTAAAGCTGTAAAAAGAACCACTGTTCCCAGCGATAATATTCTGGCGAACAGGTCGCAAACTCACGCGACCAATCATAACCCAAGCCTAGGCTGTTCAATTGGTTACGCATGTAGTCAATATTGCTATAAGTCCAAACTGCTGGTGCTACCTGATTAGCAATCGCTGCGTTTTCAGCAGGCAAACCAAATGCGTCCCAGCCCATAGGCTGCAAAACATTTTTTCCTAACATTCTCATGTAGCGCGCAATCACATCCCCAATGGTGTAATTACGAACATGCCCCATATGTAATCGACCAGAAGGATAGGGAAACATCGATAAACAGTAAAATTTTTCTTTGTCGTTATCTTCTACTGCTTTAAAAACATCAGCATCTTGCCACTGTTGCTGAACACGACTTTCAATTTCCTTGGGACTATACACAGAATCCATGAGATACGCCTAAACCTTAATAACAAGACACTATTATCCTATAAAGCCTTATCCTTAGGCTAGTATTAAGAGAGAATTGCATAAAAATGGCAATATGTAGTGGTCAAG
>JAEMQD010000009.1 GCA_022759035.1 Thiotrichales bacterium
TTGGATCATAAATATTCCGCCCATCAAAAATAACCGCTTCGGTTAATAACGCTTTGATGCGATCAAAATCTGGATTCCAATAGGCTTTCCACTCAGTCATAATCAACAAAGCTTGGCTACCTTCGCAAGCTTGGTAAGGATCTGAACACAAGACAATATTTGGATGATTCGGGTAGTGCGCTGCCAGTGCTGTTAAGGCTTTAGGATCGTGAATACGCAAGGTGACATTTTGTGCGAGCAAAGCATCGATTAAGCGCAAGCTAGAGGCTTGCTCGATCGTCGCGGTGTCTGGCTTGTAAGACACGCCCCACAAAGCAAAGGTTTTGCCTGACAACTGTGCGGCATAATATTGCCACATTTTGCTAAACAAAATTTCTTGCTGATCTTGATTGACTGCTAAGGCAGCTGGCAATAAACGCGGTGTTTGCCCATGCTGATAGAAGGTGTTGACCATGGCATTTAAATCGGCCATAAAATTTGGCCCACCAAAACCCGCACCTGGGTACAAATAATTAAAACCAATGCGTGGGTCAGTGCCAATGCCTTGGCGCACTTGCTCGATGTCGACACCAATGGCTTCGGCCAAGTTGGCAAATTCATTCATGGCAGAAACACGCAAAGCTAACAAGCTATTGATCGCGTATTTCGTCAGCTCTGCTGCAGCCGGAGACATGATAAGCAACATATCTCTCGCACGATTGTAAGGGCGCAGTAAGTCGCGCATACGATCAATCGCCCAAGTTTGCGTTGCCCCTAAAATAATGCGATCGGGTCGAGAAAACTGACCAATTGCGCTGCCTTCCGACATAAAGTCTGGCCAAACAACAACAGCCACTTGACGCTGTTGGGCATCGAACAATGCCTGATAGGCTGCTGCCCGACCTACGCCCTGCATGCTTTGCGTCACTAACAAGCTGTAATCGCCCAACAAAGGCAAAAGTTGTTGCACAAGCATTTGTGCTGTTTCGACTTGTGCGCTTTGTACACTTAAAATATGTATGTGCGCTTTAGGAATACAGGGGCAATCTAACCCAACTAAAAAGTTAAGCTGTCCTGCATCGAGCTGTTGTTGCACTAAGCTTGTTAAGCCACTTTGCTTGCTTGCGGTGTCTTGCCATTGCCAACCATTCGGCGCATCGACAGGATACAGCGCGACTTGATTACCATTTGTAGCTAAACTTGCAGCCGTTACTAAAGCGGGATAGTCGTGTCCGTAAACGATAATTTGCATATTGGCGTTAACCCTTAACGATTCCTAATTTAACGACGCTACCGCCCTAGCGTGCAGGCCACTAAGCCGAAAAACCAAGATGGGTAAATTTATTACTACCCAAATTAGGGGTATTTTAGCATATTTTTAGCCCAAACTAGCGCGAATCGACAGCCGCGATAAGCTGTTTGAGCTTTTCTAATAAGGCACGTTTTTCGGTTACTGTTTCAGTAACTAACCGATTGGCAATAATATTACCTAGCTGCAATAACGCTGCTGTACATTCATTGTAATGTGTATTGGCTTGCTTACTCGTGAGCTCGCAAGCGTCGATGCCAAACTTAATCAACCCTTGTTTGGATTGCCAACGCTTTGTACCCTGCATGGTAAGCGCTGTCATATCTTGTGGTACATAATAGCTAGTGCATACCACATCGTAAGCAGGCGCAAGCCGGACTTGCTGGCGATCTTCATAAACAACACCAAAATTTTTTAAATGCGCATCACCATTTTGCAACAAATGATTCATGACCATCATTTTGAAAAACTGGATTAACGATGTCTGTTTATAATGCGCTGAAACAAAAGTTTTAATACTTTTAGCTAACTGCTCATAACTGCCGGTGTATTTATCGTCTTTACGTTTAGCTTGCAGGACACACATGTCTTCAAAACCAAGCCAGTCTGCGCCATTTTCGCACACGTCAAATCGCTTCATAACAAACAAACGCTCATCGTCTGATAAGTAGAACTCTGGCACAGGAATATCGGCCAATTTGAGCGCCGTCATACAGAGGTATTCATTAAGTGCTAACTCTGGATAATCATCACCCCATGATTTAACAATAACATCCTCGTACTTTAATGTTGCTTTGTCTTGTATGTTAGCCAAAACCTTAGGTTGAACACCACTTAAAGGAGAAGACAACGCAAAGCGGGCAACAAGCGATTGGAAAAGATTTACAGACTGATTGTGCAGTAAGCGCTCTAAGGTGAGTGGTTCATCTTTCTGAACTCGCTCTGATAAATAATGTACACGCCCGCTGATACTCGGTGCAAGAATACTTAGTAAGCCAAAATCATCGGTTGTTGTTAATTTAGAAAAATGCTTTTTAATAACCGACAGCAAATAGCCTTCTGGCAAGTGCATTTCAAAAATAGGCATAAGGTAAGACAAGGCATAACTTTTAGCGCGAACTGGCATGGTTAATGAGACGAAACGCGTTTCATCCTCTGTCGTATAGCGAAACACGATCTCATTCTGCTCACGACACAACACACCAACTTCTTGATGCGCAACCCATACCGATAACTTATCGTTCATTGAGTAGCATCTCTAAGGTAGGCAAATCCGCCTTGCGCTGCAAAGCGATGTCGTAACCGTAATAATCCAGCAGTTTTAGCACTTTTTTTACGCCGATATCACTTGCACGCCCTGTTTCAAAGGCATTGATTGTTGCGCGAGACACACCAATATCACGCGCCACAATTTGTTGTGTTTTGTGCTGCTCGCGCCGCAATTGCGCACAAGTTTCACCAAGCGATTTAAAGTCCACCATGCACAACCAATAACTTGACTAAAATAATTTACATTCTATTTAATACAATTAAAAATGTAAATTATTTTAGTCATAAAATCACAGCACACTAAACTCATCCCGCGTTGCGTAACGCTTCGATCAGCGCGACGGTGGCTTGATCAAACCCAGATGAAGCGCCTGTTTGTAATGCCTGCAATGTTTTCAGAGCAATTTGCTTACCCAGTTCAACACCCCATTGGTCGAACGGGTTAATATTCCAGATAACCGCTTCTACAAAAGTTTGATGCTCGTATAAGGCAATGAGTGCACCTAAGGTTTTTGCATCTAACTGATTCAGCAGAATCGTGTTACTTGGTTGATTGCCAGCATAGTGTTTATGGGCATCGGTAGGCGGTGTTTCTAAAGCAGCATCGCCTAACATTAACACTGTAGATTGCGCCAACAAATTCGCCAATGCCAACTGGTGTTGATAATGCAAAGCACTACGCGTCGCTTCATCTGGTTCTGCTTCAATATCTGGACGGGTAATCGGGGCGATAAAATCGCAAGCGACGGCTTCTGTGCCTTGGTGTAACAACTGATAAAAAGCATGTTGCGCATTTGGCCCAACTTCTCCCCATACAATTGGGCAAGTGGCATAATCAACCGCGCGCCCGTTGCGATCGACACTTTTACCATTGGACTCCATAATCAACTGCGTGAGATAAGCAGGCAACAAAGCGAGACGTGCATCATAAGGCAGTATGGCTTTGCCATGAATACCAAGAAAGTTACGATTCCAAACAGTAGCAAGCGCCAGGCGTACAGGCATATTATCTGACCATGTGGCAGTACGAAAATGGACATCCATGGCATGCGCACCTTGCAATAAGGCACGAAAGCCAGGCATACCCACGGCAATCGCAATCGTGAAACCAATGGTTGACCACAGCGAATAACGCCCACCAACCCATTCCCAAAAATGCAGTTGATGCTCTGGGTGAATCCCAAATTCGCTCATTTTTCGTGGATTTGCAGAAACGCCGACAAAGTGTTGCTGATAAGCCAAAGCTTTTGGTGCGCCATGCGCGACCAACCATTCGATTGCCGTCTGTGCATTGGCCAGGGTATCAATCGTAGTAAAGGTTTTACTGGCAAACACAAACAATGTGGTGTGTGGGTTAAGCTTATTTAACAGCGCGGCCGTTTTAGCGCCATCCATGCTCGATAAATAATGAATACCAATTGCTGTGTTTTTTTGCTGTTGCAGTGCACTAACCACCAAGTTAGGACCGAGGTCGGAACCACCGACACCTAAATTCACAACATCGGTTATGGCGCGCCCACTAAAACCACGCCACTGACCAGCACGAATTTTGTCGACCAATAACTGCATGTTAGCCAGTTGTTGTTGTACGGCTTGCCATATCGTCGCATCGTGTGCATCGCTTTGTTCTGCGCGTAAGGCGGTATGCAGCGCTGCTCGCCCTTCGGTATGATTAATGGCATGACCAGAAAACAATGCTGAAATCGATGTCGACAAATCTTGCTGTTCTGCCAAGCGATAAAGCAACTGCCAAGTTTCTGGCAACATGCGTTGACGCGACACATTGACCGTAATACCACAAGCCGCCAATTGATCGCGCTGCCCACGCTGTTCATCTTGCGCAAACAGCCGACTGAGATGCCAGCTTTTAATGACATTGGCATGTTCGGCAAGATCGTGCCACGCTGGCGTTTGAGTGAGTGTCATACTTTATTCCATCAACGCCTGTTTGAGCTGTGCTTTGAACGCGGCACCCAACTCTGGGTGGCGTTGGGCAAAGGTGAGCGTTGCGGCTAGAAACCCCAACTTATCTCCGCAATCATGAACTTCACCCGTAAAAGTCGCGGCACGCATTGTTTCGTGTTGCAATAAGGCTTGCATCGCATCGGTTAATTGAATTTCTCCGCCCACACCACGTTGCGTTTGCGCTAATGCTTGCAGAATACGCGGCGTGAAAAGATAACGTCCTAACACCGCCAAATTCGACGGTGCTTTATCTACTGCTGGCTTTTCAATTAATTGGGTGATCTTTCCCGCTTCGTCTACACCAGCAATACCATATTTGTGCACTTCACTAGGTGGAACAGACTGTAAAGCAATAACGCTCGTTTGATGTTGTGCATAAGCGGCAACTAACTGTGCTGTGGCATTTTGTGCTGGCTGATAACAAATAACATCGGGGAGTAACACAGCAAACGGATTATTTTGCACAACAGGTGCAGCACAAGCGACGGCATGGCCCAATCCCAAAGCTTTACCCTGACGTACCGAAACGATGTTCATCCCTGCTGGCAAGGTATTCCGTGCAATGCCAAGCAATGCCAGCTTGTTACGTTGTTCTAGTTCGGTTTCGAGTTCGTATTGCACATCGAAATGATTTTCTAACGCGCTTTTTGCGGCATGCGTTACCAGTACAACGGTTTCAATGCCTGCTTCGTAGGCCTCTTCAACCACATATTGAATAAGGGGCTTATCTACCAGCGGAATCAACTCTTTAGGAATGGCTTTCGTCGCTGGCAAAAAACGACTACCCAAGCCAGCGGCAGGAATAACAGCAAACTTAACAGACATAACCTATTAATCCTCTAATCCATTCGGGTTTTGTGACTGCCAACGCCAGGCATCGGCACACATAGCCGCCAAACCACGTGTCGCACGCCAGCCCAATAGTGTTTGCGCGCGCGTTACATCGGCATAGACACAAGCAACATCACCCGCACGGCGGGCAACTATTTGATATGGCACTTTTTTACCACTTGCTGCTTCAAACGCCTTGATCATTTCTAATACAGAATAACCTTGTCCAGTGCCTAAATTAATCGGGGTCACTTGGTCTGCAGAATTTGTTTGCAACAAAGCAGCCAATGAAGCAACGTGACCTTCTGCTAAGTCAAGCACATGAATATAATCGCGCACACCAGTACCATCAACCGTTGCATAGTCATTACCAAACACCGACAACTGTGCCCGCTTACCGACTGCCACTTGACTAATAAACGGCATAAGGTTATTGGGAATACCTGTAGGATCTTCACCAATCAACCCCGAGGCATGCGCACCAACAGGATTAAAGTAACGTAGCAAATGCACTTTCCAGCCAGCCTCGCTTTTGCCTAGGTCACGCAAAATATCTTCAATCATCAACTTACTGCGACCATAGGGATTGGTTGCCGACAACGGAAAATCTTCTTGCACGGGTACACTGGCAGGATCACCATAAACGGTTGCGGAAGAACTAAACACCAAGGTTTTTACGCCTGCTTCACGCATAACATTCAACAGCACCAAAGTACCGTGAACATTATTATCATAATAATATAAGGGTTGTTGAACCGACTCGCCCACCGCCTTTAGGCCAGCGAAATGCACGACTGCTCGAATTGCATGATTACTAAAAATACGTGCTAAAGCATCATGGTTACGAATATCGGCAAGATAACATTCTGGACGAATGCCTGAGATTTGTTCGATACGATCTAACACCGCGGGCTTGGCATTAGCAAAGTTGTCGGCGATAACGACATGATGCCCCGCTTGTTGCAGGGCAATCACCGTGTGTGAACCAATGTAGCCTGCGCCACCTGTGACTAAAATACTCATGTTTGTTCAACCTTGGTCAATCATGAGTAAATTATAACGGATTGCTTTAGGCCTTGTCGTTAGCGGCAGCGTGTTTTTCGTTAGCGGCTTTCATCATTTTAGCCAGTTCGCCACTTGCAGCTAACTCCAAAGTAATGTCGCAACCGCCTGCAAGCTCACCGTCAATATAAATTTGTGGAAAAGTTGGCCAATCTTGGTAAGCAGGCAAGTATTGAAAAATATCTGGATCTGCCAAAACGTTAACAAAGGCAAACTTCTCGCCTGTATCGATCATTGCTTGTGAAGCACGTGACGAGTAACCGCACTGTGGCATGGTTGGCGTGCCTTTCATATAAATTACGCAAGGATTATTTTTAACTTGTCCATCAATTTTTGCTAAGGTTTCTTCTTGTGTCATAACTAATGACTCCTAATAGTTGACTAAATTACTAAGGTATTATACCGCATCAACATTCGTTTGTATCCACAGCTCTAATAAAGCAGCATGCCAAAGTTTAGAGCCTAAGATGGCAGTATAGTGTTTGTCGGGTGCACTGAGTAATAAATCCAAGTAATCGCGGTTAAATAATCCCCGTTCTCGAGCGACACGACTGTTCAAAATATCGGCCATAAAATCGAAAAAGGCGCCGCGCACAAACTTCAGTGCTGGCATGGGGAAATAGCCTTTTTTACGATCAATCACGCTATCTGGCAATCTACCGCGTGATAAAGCTTTTAAGGGGTATTTCCCTTCATCACGTAATTTAAAGTCTGGCGGTAGGGTCATCGCATACTCAATGAGGTGATGATCCATAAATGGGGTACGCGCTTCTAAGCCCCACGCCATGGTCATATTGTCGACGCGTTTTACGGGATCATCCACAATAAGCGTAGTAGCGTCAAAACGGAGCACCTGATCAAGATAAGTATCCGCACCAGCTTGCGATAACATGGTACGCACATACTCGCCCGTTACATCGCCCACATGGTATCGTGGATTGACGGCACGCAACCATTCTTCATGGGTGCGATCAAAATAACGGCTAGCAAAACGCGTCAACGTCTCTTCTCCTTCGGCAGCCTGCATTTGTGGATACCAAAAATACCCCCCAAAAACTTCATCTGCCCCCTGTCCACTTTGTACGACTTTAATGTGTTTTGAAACTTGCTCTGACAACAGATAAAACGCTACGGCGTCTTGCGCCACCATTGGCTCACTCATTTGTGCAACGGCTTCTGGCAGACGCGGCAATACTTGGTCATTTGGCACCAAAATTTTATGATGGTCGGTAGCATAGCGTGCAACAATTTGGTCTGAGTATTCAAACTCGCTGCCCATTTCTTCTGGCGTATCCTCAAAGCCGATCGAAAAAGTGGGAATATGCGACGCCCCTAATTCGGCTAACAAGGCAACGATTAAGCTTGAGTCCAGCCCACCAGATAGCAACACACCTACTGGCACATCGGCATTCATGCGTTTTTTAATGGCGTTCTTTAAATGATAGAGCGTCCCTTCTAGCATTTCTGCTTCCGATACAGGCTTAGCGGGACGTTGTGCGGTTAATGACCAATAACGGCGCTTTTCCACTTTGCCATCTGGCTTAACCATCATCCAATGAGCGGGTTCCAATTTACGAATAGATTGCAACAGCGTGCGTGGTGCGGGCACTACAGCATGCAGCGTCATTAAGTGATGTAACGCGATAGGATCGAGCGTTTTATCGACACAACCGCTGGCTAACAAGGCTTGGCTGCTGGAAGCAAAACGAATACCTTGATCATCCAAGGTGTAGTAAAAAGGCTTAATACCAAAACGATCGCGACATAAAAACAAGGTTTGTTTGACAGCATCCCAAATGGCAAAAGCAAACATGCCTTCAAAATGCTGTACACAATCCAAGCCCCACTGGCGATAACCTTTCAAAATGATTTCGGTATCGGAATGTGATTGAAAGCGGTGCCCGAGTGATTCTAATTGCTGACGGAGGGCTGGATAGTTATAAATGCAGCCATTAAATACTAAGCTGAGTTCACCATCCAGCATGGGTTGGTGACCAGCAGCAGACAGGTCAATAATGGATAGGCGACGCTGCCCAAAAGCGACGCTGCCTTGCGTCCAGATACCTTCATCATCAGGGCCACGCCGTGCCAACTTATCCAACATCGGGCGCATGGTTTGCGCTAACGCAGGCGCACCATTAAATCGTAAATCACCACATATTCCGCACATAGTTTTCTCTTTAATAGAACCTTTAAGGAAGGATTACCGAGCAAGCCAACAGCATGGTAAAACCAAACAACAGCTTAGGACACCTCTAAAAACCCAATGGGTAGGAAGTCTGAAGGAAGGGGTTGCGAAAAATAACATGTAACGCATTGATAACCCCCCTTCCTTCAGCCAAAAAATAAAATTGGGAACGCTAAAAACGAGCGAAGCAAGGTTTTTAGCGATTCCCCTTACAAAAGCCAAATGAAAGCGCAGCAGGTTTTAACACCATACAAGCGAAGGATGGTCAGCCTTTAACCAGCGCGCACCATCACTAAACATAATTTCTATTTTATCACCACTACGCGATAGCATCATACCGCGACCAAACTTATCGTGTTGTACCGTCATACCAACGGTCACATTAGTTTTGGCGCTAATGCGCTCCGCTCGTTGTTGCGCTTGTAAATAGTGATTCGCGATACGATGATCGATGCTTTGCGGCACGGTTGGCTGAATACCGTGAAGATAATCACCCAATTGCTGACACAGTTGCAAATTAGCTTGCGCTAAAAATCGACTATTTTGTCCTGCGGTATCAGCAGTTTTTCCAGCTTGCCATAACGCATCTAACGACGCTGGATCGGCAACACATAAACTCAATTGCTGGCGTGCTCGTGTTACCGCAACATAAAACAAACGTCGCTCTTCGTGCAATAACGCTGGTGTATCGACAGCACGTTGACTGGGAAAAGCACCTTCTTGCAAACCCGCCAAAATAACCGCATCCCATTCTCGCCCTTTTACGCGATGAATGGTAGTCAAACTAACCGCATCTGGCTGTTGTTGTCCTGTTAGCGCTGCTTGCTTTAAGTTGGCCAAGTGCGCTAACGCTGGCGTAATAAGCATAGTCTCAGGAATGGCGTCGCGCAGCGCACGAATTACCCCAAGTTGCAACTCGCCTTGTGCGACGGAACCAGACAACTTTTCTAGTCGATTTGCTGCATCGGTTTCCATCATAAAGTGGTTAATCAGCGCTTTCGCAGTGAATCCACGCCACGCACCCGAAAAAAGTTGTTGCCACACACGCGCACGCGTTTGCCAATGTTTTTTCAGCCAAGCGCGCGCTTCTGTCATCGACTCAATGGCATCAACAACAGCCTCTGGTTGACTCACAGACAACTGAACCAGTCTTTCTCGGCTGGTTTTTGGCATACCTAAAGGCGGTAACTGCCAAAAAGCGTGCAACATCGCCCAGCGTCGTTCACTCGTCTGCTGCCACAAGCTCCCGTCAGCCAAGGCTAATAAAGCCAATAGCCCCTGCGTCGTCGGCACATCCCAAACACTGCGTTCACCCAACAAGCGGTATGGAATACCTGCTTGCAACAATGCCAATTCTATCGGTGCTGCCTGCACCCATAATCGTACCAATACAGCGGCACTTGCCCAAGTATGACCTTGGGACTGCCATGCTGTGAGCGCACGGACAACAGACGTCGCTTCATGACCAATTAAAGATTGTAATCTTGTCGGCGCAGCATGCGCTGTTGCCAAAACAGCATGACGTTCTGGCCAAGGATTGGCATCAATAACATGATTGGCAAGCAAGGCTAAACTATGACCAAAACGGAAACTATGCGGCAAATGATAAGTGTGTACTGAAACAAAATCCTCAGCAAATCGTTGCGCTAAGAAACTCGGATCTGCACCGCGCCAAGTGTAAATACATTGGTCTACATCACCCACCACCATCACTTGCGCTCGAGTGCCAGCCAACCATTGCAGCAACACATGCTGCACTTCGTTCACATCTTGATATTCGTCAACCAGCAAATAATCGAGATGATCGGCGAATTCAGCACGCAAGGCATTGTTACCTGCCAAATACTGCCAAGGCGCATAGAGCATATCGGTAAAAAACCAAACACCTGCCTCTGCTTGTAAACGCGCCACTTGACGAATAGCAGGCATCAAATTGCGCAAGTTTTCAGGTATCAGGGCTAACGATAAATCCAGCGGCGCCGCCCTACCTTTGAGCCACTCCAAAGCCTGACCTAAATTTTCTAACAAATCTTGATCTAGGTGCGCCAAGCGCAAAGCTTCTCGTTTAATAGCTGCTTCTTGTCCTGCTGTGGCTAATGGCCAATTAGGCAAGACACCTCGAGCCATTAAGCTTTGCAATAAACGCCAGCCTAGTGCATGAAATGTTTGCACAGTTACCGCATTTACACCAATAGCAGACGACAGCCTCTGCCGAAAATCTTCTGCTGCCTCACGGTTATAAGTCAACACGCGAATACGCTTCGCCTCGGTGCCCTGGTCTAACAACCATGCGATACGCGCTATCAACATGCGCGTTTTGCCTGCACCAGCAACCGCCAAAACGCGCGCGTGCCCATGCGCATGGCAAGCAGCTGCTTTTTGCTCGGCAGTCAATACTTCAGCATGTGGGGTAAAAAAGGCAGACAAAAGGCGATATCTTTTAATTTAATTGCAGTTTTAATTTATAAACGCTAACATCATAACAACTATTTTCATAAAAGTTGAAAAGCGATGAAAAAAACGGTTTTACTTTTAGCGTTACTATTTGCCCAAGTGACCTTTGCCGAGAATGTCACCATTACCCTTAAAAACGGCCTTACTGCAAACGCCAATTTCCGCAGTCATTCAACAAACAAGCCTGCGATTATTGTTGTTCATGGCTTTTTATCGACCTATAACTACTACACGGTACAAGTCATAAGCGACGAGCTTTATGACAAAGGCTACACCGTCCTTACTCCCAACCTAACATTGGGGATATCTAATCGAAGTGAACCCATTTCATGCGACAGCTTACATCAAAACACCATCAACAACGAAGGCGATGAAATTAACGCTTGGCTTGATTGGCTTGAAAGTAAAGGTTATAGGCATTTCGCATTAGTGGGACATTCTACTGGTAGCAATAGCATTTTGGCTAGCTTAGAAAACAATAAAACACCGCTAGACGCCATTATTCTTGCCGCCCTGTACGACTTTAATACACTCCCCGAAAAAGTCCTTGAGCGCGATAAAAAACGCGCCCAAAACAACCTTATTTCAGATAAGCCAGATACCTATTCACTCGCCTTATGTCGTGGCAACTACTTGACAACAAGCAGCAATTATTTGTCTTACCTAAATTGGACCAAAACACGAATTATCGACACCCTTAACCGTAGCCCTTACCCGATTACCGTGATTATGCCAGGCAAAGACAGCCGACTAGCAGGTACGGATTGGCTTGAACAGTTGAGGCAAACACAAGCCAAGGTTAGGCTTATTCCTAACGCCGATCATTTCTTTACCAGTGATGCCGAATTTGACCTAACGGAAGCCATTAACCAAGCGCTTAATATCAAGTAACCAGATGATAACTTGACTTTTTACGTTTTTTTGCATAAAATCAGGTAAAGCAGTCAATTCAGGCTGCTTTTTTGTTTCGACCATAGGAAGTCATTGCTATGTCTCACCTTATGCCAACTTACAGCAGATTACCCGTTACCTTTTCGCACGGCGAAGGCGCTTGGCTGTGGGATAACCAAGGAAATCGCTACTTAGATGCAATTAGTGGTATTGCGGTCTGTAATTTGGGGCACACCCACCCTGCGGTTACGCAAGCGGTTTGCGAACAGGCAAAACAGCTCGTGCATACCTCTAACTTATACCGTATCGAACGCCAAGAGCAATTGGGCGACGCGCTAACTGCTGCCGCTGGCATGGACAAAGCCTTTTTCTGCAATTCTGGCACAGAAGCAAACGAAGCCGCCATTAAATTAGCGCGATTGTATGGCCACAAAAAAGGCTTAGCTTTGCCAACCATTGTGGTAATGGAAAACAGCTTTCATGGTCGAACCATGGCCGCACTGACGGCAACGGGCAATGAAAAAATTAAAGTCGGCTTTGGCCCCATGTTGGATGGCTTCGTTCGCATCCCGTATAACGATCGTCAGGCTGCACAACAGGTATTTGCTGACCACGACAACATTGTTGCGGTATTAGTTGAACCCGTTCAAGGAGAAGGTGGCGTCTTGCCTGCTGACCCAACTTGGTTAGCGCAATTACACCAACTCTGCCAAGCAAACGATGCCTTGCTTATGTTCGACGAAGTGCAAACAGGTTTGGGACGTACGGGCAAACTATTTGCTTTTCAACACCTAAACTTTTTACCCGATGTGGTGACGCTCGCTAAAGGGTTAGGAAATGGCTTTCCAATCGGTGCGATGCTAACACATGGCAAAGCGGCAGAAGTATTTGCGCCAGGCAATCATGGCACAACTTTCGGTGGCAACCCATTGGCATGTGCCGCTGGATTAGCGGTGATCCACACCCTAAAAGCACAACCAGAATACATTGAAAACGCAACAAAGCTGGGCAATTATATTCAAGCAGAATTTACAAAACATCTCGCTGGATTATCTGGCGTTAAGGTGATTCGTGGCCTTGGCTTAATGATCGGCATTCAGCTTGATAGAGACTGCCCAGAACTCGTGAAAACCGCGTTAACGCAACATCAACTTCTGATCAACGTGACGCGTGGCGATACGATCCGCTTATTACCGCCATTGATTATGACGCAAGCACAAGCAGATCAACTGATTGCTGGCGTCAGCGAAATTATTCGCGACTTTCTTAATACTAACGCATAACTTATACGACGATACTTTTATGACTTTACCGATTCGACATTTCCGTTCTTTACTTGATTGTTCTGCAGACGAACTTAATTACCTAGTTGAACGCGGCATCACCCTTAAAGCATGGCGAAATGCTGGCAAAACGCACCAACCCTTGGTCGGCAAAGTCATGACAATGATTTTTGAAAAGTCATCGACGCGTACACGCATTTCATTTGAAGCAGGTATGGCGCAACTTGGTGGCCATGCCATTTTTATTTCGCCCGAAGCCAGCCAACTTAGCCGTGGCGAACCGTTAGAAGATACAGCCAAAGTGGTATCACGCATGACTGACATCGTGATGATTCGTACCTATGGGCAAGATATTGTTGAGCGGTTTGCGGAACACTCAAAGGTGCCCGTTATCAACGGCTTAACCAATTTACATCATCCTTGCCAAGTCCTCGCAGATATTATGACTTTTGTTGAACAACGTGGCAGCATTGCAGGTAAAACTGTACTTTGGCTAGGCGATGGCTACAACATGTGTCATTCTTTCATGCATGCTGCCAAGCAATTTGGCTTTCATTTACGCGTTTGCACCCCAGAAGGCTACGAGCCTGACGCCAAAACGCAGCAAGAGTGTGCTGGCAGCTTTAGCTTGCATCGCGAACCACTTGCAGCAGCCGAAGGTGTCGATTTAGTGGTGACCGACGTATGGACCAGCATGGGCTGCGAACATGAAACAACCGAACGTAACGAAAAATTCCGCCCTTATCAAGTCAATCATGCGGTGATGGCAAAAGCAGCAAGCGATGCGTTATTTATGCACTGCTTACCTGCACACCGAGGCGAAGAAGTTTCCGCTGAAGTCATTGATGGCGAGCAAAGCGTCGTATGGGAAGAGGCAGAAAATCGCTTACATGCCCAAAAAGCACTGATTGAGTTTTTACTGTTAGGCAAACAAGCGTAAAAACCTGCCGCTAAATAACAGCGCAACAGGCCTTTAATGTCGGTTCATTAAAGCCTGTGCTAAGGTAGCCCCATCCAACAACTCTAAACTCCCCCCCATTGGCACACCTTGTGCCAAACGACTGCTGCGCACTTGTGCAGCATCGGTGAGTTGCTGAATGTAATAAGCCGTCGCCTCCCCTTCCATCGTGGGACTGGTAGCGATAATGACCTCTTTTATTTGTCCTTCGGCTAAACGTGACGCAAACAAAGGCAATCCCAACTCTGAAGGCCCCAAACCATCCAAGGGCGAGAGCTGACCGTGAAGCACAAAGTATTGACCGCGAAAGCTACCCGTTTGTTCAAACGCCAAGAGATCTAAAGGCGATTCAACAACACATAATACACTGGCATCTCGGGCGCTATCACTGCACAGACTGCACACAGATTGCTCTGTTAAATCTCGGCAACGCTGGCATTGTCCAATATCGGCCAAGGCTTCTGTCAAAGCCTCGGCCAAAGCTGCCGCCTGATGCCGTTTATGCAACAACAACTTATAAGCCATACGCTGCGCACTTTTTGGGCCAACGCCAGGCAACTGCTTCAGCGATTGCACGAGTTGATTTAATGCTTTAGCCATAATCGATTCAACTCAAAACAAACGGACAAGAGTGCATCATCACAGACGATTAGCCAAATAAGTTACCTAAACCTGGCGGTAGACCAGCAGTTAAACTACCCATTTTTTCAGCCGTCACTTGCTCAACTTTACGATTAGCACTATTGATAGCAGCTGCGATTAAATCTTCCAACATTTCGCGATCGTCCATTAAGCTCGCATCGATGGTTACTTTAACCGCTTCATGCTTACCAGTTAGGGTTACTTTTACTAAACCGCCACCCGCTTCACCTTCAGCTGTCAT
Organism: Thiotrichales bacterium; assembly: GCA_022759035.1. GTDB lineage: Bacteria > Pseudomonadota > Gammaproteobacteria > Thiomicrospirales > Thiomicrospiraceae. The sequence continues at coordinate 15,073 of JAEMQD010000009.1, forward strand.
CGCTGCAACTTCTGCTTGTAGTTTTTGCGCTTTTTCTTGCATCGCTTGCGCTTGTTTCATGAGTTGACCCATGCCTGCTTTTCCAAACATATCGCGTTCCTTTATGTGAATAAATTATTATCGATCAATAAGCAATTTCTAATCATAACTAAAGATGCGCCGTTTCAAGCGTTCAAATCGTTAGTCAGTTGGCTCAACTGCGACCAGTTTGCCGTTAAACCAAATTGTTTATTTAATACTTGCAAGCGCGTATCTGCCATAATTTGCGCTTTAATGTCACTTTCTTGCTGTGCTGCTTGCGCTTGTACATGCCCTTGCGGCGTTAACCACGATGGATGCCAAACGCTTTCCCAAATAACAACGGCATTCGGCGCAGCTTGCGTAATTGCTTGAATCAACTTCGCTTCAAAGTAGCGTACTTTACTGGCATCGTCTGGCGCATAGGCCAAGCGTACTTCATTTTCGTTATCACTAACAAGTCGAACACAATGTAATGCCGCCGAGAGTTCTGCCCCTTTTAGCTGCCACTTTTCGATACACGCTTGCCAATCCTGAAGCGACCAAGGGTGCCTATTTGACGACGCATCGGTCGCTGGAGATGCGCTATCAACAGGAGCCTCTGGAGGAATAACTAGGGTGTCGGCAAATTCAACTGTTTTTTTTTCAGCCGGTGCTGCTGTTTTTTTCTGAATACCTAGCGCTGCCAAGGCCGCCAAATGCGGCGTATCTTCCGCCGCTTTCGTCGACGAGCTGGCTGTCGTCGTTGCTACAAAAGCAGCTGAAGCTGGTTCTCGCGCCTGCATTGAGGTTGTCGTCATATCTGCGGTGGCTGAACGAGCGCTCACTGGTTTTGGTGCACTGGCTGTTTTAGTTGTTTGCATTGTCGTAGGACGAAAATGTAGTAAGCGCATGAGCATCAGTTCAAAACCCATTTGCGCGGTTGGCGCTAGGCGCATATCATCTTGCGCCAACAAAGCCACTTGTAGCCACAGTTGCACTTGTTCGCTCGACACACGCTCTGCCAATGCAACCAATTGCGTATCGTAAGCTTCAGCTAACGCTGGGAAGCTTTGTACTAAGGCGAGCTGATGCAGCTTTTCAAGCAGTTGCTGTTGCAAGCGGTCAAAATCTGCACCCCATTCAATCCACTCACGTAGTAGCGTCAACAAGGCGGTTGAATCTGACTGTGCTAACGCAGCAATTGCCGCATTGACTTGATCATCGGAAGCCAAGCCCAACATATCGCGCGTTGCGGCATAATGCACCGCACCACTACCTAACATAATCGCTTGGTCAAGCAAACTTAAGGCGTCACGCACGCTCCCACCCGACATGCGCACCACCAAATCAAGCGCTGTTGATTCAAAAGTAATGCCCTCTGCGGTTAACACTTTAGCCAAATGTGCGTGTAATACTTCCGGCGTCATTGGACGTAAATGAAATTGCAAACAACGCGATAAAATGGTTACTGGAAGTTTATGGGGATCCGTCGTTGCCAATAAAAACTTAACATGTTCTGGTGGCTCTTCGAGCGTTTTAAGCAAGGCATTAAAACTATGCGTCGAAAGCATGTGTACTTCGTCAATCAGGTAGATTTTATAGCGTCCAACCGTCGGCGCATACTGAACGTTATCTAGGAGTTCTCTGGTATCTTCTACCTTAGTTCGACTGGCCGCATCAATTTCGATCAGATCAACAAAACGTCCCGCATCAATCGCTTGCGAAATATCATCATGGCAAGGCTCGGCGGTCATGCCATCTCGGCAATTTAATGCCTTAGCAAAAATACGCGCCAAGGTCGTTTTTCCAACACCGCGCGTACCCGTAAACAAATAGGCGTGATGCAGCCTACCCGAAGTTAACGCTTGCGAAAGCGCACGAACAACTGGTTCTTGACCAACAACCTCGGAAAACTGATGTGGACGCCATTTACGTGCGAGAACGGTATCGAAAGACATGCGACCTCATGCTGAGAAAGAAAGATTCAATACAAGCTACAATGATTAAAAAAACCGATCACCACGACAAGTCGTTTTAACCATAATACAAGACGATTTGAACCAGCTTAACCTCGGCGCCCATATCACAAATACCGTTGCTTTCTTCCGAACCTGGCGGGGTTTTCTGCTTAATGCCGCGAGGGACCAGCTCAAATCGCCCACTCATTTTAACACAAGCCCCAAAACAAAACACTAATCTCTACCTAAGGCACACTAAGGGGAACCTCTAAAAACCTCGCTTCGCTCGTTTTTAGAGGTGTCCTAAGGTGCATAAGCCCTAACAGGAACAACCAGATTTTCAGTGCTATTTTTCTGACCTTCTTGATAGCTACGCGACGCTGTATCTTTCTGTTTGCCAAGCTCGCCGAAGCTAATCCAGGCTGCATTGCGCTGTGCCAATTTATTGCCAATACCTGGTATATTAGCGACTTCATCCAAGCGATGGAAAGCACCGTGTTGACTGCGCCAAGCAACAATTTTTTCTGCTTTCTTTTGTCCAATACCTTCTAATGCCGACGCAATTTGTACTGCATCAGCACGATTAATATTGACTGACTCTCCCGCTAAAACAGGAGTAACAACTAACGCAAGCACTAAACCCTTAAGAAAAACCATCTGTCTGCCCCTTTTTACTGCACACACTATCCGTTAATATAGCAATAATAACGCGATGAATGGGAAAACGCTTGCATGGACATGACACAACTACTGACTTTTTCGGTGCAACAAAAAGCATCCGATTTGCATATTTCTGCTGGCCTGCCACCGATGCTTCGCATTGATGGCGATGTGCGCAAAATCAACGCACCAGCCTTAGATGCAGCACAAACACAAGCCTTGCTATACGACGTAATGAACGACAGCCAACGCAAAACATTTGAGGCAACGCTTGAGGCTGATTTCTCATTTAATCTACCGAATGTTGCCCGTTTTCGCGCCAATATTTTTAAGCAAGACAGAGGACTGGGTGGCGTTTTTCGTACCATTCCCGCGAATGTACAATCGCTTGCAGAACTTAATGCGCCAAGCATTCTCACCGACATTGCCAATCAACCACGCGGCTTGGTATTAGTTACTGGTCCGACTGGCTCCGGAAAATCCACTACCCTTGCAGCAATGATTGATTATATTAACGAACATCATTACGCGCATATTCTCACAGTTGAAGACCCGATAGAATTTGTACACAACAGCAAAAATGCACTGATCAACCAACGTGAAGTACATCGTGACACCAAAAGTTTTGCTAACGCACTTCGCGCCGCCTTGCGCGAAGACCCAGACGTTATTTTAGTGGGTGAAATGCGCGATTTAGAAACCATTAGGCTTGCTTTATCTGCTGCGGAAACGGGACATTTGGTCTTTGGTACTTTGCATACCTCTAGTGCAGCAAAAACGATTGATCGCATCATTGATGTTTTCCCTGGCAATGAAAAAGCATTGGTACGCTCGATGCTATCTGAATCATTACGTGCGGTCATTTCGCAAACGTTACTTAAAAAACAAGGGGGCGGTCGTGTCGCAGCGCACGAAATTATGATGGGCACCCCTGCCATTCGTAATTTAATTCGTGAAGACAAGGTGCCGCAAATGTATTCTATTATGCAAACAAGCGCACAATTTGGGATGCAAACCTTGGATCAAGCACTCCAAAAATTGGTTGATCAAGGCATCGTTGATCGCAGCGAAGCTGCGAATAAAGCAGCAAACAGAGCCAATTTTTCGGCGACTTAATGATGATGGAAAAACAACAAGCCCTAAGCCACCTTAATCAGCTTTTGCAGGCGATGATCGAAGCCAAAGCATCGGATATGTTTATTACCGATGGTGCACCGGTCAGCTTAAAAATTGATGGCACCATGACACCAATTACCCAGCAACCGCTTTCACCGGCGTTAACACGCATGCTCGCCGAGTCGCTAATGAATGCACAGCAACAGGCTGAATTCAACCAGCACTTAGAATGCAATTTAGCTTACGCCTTGGGTGACATGGCGCGTTTTCGTGTCAATGTCTTTATGCAGCGTGGCAGCGTTGGCATGGTGATTCGCATCATTAATACCAAAATTCCTGACATGGCCACTTTGAGGTTGCCGCCAATATTAAGTCAATTGATTATGGAAAAACGCGGCTTAATTTTATTTGTTGGCGGGACAGGATCGGGCAAATCGACGTCTTTAGCAGCGCTAATAGGACATCGTAATGCGCAAAGTCATGGACATATTATTACCATTGAAGATCCCATTGAGTTTATCCATCCCCACTTAGGCTGCATTGTCAGCCAGCGTGAAGTCGGAACGGATACCGAAAGCTTCGATGCTGCCCTCAAAAATACGCTAAGACAAGCGCCTGATGTTATTCTCATCGGCGAAATTCGTGAGCGTAGTACGATGGAGCACGCCATTACCTTTGCCGAGACGGGGCACTTATGCCTTTCCACTTTGCATGCGAACAATGCCAACCAAGCTTTAGACCGTATTGTTAACTTCTTTCCTGAAGAGCGGCGCGCCCAATTACTCATGGATTTATCGCTTAACTTAAAAGCCATTGTCAGCCAACGTCTAATTCCTAATGCCTCTGGTACAGGCCGTAGCGCCGCCATTGAAGTATTAATTAATACACCGCGCATGGCCGAGCTCATTTTTGAAGGCAAGGTACACGAAATGAAGGCGCTAATGACGAGTAGTCGAGAACTCGGCATGCAGACCTTCGATCAATCGTTATTCGACTTATACGAAAACCAGCAAATTAGCTATACCGACGCCTTGCGCTTTGCCGATGCTGTCAACGATTTACGCTTACGCATTAAACTCGAATCAATACGCGCAAAACAGGAGCAACCAGAGCTTCAAGAAAGTCATGGTAGCGATCCAAGCGCTTGGCAAATACAATCTTAACGTTAAAGAAGAAACCACATCCTATGCAATTTAATCAACTTAACTTAATCAGCATAACTTGTTTTATGGCGCTAACAGGTTGCAGCCAAATGCAAGAGTCGCTTTGTCCAACCCCAGAAAGTGGCGCTTTTATTATTCATACCCAAACGAAAAAAGCGGCCGATACACCGCTTCCTGTTACACCGCTCATCGTTGCCGCACCGACACCAATGGTTCTGCCGGCTACAACAAAGGCGGCGCTACCGGCAGCAGAACCCAATCAGCTGAAAAAGGCAACCGCTGATCATGACGCGCTCGTTATTTCATTCGTATTTTCGCCTGGTAGAAGTAGTTTAACTTCAGCACAAAGACAACAACTCGCAGCGTTACCACAAGGCTGTTATCAATTGGTTGGCTACGAAAAAAGCACGAAAGCGCCACCTTACAAAGTAGCCTACTATCGAGTTGCTGGCGTTGAAAAAAGTCTCGTTTTGGCGGGCAGTACGATTAAAGGGGTAAGCGCCTTAGCAAGCAACACCCATACCCCTCAAGATACGCGTGTAGATGTTTTCCGATGCCAACCTTAGCCGATTTGCGACAAGCTGGCACCCAACTGCATGTAATAAGCGACTAAGGGACTGAGTACAATGATGCCAGCCAACATCATGAGCACCATGTTCGCCACCTGAATCGCCTGCTCCAGCTTGCGTTCACCCATATACATCAGTTCGGTAGCAACACGCGATAATTGATCTGACAATAGGCCTGTTTGTTGCGCAATAACAAAGGCGTTACACAACAAGAACGGTAAGGTTTGGCGTGGATCTGCAGGGGGCAATTCTTCTAAATCGAACGCGCGCGCCAACCCCTTCACTTCGACTTCTAATGCCGCTCGACGAATCGGTTCTTGCAAGAAAAATGGTAACATTCGCGCTGAAAGCAACAAAGCATCTTTAACCCCAATACCGCCTGCGCGATCAAGCAATGCCATATTAATTGCCCAAATGCCGTAATACATTTCTTTTAATCCCTCTCCCACACGAGGCACAGCACCAAGCCAAGACAAGAGAAGCTCTCGGTTGTGCGAGTCAGACAACCACCAAATTAAAAACCCCAAACCAAACACCAGTACCGAGGCATAAAATAGCGTACTTTCTTCCAACTCATGCACCATAAAAGTAGAGATTTGTTGCACAACAGCAGCAGACTGCCCAGACTCTGTAGGAACCGCTTGCATCAAAGAAGGAATAACCGTGAGCATGAAGAAAATAAAAATACCAATAGAAGCCAGTAAAATACCAACAGGATAGGCAAATTTCCACAAAGCTTTCTGCAACGTCAGTTGCATCGTAGCAGCGCGCTCAATTTCTGTGAGTACCTCAACCAAAAAACCAGATGTTTCACCCGCTTCCAATGCATAAATGGTATTTTCAGAAAATAAACGATGCAACCTAGCCTGAGCCGACAAACTTGCCCCCTGACGCATGGCATCAGCAATTTTAGCCCAAGTTGAAGCCAATTCTGGTTGTAGCCTAGCCATACGGGCTACGGCATCGGCGATCGGCAACCCTGCTCGCAACTGAGAGGCCAAGGCAGAAGAAGCAAAAATCAACTCTTTAGTATTCATGGTGCAACACCTTGAATAGAAAGTGACCAGTAAGTATTATCACCCTGTTGTTCTAGGTGATTCCCTGTATCGCTTAAGGTAAAGGACCACCCAGTTTGATTAGCCAGTGCACTAAGTACAACAGAAGCCTGGGTAAGCGCCGAATCTTGCGTTTTCGGAAACAAAGCGGTCATCGTACAGGCGGTTTTAGTTTCTTTCATATAACAGTCTAACGTCTGAATTTGTGCCTGCTCTGCTGTTTGGTGCAAAGCTGAAGCGAGCAAGACGCTATCTGGCAGAAACTGTTGCTGTGGCTTCTTTTCAGCTAAAAATGCTTGTTGAAACTGCAATCGTTTTAAGGTGGCTAAAGAAAAATTATCCGCAAGTAAGTTTGCCATTTTTTCTTGATAAACATTTTGTTCATGCGTCAATAAATAATGTGGCACAACATAAGCGCTTGCATAAACACTTGCTGCTGCAGCAACCATCGCCCCCCCCATTAACCAACGCTTACTAATCGATCTTTTATTTTCTAGCCTAAAGTACCCCAAAAATGGATTAGCGAATGGCTTGTCGCCCACATATAACGCAAAACGATCAAATACACTATCTTGTACCATAGGCGAACAATAATGCATTTCCAATCCTGGATATTGACTGCGGAGACTGTTAATCATGGCTTCAATATCTTGCGCATAAATCGGTTGGCTAGCAATCGAAGTCATCTTTCTTTCTAAAACATCAACCAACACCCCTTGCTCAAACACATAAATTTGCAACAAGCCACCAATGACTCGATTATCGCCACTAATCACAATTCGATTGGTACTTTTACCCGCGCCATAGGCAACAAAATGCATCATCGCCAAGGAAGGCAACCAATTCGCATTTTTCTCTAAACAGCTAAAAATTTTTTGATGCACAAAAATACGCAGACATACTTTTAAAGAATGAATATGCAGACATTGTCTAGGGATTTCTTTCATCCATGAAGGGGGGGCAAAAGTAATATCCTGAGTTGCATAAATTAACTCACCACCAACAATCATTCGCCCTGGCGGAAGCGTATTACAATCATAATCGTCGGCATGAAACCAATATAATGGTTTATGCAAATGCAATAAACTACGTAGAATGCGTAACAAACTCTTCTCCCATATTCCTAAAGTTAGCCACGTACCAGCAAGCACAAATTGGTTAATTTCGCCGTTAACTGCCCCTGCGTACGCTCGTAATGTAGTTTATCGAACGTAATATCTTGCCGCTGCCCAAAACGGATAACACCACCTAATAACGCGTCTGGCGTCGTCGCTTTCACTGTTAACATATTTTGTCCTGCTTTATCGGCAACACAAACACGCTTAAGTTCCAACGGAATTTGCTCAACGCTTAAGCTCTCGACATTTGCAATACGAATCGCGTCAACGGGAACAATGAGTTGATACTGCTCGAATGACAAAAGTTTAAACACATTTAACGCATCTTGCGCCTGACTAATATCGCGATAACTCGCCTGCCATTGCTGATTAACTGGCTTTAAGGTTTCATATACCCTAGCCCATTCATCAATAGCAGCATTAACACGTTGCTGTGCTTCGACCACCTGCATACCTTGTTTATACACTTCCCAAGAAGCAGACAACACCAACACCGCAGCCACCATTGCTGGCACACGCAGCGAAATCATAAGTAAACACGCTTCTGTAATAACACGCTTAACACTCCATACCTAACCCAACAATTGACAATCTTTATAACCACATACCACCACATGCTTATCACGCAGCTGTAAATAAGGCGCAATCATCTTGTTTTTTTCGGGTGCAAAGTAGGACAAAGCAGAAATATGTTTTCCATAAGGATAGAAACGATTATGCATAATAATGCCGTTGTTCAGTTTCGCCTGAATGGTTAAATGCATATCTAATATCGGATCACGATATACCTTGGGTGGCTCAATAACTGCTTTCACTAAAGCGGGTACTTCATTAGGCGTTGGTAGAATAGTCGGCTGCGCGGGCTGCTGCGGAAAAAAAGCTTGTAACAAATCTTCCGAACTGGCGTGGATATGACTGACAGGCATCACTTCTGCAGTACGCTTAACGGGTGGGAGTTGTTGTAGCTCTTTAGCGTCACGTAGCGTTAAATCCGACTTTAATGCCTTTGCGCCTTGTGGTTGCATGGTATCTAAGTAAGCCGCTTTAAGCGATTCGTGGATGTCTAAAATCGTGTTAATACCGATATAAAGCAACAGCACAATCACCAGCACACGCGTACCAGAACCAAGCTGATACCAGTTTTTCATTAATTTTTGTAAAGATTCTTGCATTAAACCAATACCTCATTAATTTCTATCTTGCCAGCTTGCACCAACTCAAGCCCAGACTCGAAAAGACTTAACACTCGAAATTTAGCCACTTTTGAATACTCAAAATACCCATCTTTAATGCCTGTACTTAAATAGTCGCGCAAATGCCGCGTGACAGGTAGTAATTCAATAATTGGCAACAAGCCGTTATACCCTTTATTGCAATGGCTGCAACCGGCAGTATTGGCTTCCGCAGTATTGGCCACTTGATCGGATGCAATTTCATAACCATGCATATCGCAGTAGTAAGCCAATAAGTCTTTTTCTTCCTCATTTAATGGTCGTTGTGTCGAACAATGCTCACATACTTTTTTCACCAACCGCTGACTAATAATTAAATTCAATGATTCAAAAAGTGAAAAGTGTCGCGACGCTTCTAGCATATTGGCTAATTCACGAATCGCAATAACGGTATCATTAGCATGCAGCGTCGAAGTCACTAAGTGACCAGACGAAGCAGCACGTACACAGGCTTGTGCCGTTTTATTGTCGCGAATTTCTCCCACCCAAATAAAGTCAGGATCGTGACGCATCAGTCCTTTAAGGACTTTCTCAAATTCGTTCTCACTACGTTTTGTGTCCACCCAAATTTGTTTGACACCCTGGATATAACGTTCTATCGGATCTTCCATAGAAATGCGTTTTTTACGGCTACCAAACACTTGCACATGAGCATCAATAATGCCTGCAATGGTTGTTGACTTGCCCGAGTTAGTGGGGCCTGCGACTAAAATCATGCCCCGACCAGAATGCACCGACTTCACAATAATGTTTTTTGCTTCTTCTGGCATATTGAGTTGACTGAGGGTAATCGCACTGACCGTTCTCGGTTGCAAACGAATTGAGATAGAGATGAAGGCGTCCTCACCCCCTTGGTCAACTGGTACAAAAGAACAGCGTAAAAACACGTCGCCCCCAGTTTTAGCGCGATACACGATTTGTCCATCGCGCGGCTCCCAAATGCGCGATGCATTTAAGTTAGCGCGAGAGCGTGCCATCAGAAAAGCGGCGACTTCTTTGGCAACAACCGCACTTAACGAGCCATACCCTGCTGGCTTCACTAAATCACCATACTGACGATAAAAAATGTTGTACGAGCCATCCGTCGCGGGATGAAAGTCAATATCGGTTGCATGATTGAGCAACGCTAAATCAATCAACGATGCTAATGATTTTTGACAAGAGGTAATCGCCGAAGCACCCGACCAAAATTGCTGAGAATGTTCCACAACACTTGCAGCCATACGTGGATCAAGGGCAACATCATCTAACTCCGACAAGCGCCCCATTACCGACTGCGAATAAGCCAAGCAAGGCACCACGCGTACATTGCGCTCTTTAGCAATATGTATAATCGGGTTTTTGTCTAAATCGAAGCGCGTTAGCTGGGTAAACTGTGTATAAGAAGCATAACTGGTGAAGGCTAAAAACCATAAATTAGGGGCATCGTCATGATATACCAATACCGAACCATTACTGCGCAAGGTTTCTAAAATATGCTCTTCATCAATAATCGAAACCACATTAAAAGCGTTTAAGTCTTCTAAAAATAAAATGCTATGCTGGATGGCTAAAATACGATTAATGTGCAGTTTCATACGCACATCCTGCATCCCTAGCCACTCAACGGTAAGCACTTCTTTAGGCTTAGACTGTAAAATTCGTACGACCTCAGCCTCATCCATTAGGCCTAACTGACTAACAATTTGGCCAATTTTCATGCCCTGACAGCGCTGCATAACAGCCAGTTGTTGCTTTAAGAAAGCAGGAATTTCGCCTTGAAAAAACTGATCCAGCTGATTAATCATACTGCCGCCCATCTTTAATAACTACGCACACAACGAGAAAGGGTACTCACATATTTGCCCTGTCCGCTCGCCGTACCATCACTAAAGTCAACAACATAGGCTCCGACAGCTTCGGTATTGAGTGTAAAAAAGAAAAACCATGAAGATGACTCGTTATAAACCGTTTCTGAAGCCGAAAAATACTTAGCTGCCTGAAACCCGCCAATGGCAGCGCGATTGGCATAGAGCAAATCTAACTCAATTTTGACGGGCAAATGCCAACCCACGCCCATTTCACGACACATTTCTAAAGCACCGCCTGTACCCGAATAGACAATTTGCGAGTTCGACCACCAGCCCGTATTCCAAGTGCCATAACCAGACCAAAACATCGGACTATTATCTACCGCATGGGTAAAGACAGGACGGTTACTGGCCAAGCCTGCAAAAATATCGCCATTCGGACACACATAGCCCGGCGTAACTTGGCTTTTACTTGTATCGTTGGTTAGCCATTTTGCTTGGGTTTTATCATAAATAAGGCATGCGTCTTCGGGCACTAAGCCAGCTTTATTGTTCAGGACGATAATCATTGGTTGATTTGCAGTATTAGCCGTAAGCGAGTTACTGGTTGAAGTTGTTAGCGTACCAGTTAACCCTGTAGTCGTGCCTAGTGCACCGCTATCACCTAGATCTACTTGCCCAGTATAAGCACCAGAACCACTACTCCACGCCCATTGTGGCGCAGCAATGCTGTTCGTCGACAATAAGGCAACTAACAGGCAACTTAGGGCAATAAATGACTTAACGAATGGCTTTATAAATGACTTTTTGGCAAACATAATTAATAGGTCCGCACACAACGTACTGGAAAAGAGGTATTCCACTTAGTGTTATTGGTTGCCGTTGCACCACTACTCATATTGCGGGTATACACCGTTGAGGGGCCCGTTTCGGTAGAAGACCAGTAAACCGCATTTTGAAAACCACCAATCGCCGCGCGATTCGCATAAAGCGTATCAAGCTCATCTCTAGAGGGCAAATGCCAACCAGCCCCCGCAGCACGACACGTTTCTACTGCGCCACCAGCGCCAGCATAAACATCCGAACTGCCCGACCAGCTTGAGTTATAAGTCCCAAAACCTGACCAAAACATGCCCGCCGATAAGTCTTGATTATGGGTATACAGAGGACGACCAGCCGATAAGCCAGCAAAAATATCACCATTCGGGCAAACATATCCGACAGAAACTGTTGCCGGTGTTGCCGTATTTGTCATCCATGCCGCAGAGGTTTTACTGTATAGCAAACACGCATCGGTTGGTGTTAAGGTATAGGCAAAACTATTGAACGATAACAGGCACAATAGCGTTAAAATAATTCGTTGTGTCATGTTGGTATATCCACAAAAGTTGTAATGTAAATAATGCTGCCATTAGCACGCTTCAATCCACTGTCTTGTTGCACCGCAAAGCGTGTGTCACTAATCGCTTGATACTGTGTTCGTTGACCCGTTAATGAAAACAAGTCTTGGCAATCGAAAGGGATGCCATTAATATTAAAATTCCCCGAACAGGTCGTTGCCGTCATGCTCGGGTTGACCAAGTCTGGTAACGAAAAAACGCCGCCACCAACGCCTGGCAAGACATGATAGGTCGAATAATAATTCAAAATTTTCGCCACTATGGCTTGCTGCGCTAGTCGTTGATCGGTCAGCAGTTGCACGTAATAATCCCGTGTCTCGCCTTTCCACCAACGAATATCGTTGCGTGCGCACCACGACGAATTGTCACTAGCAAATGCGGCTGACCCACAACGGTTTTCACTTAATAACTGCGTAGCAGAAGCAGTACCGCCAAGTTTGGCTAAGGCATAGTCATTGGGCAAGGCTTCAAATACCGTTGCCCGTTGATACTGCCATGTACCGTCATTAAGTCCATTGCTCGACGTGGCCGCATAGCCTAGCCAAGCACTCTGCCAATGTCGCGTTGCCGCGTAATCGCTGCGCGCTTGCACCACCGCTAAACTGGCAGGATAACTGCCCGTCGTGCGCTGGTAGTCGGCGATGGTATCCGCCCACCAAATAACATCATGCTCCACAGTTTGGTACAAATAGTCGTGGTAAATGGCTTGATACTCTGCGTTCAAGCTTACTATCACAGCCATAAGCCAAGCTGCAAATGCAGATACTAATAATGGCAGCATCTGGCTAATGCACTAAATAACAATTACTCGTTATATTTAAAAGTAATATCCCAATTCGAACCGTTTGTTGCAAAAG
>JAEMQD010000090.1 GCA_022759035.1 Thiotrichales bacterium
GGGCGGGAAGGATTAGCCGCGCTGCAATCGGTAAGGGCCATCTTGGCTGATGAAAAGATGGCTTTGATCGATTAAGCTGTTTTTTGATCTGTTTGTTAAGGAGCAGATTGAACATGCGCGTGGAGATGCTTAATCATGTTATAGAGTCCGTTAGCGCGGCTAGGAGATAGATGCTGCATTAAGCCAATTTTCCCTAGAAAGTCTAATGGTGTGTTTAAAATTTCATCACGTGTTCTGCCATTGTAAACCCAGAATAGCAGCGCAATCATGCCCGCTACAATTGTAGCATCGCTTTTTGCGCTTAAATAGAATCGGTCGTTTTCTTGTGTGATGTGTAGCCACACTTGTGATTGGCAACCATGAATACGATTGGCTTCTGTTTCCCAGGTGGCGTTAAATTCGGGAAGCTTTTTGCCTAAGTCAATAAGGTATTGATAACGGTCTTTCCAGTCAGAAAAAAAAGAAAAACGCTCAACAAGTCTTTGAATTGCTGTTTGTATATCGTCTTTTGGTGGGGTGTTCACAATTATTTCCATTGTCTTAATTTTTGCTCTGCGCTACATTATACGCTCATAATTTGTGACATGTTATACAATGACACAAGACAAAACACAAAGGAAGAGAAGATGGATAATGCGCACGCAAACTTAGGAACAAAACGCCGTGAAATCTTAAAAGGTATGTTGGCTATGTCGACAAGTTTGATGGGGCTATCGGTTCTGCATCCAGTTTATTCTGCTGATGATATGGTTGTAAAGGGTCCACGTGTTCCCGATGTTAAACCGACACAAGTGTCGGCGCATTGTTCTGTTATTATTGCTAAAGATCCAGAGCCTACACCAGAGAATCAGGGTATGTTCTCGAATATGGGCATTATTATTACGCAAAAAGGGGTTGTCGTTTTTGACACAGGTGGTTCGGTGCAAATAGGTGAAATGCTCATTCGCCAAATTAAAAAAATGACCGACAAGCCTGTTGTTAAAGTTTTCAACTCACACTTTCATGGCGACCACTGGTTAGGTAACCATGCATTTGTGCAAGAGTGGCCAAATGTTGAAATTTATGCACATGAAAATATGCATAAAGCAATGAAAGAAGGTGTTGGTCAGTTTTGGGTCGACTTACAAGCAAGGGCGACTAATAATGCCACAGCGGGTACAGTCGTTACGCCGCCGAATCAAGTACTTAAAGGCGATGAAGTGTTTGATATGGGCGATACTTTATTACGTGTTCATTACTATGGAAAATGTCATACCGATGCAGATATTTGTTTAGAAGTAACCGCAGATAAAACGGTGTATGCTGGTGACATTTTGATGGCTGGACGAGTTGACAATATGGATGATGGTAGCTTTATTGGTTCAATTGAAGGTATTAAAAAACTAAAAGATGATACTCAAGCAGCAAACTATGTTCAGGGTCATTTTAAGTTTGGTCCGAAACAAGCGGATATTTACTTGGCTTTCCTAGAAGCAATATACAATAATGTTGTGGCTTTCCAGAAAGAAGGGGTTAGTCCAACGGATGTTAAGCCAAAAGTGATTGCTAAAATGAAACAATATCGGGATTGGAAAGGGTTTGATGCCGTTATTGGTCGGTATATTGCATTAGCTTATACAGAAGCGGAAGCAACTAGTTTTTAAAACGATGTCCAAGAAAAAAACCGCACAATGTGCGGTTTCTTCATGGAAAGCAGCTTAGTATTAAGCAGCGTTTTTCTTAGCAATCATGTTCTTGATGACTGGTGAAAGCATTAAGTCCATAACATCGATCATTTTTTGACCAGGAATCACAAGCGTGTCTGCTTTTTGTAAAAAAGCGCCTTCAACTTGCTTGGCGATACCAGCTAAATCAATACCATCCATGCGCACGTGGCACACAATCAAGCTTTCTTCTGGTTTAGGAACAGCCATACCACCAAAAGGGTTTGCTGTATCAACTAAAGGTACGCGGTGGAAGTTAATGTGTGTACGATCAAACTGCGGTGTAATATACTCGGCATAGTCTGGCATACGGTCTAAAATTGTTTCAACAACTTGTTGTACTGTGTAAGGACGCTCTGTTGTATCGCGGTAAATTTTCTGGATCCACTCGATATTTACGCTTGGGACAACGCCAACTAACAAGTCAACATGTTTAGCAACATCTGCAGTAGCTGTTACCACGCCACCATGTAGTCCTTCATAGAACATAATATCTGAACCAGCAGGAATGTCTTTCCAAGGGGTAAAACAACCTGTTCCTACACCGTGGTGTGCAGCTTCTTCGTCGTTGTGAACGTAGTAACGACGTTTGCCCGTGCCTGTTTCACCATAGGTTTTGAACAGGTCAGCCAGCAAATCAAAATGATTGGCGTGCTCAGAGAAATGTGTTAACACTTTACCTGCTTTGCGAGATTCTGCTACCTTTTCACGCATTTCTGCGCGTTCATACTTATGAAAGCTGTCACCTTCAACGACTGCGACGTTTAAGTTTTCACGTGCAAATATCTTTTCGAAAGCGCGCTTAACAAAGGTAGTACCCGCACCAGACGAGCCAGTCACAGAGACGACAGGATGTTTAACAGACATGGAAATCTCCTTATAAAATTAAAACTTAAATATCTAAATTTGATACCGATAAAGCATTTGCTTCAATAAATGCGCGACGTGGCTCAACTTCATCGCCCATTAGGGTGCTAAAAATATCGTCGGTAGCAATGGCGTCTTCAATATTTACTTTCAGCAAGCGTCTTGTTGCTGGGTTCATGGTTGTTTCCCAGAGCTGCTCTGGATTCATTTCACCCAAACCTTTATAGCGTTGAATGCCCATGCCGCGTTTTGCTTCACCGAGAAGCCAATCGAAAGCTTGTTTAACCGTGGTGACAGCAATTCCTTTTTCATCACGTTGTACTTGAGCGCCAGTGCTGAGCAAATTGCCAATACTACTTGCCGCGTTCATTAAACGCAGGTAGTCGCCAGATAACCAGAAGTCGTCGTCTATTTCTTGTGTGCTATCAAAGCCATGCTCATGCGTTGTTAAGCGGACAAGTTTATTTTCACTATCTGGATTTTGGCTTTCTGCCGCAGAAAGCGTAAAGCGTGCGCCACCAGTAACAAAATCTTGTTCAATACGCTGCATTGCGGTTGTACACCATTGGCTGAGCGCGTTGATATCTTTCAATATGGTTTCATCGATTGCAGGTAGATCGATTAGTGCGCGTAGCATCGCTTCAGGGTAGCGACGGCTATACTTGTTAATCACGCGTTCAGCTTGGAAGTGTGCAATAGCCAATTGTTCTAATGCATGACCAGACATGACGCCAGCATCGCTACCAAGTGTTAAGCTGGCGCCTTCCATCGCAAGTTGTAATAAATAGTGTTCTAATTCTGTGTCATCTTTAAGATAGGCTTCTTGCTTACCTTTTTTTACTTTATAAAGTGGTGGTTGTGCAATATAAACATGTCCACGTTCGATGATTTCTGGCATCTGACGATAGAAGAAGGTCAGTAGCAGGGTGCGGATGTGTGATCCGTCTACGTCGGCATCGGTCATGATGATGATGTGATGATAACGCAGTTTGTCAATATTGTATTCGTCTTTGCCAATACCGCAGCCAAGTGCGGTAATGAGTGTACCGACTTCAGCAGAGCTGATCATGCGATCAAATCGCGCACGCTCAACGTTTAGGATTTTACCTTTTAATGGCAAAATCGCCTGTGTACGTCGATCACGCCCTTGTTTTGCTGAACCACCGGCTGAGTCACCCTCGACCAAGTAAAGTTCAGATAGGGCGGGGTCTTTTTCTTGGCAATCTGCAAGCTTTCCAGGCAAGCCAGCAATATCAAGCGCACCTTTTCGACGTGTCATTTCACGCGCTTTACGTGCGGCATCACGCGCACGCGCTGCTTCGAAGATCTTGTTTAGAATTGCTTTTCTGTCGTTAGGGTTTTCTAGTAGAAACGTTGCTAGCGCATCGCCCATAAGGCCTTCAACGACGGATTTCACTTCACTAGAGACAAGCTTTTCTTTTGTTTGCGAAGAGAATTTAGGATCAGGAACTTTAACGGACACAATCGCTGTTAGACCTTCGCGCGTATCATCACCAGATAAGGCGATTTTAAATTTTTTCTCTAAGCCTTCTTGTTCTGCAGCTTGGTTAATGTGGCGTGTTAGTGAAGAGCGGAAACCAGCTAAGTGTGCGCCACCGTCTTTTTGTGGAATATTGTTGGTAAAACAATAGACGGATTCGGTATAGGCATCCGTATATTGGAAGGCCACTTCAACGCCAACGCCGTCTTTTTCGCCACTAAAATAAAACAAGTTAGGATGAATTGGACTTTTTTTGCTGTTCAAATATTCAACGAAAGCACTAATGCCGCCTTCGTATTTAAATACATCGTGGCGATTATCGCGGTGATCAATGAGTTCAATGTGTACGCCAGAGTTAAGGAAAGACAACTCGCGCAGGCGTTTAAGTAAAATATCGTAATTAAAGTTAATGAAGGCAAAGATTTCATCCGATGGCATAAAGCGTAACTCGGTGCCCGTTTTATTGCTTTCGCCTACAGCTTTTAGTGGATAAACGGGTACGCCTAGCGCGTACTCTTGTTGCCAAATTTTTCCTTCACGATGAATGGTTAGCCATAGCTTAGAAGATAGTGCGTTAACAACAGATACCCCTACACCATGTAGACCACCCGAAACTTTATAGGAGTTATCGTCGAATTTGCCACCAGCGTGTAATATGGTCATGATGACTTCGGCAGCAGAAACGCCTTCTTCCTCATGGATATCGACGGGGATACCACGGCCATCATCATAAACAGAACAAGAACCATCGGTATGTAATGTGACTTTAACATGCGAAGCATAGCCAGCAAGCGCTTCGTCGATTGCATTGTCGACAACTTCAAACACCATGTGGTGTAAGCCAGAGCCATCATCCGTGTCGCCAATATACATGCCTGGGCGTTTGCGAACGGCATCTAATCCGCGTAGTACTTGAATGGACGATGAATCGTAAGTCTTGTTTTCCGACATAGCTATAATATTCCGCAGTAAAAAAGCTCAATTACGCGATTATAACACGGTTATTGTCTTCTTGTTTCTTTCCTGTTAGTTGCTCGAAATCAAGCAAAGTGCTTTTCTTCCTGATATAATCTTACAAATATATTTTTATAAAGAAATCAGGGTTAAAGTGCGAAATGTCTAACCGTCCTTCTAGTCTCTCAAAAGAAGATTTATTACGCTGCGGTCGTGGTGAAATGTTTGGTATTGGTAATCCTCAGTTGCCTTTGCCGCCAATGTTGATGTTTGATCGCATTACACATATTTCAGAAGAGGGTGGTTCGTTTGATAAAGGCGAAATTCGCGCCGAACTCGATATTACGCCAGATTTATGGTTTTTCGATTGCCACTTCCAAGGCGATCCTGTTATGCCAGGCTGTTTAGGTTTGGATGCGATGTGGCAGTTGATCGGTTTTTTCTTGGGCTGGGCTGGCGGAGAAGGTCGTGGTCGTGCGTTAGGTTCGGGTGAGGTTAAGTTTTATGGTCAGGTATTGCCGACCGCTAAAACAGTCCGTTATCAAATTGATATGAAGCGCGTCATTAAACGTAAATTATTTATGGGATTGGCCGATGCCAAGTTGTTCGTAGATGATCGTGAAATTTATTCAGCGACAGACCTAAAAGTAGGTTTGTTCCAGTCGACTGATAGTTTTTAAGGAGTATCCATGCGTCGTGTCGTCATTACAGGGTTAGGCATTGTTAGTAGTTTAGGTAACGATGCTGCTACGGTTGAGTCACACTTGCGTCAAGGCAAAAGTGGTATTAAGTTTCAAGAAGCTTATGCTGAACGTGGCTTTCGCTCTCACGTTGAAGGTGCGATTAATGTTGATTTAGACCAAATCGACCGTAAACATCGTCGTTTTATGGGCGATGCTGCTGCCTATGCGTATTTAGCAATGCAACAAGCCATCGCAGACAGTGGTTTAGCACCTGAACAACTTTCTAATCCACGTACAGGATTGATTGCTGGTTCTGGTGGCGCTTCAAATCAAAACCTTATTGAAGCTAATAGCATTATGGCTGAAAAAGGTGTGAAGCGTATTGGCCCATATATGGTGCCACGTACAATGGGTTCGACTGTCTCTGCTTGTTTGGCGACACCTTTTGAAATAAAAGGGGTGAACTACTCTATTTCATCAGCCTGTGCAACATCGGCACATTGTATTGGTAACGCCTATGAGCTGATTCAACTGGGTAAGCAAGATGTTGTGTTTGCTGGTGGCGGTGAAGAGTTGCATTGGAGTCAAACGATGTTGTTTGATGCAATGGGTGCGCTTTCTAGTAAATATAATGACACGCCAGATACAGCGTCGCGTGCTTATTCTGCCGACCGTGATGGCTTTGTTATTTCCGGCGGTGGTGGTATGGTTGTCGTAGAGGCGCTAGATCATGCATTGGCACGTGGTGCAAAAATTTATGGTGAAATCGTCGGTTATGGTGCAACATCCGATGGCTATGACATGGTAGCGCCGTCTGGAGAGGGCGCCATTCGTTGTATGCAAATGGCGTTATCTACTGTTGAAGGCAAAATTGATTATATCAACACGCATGGCACATCTACACCAGTTGGTGACAGTAAAGAAGCTGGCGGTATTAAGGCAGTGTTCGGTACAGAAGTGCCAAAGATCAGTTCAACGAAATCAATGTCTGGTCATTCATTAGGTGCAGCGGGTGTGCATGAGATGGTTTATTGCTTGCTCATGATGCAAGGTGATTTTATTGCACCTTCTATTAACATTGTTGAACTGGATGAAGCAGTTGCAGATATGCCAATTGTACAAAAACGTATCGATAATGCAGGCTTAACGCGTATTATGTCGAACAGCTTTGGCTTTGGTGGTACGAATGCTACGTTGGTTGTTCAACGCTACAATGCTTAATTCATCCTATTAAGTCGTTGCCAATAAAAAACCAGCATTGCGCTGGTTTTTTATGCCTGCCGTATTTATTTGAGCATGGCAATAATTTCATTACTACAGGTGCGCAGTTGCTTGTCATAGGTAATTGCGCGTGCCTGTACCTGATCAGCAACGGTCATTAACCAAGTTTTATCGTTATAGGTGCCCAAGCTGTAACCTTTAATGCCTTCATGGTAGGCGAGATAAAGTTCACGTACTTGGTTGCCCTTAAGTCCCAACTTCATATTGGCATTATTGTTATACCAACCAATAAAATCTAATGCGTCGTGCATGTTGCTGCGATGTGCTTGTGTATTACCTGTACTGCGTACATAGTCTTCCCATGTGCCATTTAAAGCTTGTGCATAGCCAAGTGCGCTGGTATTTTTGTTTGAGAAGATTGTTACGCTGGTTTTTGGGCTAGCATCGGCGACAAACTTTGATTCTTGATAAACAAAAGCTAGCTGCACTGCAATAGGTGTACCCCAACGTCGGTAGCTATAATGTGCATCCAAAAACCAGTTTGGGTTGTCACGAAATATCTCGCATAAGTTCTCGGTTGCGCCGCGTCTTAGTGGATTACTTGGCGTAATTTGAATTTTATTTCCATAACTTACCGAACTATTTCTATTGGGGCTTGAGCAGCCGCCTAGGAATGAGAGTAGGTAAGCGCAACCAATGCAATATAGTATCGTTTTTAGCGATGGCTGTTGTGACATATTTTCCCCCTTTCAGTGCCGTACTTGTCTGCACCAAATAAGGAAAATACGTGCCTTTAACTAGGTTGTACTTTCTAGCGGTGTCAGTCCAAGCAATGCATGAACAAAACTTTCTGGATTAAAACTACGTAAGTCTTCTGCTTGTTCGCCAATACCAATATAGCGAATAGGGAGACCAAGTTGTGAAGCTAAAGCAAAGATGATGCCACCTTTAGCTGTTCCATCTAATTTTGTAAGAATGATGCCAGTTAAGCCAATGAGCTGATTGAACTCTTTTGCTTGATTAAGCGCGTTTTGTCCTGTTGTTGCATCAATAACCAACCATACTTCATGGGGTGCTGATGCATCTATTTTGGCCATGACGCGATGAATTTTTTTCAACTCGTTCATTAGGTGGGCTTGTGTATGCAGGCGTCCAGCGGTATCACCAATCATCACATCAATGTTGCGTGCTTGTGCAGCGGACAAGGCGTCATAGAGTACGCTAGCAGGGTCTGCGTTTTGTCCTTGAGCAATGACAGGAACTTGATGACGCTCTCCCCATGTTTTGAGTTGCTCTACAGCAGCAGCACGAAAGGTGTCGCCAGCTGCGAGCAGCACTTGTTTTTTTTGTGTCAAAAATAGGTTTGCTAGTTTGGCTATGGTGGTTGTTTTGCCGACACCATTAACGCCAACCATTAAAATAACGCGCGGCTTACCAGTTGGTATGACTTCTGGCTTCTGTTGAACACCTTCAAGCAGTTCGGTCATAATTCTGGCAAGTGTTTGTAGTAGATCATCTCCAGCGACGAGTTTTCGTTGGGTAAGTTGGTTAAGTAAATAGTCGGTTGTTTCAATGCCTATGTCTGCTGTGAGGAGTAATGTTTCTAATTCTTCACGTGTTTCTTCATCTAGTTTAATTTTGCCAGTCAGTAGGTTTTTTACGCCGCTACCCAAACGGTCGCGTGTACGGGATAGTTGTGACCATAGACGAGAAAATAATCCAGACGGCTTTTCAGTTGTCGGATCGTTAGTTGTCACTGTTACAGAGGCATTGTCTTTTGTTATTGCTGCGTCATTATTGTCAATGGCATGCTGGTTTTCAGTGCTTGTTGTTTCGGGTAAAGCTGGGTTGGTTGCTTCGTCCGAATGATTAAGGACATTAGATGATTTACGTTTGAAAATTGACCACATTATCATATACTCTTAGCAGATAAGATTATCATAAGTGCTCGCATTCACATACTCAAGGAGTGATTGATGTTATCGATAAAAAAAATAATGGTATGGATGGCGCTGACTGCCAGTCTACCTTTATATGCTGGTGAAGTTAGCCAGTTTACGCTTGCTAATGGGTTGCATTTATTGGTTAAAGAAGATCATCGGGCGCCCGTTGTTACGACGCAAGTTTGGTATAAAGTGGGTGCAAGCTATGAGCCAGATGGCATAACAGGTATTTCACATATGCTTGAGCATATGATGTTTAAGGGCACAAAACATCTCAAGCCAGGCGAGCTTTCTAAGATTATTGCCCGTTTGGGTGGTAGTGAAAACGCTTTTACCAGTCAAGATTACACAGCTTATTTCCAGAATATTGAAAAGTCACATTTGGGACGCATGTTCGAGCTGGAGGCGGAACGGATGGGGCAGTTAAAACTTCTCGATACCGAGTTTCAAAAAGAGCGACAAGTTGTTTTAGAAGAACGCAGAATGCGCACGGAGGATCAGCCAACAGCGCGTTTTCAGGAACGTTTTGATGCTTTGGCGTATGACGTGAATCCTTATCGCAGGCCTGTCATTGGTTGGCAAAGTGATATTGAACATTATCAGTTGTCCGATTTGCAGGCTTGGTATGACCGATGGTACGCACCGAATAATGCAACCTTAGTTGTGGTGGGGGATGTTAATCCTGATGCTGTCTATAGATTGGCGCAGAAGAAGCTGGGAAAAGTTCCTGCACGCCAATTAGGGGAATCGAGAGCGCTGATCGATTTAGTGCCTGTTGCTGAAAAGCGCATGACAATGATTGATGAGCGCGCCAAAGTGCCAAGTTTACTAATGGGTTTTATGGTGCCTTCATGGAAAACAGCCGAAGATAAAACAGAGGCTTATGCGCTGGATGTTTTAGCCAATGTGCTTGATGGGGGCAATAGTGCTCGCTTGAGTAAAGAATTGGTTCGAGGAAAACAATTGTTAAGCCAGGTAGGCGCAGAGTATGACCTTTACGCTCGGTTGTCGACACAGTTTATGCTGTCGGCTGTACCTGCTGATGGCGTGAGTTTAGCGCAAGCTGAAGACGCGTTGAAAGCGAGCATTGCCGATATTGCGCAAAACGGGGTGACGGATGTTGAGCTAAGACGCATCATTGCTCAGGTAGAGGCGGCAAAAGTGTATGAGCAAGACTCTATGTTTTACCAAGGCATGAAATTAGGGCAGGCTGCTACGGTAGGTATCCCTTTAACTGAAGTTGACGCCTATATTACTAAATTGCGTGCCGTAACCCCTGAACAGGTTCAGGCTGTTGCTAAAAAGTTTCTTGTAGATAATCGTCTTACTGTTGCTTATTTATTGCCAAAAACGCAGCAAGTGAAGTCGGAGGTGGTTCAATGAGTCGTTTTATTCTATTGCTACTTTCTTTAATGATTGTGTCGTCCGCTCAGGCAGGCCTTAACATTGAACAGTGGAAAACAGCACAAGGTGCCCGCGTGTTGTATGCCTATGCGCCAGAGTTGCCCATGGTGGATGTGCGTATTGTTTTCGATGCAGGTTCGGCTCGCGATAATGATAAGAAGGGTGTCGCGTATTTAACCAACACCCTTATTGGTATGGGTGACACGCAGCGCGATGAAGAACAGTTTTCCCAAGAAACGGAAGCGCTGGGTGTCCGTTTTTCAACCCAATCGTTGAAAGATATGGCATTGGTAAGTATGCGTAGTTTAACTAAGCCGAGTGTCTTAGATGCTGCGCTGTCTTTGTCTGCTGCCGCTTTGGATAAGCCTGTATTTAAGGAAGCTGTTTTGGCTCGTGAGCAAGCGCAGTTGTTAACGGCATTGCAGGCGAAACAGCAGTCGCCATCAGCAGTCGCAAATGAGTTGTTTTGGAAGCGGTTGTATGGTGATCACCCCTATGCTTTTCCGACTGAAGGCAATGCAGCTAGTGTAAAAACGATTACGGTCGCAGATATAAAACAGTTTTATGAACGTTTTTACACCGCAAAAAATGCGGTAGTCGCTATTGTGGGTGATGTTGATAGAGCGAAGGCGGAAGAGATTGCGACTAAAATGACGGAGGCTTTGCCGACTGGTGAGGCCGCACCAGCTTTGCCTGCTGTCAATGCGCCTAAAGAAAAGGGGATAGAATCGATAGCATTTCCTGCGACGCAAACACAAATTTTAATCGGTCAACTGGGTATTGCTCGCGATGATCCAGACTATGTGGCACTTTACCTTGCTAATCATATTTTGGGTGGTTCAGGTTTTGCTTCACGCTTAATGGAAGAAGTTCGTGAAAAGCGCGGACTGGTTTACGGTGTTAGCGCTAACCTAATTCCGATGCATCAGTTAGGGCCTTGGTATGTGTCGCTGCAAACAGCTACCAATAATGCCAAAGAAGCGTTAAAAGTAACGCAAGAGACTGTGGCAGGGTTGCTTAAATCGATTCCTCAATCAGAAATAGATGCCCATAAAGATAATATTATTGGCGGCTTTGCGCTGGAAACAGATAGCAATAAAGATATCGTTGGTTATTTAGCGATGATGGGTTTTTATCATTTGCCAGATAATTGGTTGGCAACTTTCCCAGATAAAATTCGTGCTATTAATCGAGATCAGCTGATTGCGGTAGTCAACAAACGGCTTAAACCGCTCGATTGGACTGGCATTATATTAGGTAAGCAGGCAGACACCAATGCAATCGTGACGCCCATTGCAGTACCACCAATGAGTGCAGGTGGTCACCATTAATACAGCATCTTCCTTAGCAAAGAAAAAACAGGGCGCAGTTCGAATTATCGCTGGACAATGGCGTGGTCGCAAATTGTCCGTTGCCGATGTCCCCGATTTACGACCTACCTCAGATCGTATTCGAGAAACCTTGTTTAATTGGCTTCAATTTGAATGGGAAGGCGCGCGTTGGTTAGACTTGTTTTCAGGTTCTGGTGCATTAGCCTTCGAAGCACTATCACGCGGTGCAGCGCAGGTTGTTATGATTGAAAAAAATGCAACGGCATTGCGACAACTCCATGAAAATAAGAAGCGGTTAAGTGCAACGGGAGCACACATCGTTTCCGCTGATAGTTTTGCTTGGCTGGTTGAAAATCAAGGTAATATGCCACCATTTGATGGGGTTTTCCTAGACCCTCCTTTTCGCGATGAACGCATCGAATTGATCTTGTCACAGCTTGTTGATTTGGGTTATTTAAAATCAAAAGCATGGTTATATATCGAACAACCTAAAGATCGTGTGTTATCCTTAGCGCAATTTGAACCCTATCGCCAACAAACTAGCGGTGCTGTTGCTTATGGTTTGTGGCAAGTGCGTGAATGAAAATAAATGAAAAATAGTTCTACGGTGACAGCTGTTTATCCTGGTACGTTTGATCCGATTACCAGCGGACATATTGATATTATTGAGCGTGGTGCCAGCTTGTTTGATTACGTGGTTGTTGCCATTGCCGACAATCCTGCAAAGCACCCGCTATTTAATTTGTCTGAACGTATTGCGTTGGCGCAAGCTTGTTTATCGCATATTGATAATGTCCGAGTGCAGGGGTTTTCTGGGTTGTTAGTAGACTTAGTGCACGACGTTCAGGCACAGGTTATTTTGCGTGGTTTACGCGCAGTTTCCGATTTTGAATATGAGTTTCAGTTGGCGAGCATGAACCGACGCTTAGATGCACGTGTTGAAACGGTATTTTTGACACCTTCCGAGCAATATGCGTTCATTTCTTCTAGTTTAGTTCGTGAAATAGCCAGACTAGGCGGGCCAGTAGCTGAGTTTGTCCCTAATGTTGTGGCTGACGCATTGAAGGCGCGTTTTGCTGTTGTAGGTGATGCAGTATGAAATTAAATAGATTACGTTATTTGTTGTTGCGATTGTTAACATTATGGAAAAGAACAAGACTTTCTGCTGATGTGTTGGCGCGTCGATTATTGTTTCGTTTATTGGCTTCGCCGCATATTTTATCTTTGCAAGAAAGCGTATTGCCTAAAGCGCTGAGCATGAGTAAAGATGCGCGTGTGATAGTACTGGCTCCGCATTCAGATGACGAAAGTATTGGTTGTGGTGGCCTGTTGGCTACTTATCCAGAGCAAATACAGGTTGTTTGTTTGACCAATGGGGCTAAGGGCGATCCCGCAATGGAACGCGCAGCATTAATTTCGTTACGAGAACAAGAGCTCAGTGCTGCTATGGAAGTTGCGGGCATTACGTCGTATCAGTTTTTAGGTATTGAAGACCAGCATTTAGTTGATAGCTATGCACAGTTTTCAGCGTTGGATATCCAGCAAGCGGACATGATTTTTTTGCCTAATTTTTTAGATCAACATCCTGATCATAAAGCAGTAACTTGGTTGTTACAGCGTATGCTGCGCACAAAAGGCTATCGTCCAACGCTTAAAATCGCTTTTTATGAGATATGGGGCGCATTGCCTGTTTGGAATGCTTACACCGACTTAGACGGTTTTGTGCTAGAAAAGAAACATCAAATGATTCGTTGCTTTCGCTCTCAGCTCCGACAAATCGATTATACGGCACGCATTGATGGCCTGCATACTTATCGTGGTATTTCTGTAGGCAAGCCAGCGGTTGAGGCTTATTTGGTATTAGATGTCCAAGACTTTTTAGCGATTGAATAACGCTAAAGCTTAATTCGGCACCTCGAGTTGTGCTAATAGGGTAGTTAGCTTTTCAATGTATCGGCTGCCGTGCCGATTGAAGTCGATTAATGTATAGTACAACTGGTAAAGCGGTAAGCGTCGTTGGTGGTTTGCTTG
The DNA here is from genome assembly GCA_022759035.1 of Thiotrichales bacterium. Classification (GTDB taxonomy): domain Bacteria; phylum Pseudomonadota; class Gammaproteobacteria; order Thiomicrospirales; family Thiomicrospiraceae. The sequence goes on from JAEMQD010000090.1 coordinate 13,639, forward strand.
TCGTGGTAAGTGCTTTTCATAATGCGCATAGAATAACTGGCCTAGGGGCTGTGTTAGTGAAAGTGCGGCTAAGTCCATTTCTCTGTCGGCGTAGCAAGATGCGGGTTGCGTAACATAAATTTGACCAGCGGGATTTATGTAATGATGTTGCTGTCGCAAATTGCCATGAATCAAGCTGGCCTCTGGTTGGTAGTCATAAAAAAAGTCAGGCATGCGATCAAGTACTTGGTATAGCCTATGAATGAGGCTTGTTGATAAGCCTTGTTTTTGCGCGATATGGATTTGTGGTAATAGACGTTGGCTACGGTAGAAGGCTGTCCAGTCATCGAGCCAATGATTGTGCTGTATGCTGTCATCAATAAAGTTGGTCTGATGCCAACCATACTGCTTTGAAGGTGAAACACAGCGATGCAGTGTTGCTAGCGCTAAGCCAAGTTGTTCGGCGTGTTGTTTGTCCGTTTCTCGTGTTAATTCTTCCCAGCGCTGCACTAACCATGCTGTTTTGGCCGTACTGCCTTTTCCAATAACTTCGGCACACATTAATGTAGATTGCGCATGCGCAATGGCGTTTAGTGCGTCAGCTTCACTTGCCAATATCGGTGCGAGATGCTTTGTTGTCGTGCGCACAAAAAAGCGTCCTTTGCTGGTGTTGAGCTGCCAATTACTATGTTTTTCATCACCAGAACCAATCGGCGCAATATCAATTACAGCATCAAGCTGTGCGCTCGTCGCAATTTGTTGCCACTCAGAAAAGTTCATGCTGTAGTTCGCGCAAAGGATCTGGCGTGGCAACAGCAGGTAAGTTGTCTTGATCAAACACTTCGCTAATGCCACCAGGTGTATCATCAGTTAATAACGCGCCAGTGGTGGCATCAATGCGACGAGAAACAATACCCTCAGGTTTGGCAAAACCGATATCAGGTTTGTTTTTCAAAGCTAAGCGCATGTAGTCAACCCAAATTGGTAGTGCAGACGTGCCACCAGATTCTTGTTTTCCCATGTTAACAGGTTGGTCAAAACCCATCCATACACCAGTAACAATATCTGGATTAAACCCCATAAACCAAGTGTCTTTCATATCATTGGTTGTGCCTGTTTTTCCGGCTAGGTCGTTGCGTTTTAATACCATGGCACCATGACCAGTGCCCATGCGTACCACGTCTTGCATCATATTGGTCACTAGGTAATGCGTAGTTGGCTTGATGACCCGTGGCGCTGTATTTTCACCACAATCGGTATCACAAAGGCGAGGTGGCGCAGCTTGGAATAAAACAGCGTCTTTGGCATCGGTAACTTTTTCTATGAGGTAGGGCGGTACACGATAACCACCATTGGAGAACATGGTGTAGTTGCCAACATGTTCTAAAACGGTTGTGGATGCTGTTCCGAGTGCAATAGATAAATTATGAATGCTTTCCATCTCTTTAGTATCTAGCCCAAGCCCTTTTGCGTAAGCTAAAAAGTAGTCGATACCGATGTCTTGCATAATACGGATTGAAACCAAATTTAATGAGTGGATCAGCGCAACACGCATACGTGTTGGACCACCAAATTTCCCTGTATAGTTTTCTGGTCGCCAATAGTCTTCACTGTATTCATCATATTGGCTGATGGGCGCGTCATTAATAATGGTTGCTGGGGTATAGCCTTTATCAAGCGCTGCGGTATATAAAAATGGTTTGAAACTCGAACCTGGTTGACGGCGTGCCTGCGTAGCATGATTAAATTGATTACGGGAAGCATCATAGCCGCCAGACAGCGCCAAGATAGCGCCTGTTTTGCTGTCAACGCTAGCCAGTGCTGCCTGTATGCGAGGTTCTTGCGCTAGTCGATAGTTTTGATTATCAACCGGCTCAACATAAATGACGTCGCCGATTTGAAGATAAGATTTTCGTTTAGGTTCTTTGTAGTTTCTTGCCCATTCGGAAGCCTTGGCATCAAGTGTAATGAGCGTACCATCTTTTAATTTGGCGTTAGCCAATTTGGTTTTGTCATCCCAATTGGTAATGAGCGCCAGCTTTATGGCATCTGGCTCGTAAATGTCTTTTACCGAGACGGGCCATTGTTGTTGCCCAACAACATCTAGTACCGCAACAGGGCCACGATAACCGTGTCTGCGTTCGTAAGCGAGCACGCCAGTGTTAATGGCTGTTTGTGCTTGTGTTTGTAGGTCGGCGCGTAGGGTAGTGGTAATTTTTAAACCTTGCTCTAGGGCGGTATCGCCATAGCGTTCGACGGCCCATTGTCTAACCATTTCGGCGACATGCTCTGCATGCGCTTCAATGGTGGCTGTATGCACTTCCGACTCAATCGGTTTAGCTTGTGCCTCGAGGCGCATTTCTTCGGTGATATAGCCTAACTCAGTCATGCGACGGAGCACGTAGTCACGACGGTTTTTGGCTGCTTCAGGATTAGTCACAGGATTAAGTGTCGAAGGTGCTTTAGGTAGACCAGCCAAAATAGCAAACTCATCTAGTGTTAATTGGTCTAGTGAGCGCCCAAAGTAAGTTTGCGCGGCAGCTGCAAAGCCGTATGAGCGATGACCTAGAAAAATTTTATTGAGGTATAGTGCAATAATTTCTTCTTTACTGAGTTCGCTTTCTATTTTTAGTGATAGTACGATTTCGTTTATTTTACGCATAAACGATTTTTCTGGCGACAAAAAGAAGTTGCGTGCTACTTGCATGGTAATGGTTGAGCCACCTTGGCTTTTGTGCCCAGTACGAACAAGTTCAATTGCGGCGCGAACAATACCTTGATAATCGACACCAGGATGCTCGAAGAATCGATCATCTTCAGCTGCTAAAATCGCTTGGATCATTTGTGGCGGGAATTGCTCGTAACTTAGTGGAATGCGTTTTTTCTCGCCGTATTCAGCAATGAGTTTGTTGTCTGCCGTATAAATTCTTAACGGCACTTGCATTTGAATGGTTTTTAATTCACTAACACTTGGTAGTGTCGGATAAACATTTGTCCAGTAGTTGAAGGCAGCAAAAGCAACGAGCGCTGTGCCGATGATCGTTACGATTAAGCCAGACCAGAGTGTAATTTTAATCCAGGTTCTCGGCGCGCGTTGTGGCTTTTCGTTGGCGACTTTTTTGTGTGTTACTGGCGCGGTATCGACATCGTGCATTTCCGACATAACAAACTCATCATCAAACAAACTATGCTTTTTATCGCGTGGCGCATGTGTTGTGTTTTTGTTATTTGGGGGCAGAATGCGTTCCATGAAAAATCTCGTTAAGCAATGATGTGCTTTATTATGCCAGAATTAGTGTGCGGATAAGATGAAAAAACCCCGATAAACGGGGTTTTCTCTATGCTAGAACGCAGATTAGCAACAGGATTAAGCTTTTGAGCGGCTGTAACGGCCTGTTTTAATGTCGTCCCACAACATCCACACACTGAAGCCAACGATTGTTGTAATCGCAGCAGCAGTCCATGTAGTGCCAACAACCACTTTAATGAAGTCTGGCAGGAAACCAAAATACACACCGATAACAATCGCAAATGGCACGACGACACCAGCTACCACAAAACCTAAAAACTTTAATAAGTTCATTTTATTTTCTCCAAAACGCCTCAGTATGGACAGTTAAACTATACCTTATGCCTTATCTGCTGGCAAGCTATGAAACTTGATTTCGCGTAACTTATTCTAAGTTTTGAATTTGTTCGCGCATTTGTTCAATTAGTACCTTTAGTGCCAAGCTCACTTGAGTGATATCCATCGTACAAGCTTTAGCGCCCAATGTATTGGCTTCTCTATTCAGTTCTTGCATTAAGAAGTCTAGGCGGCGGCCAATCGGTTCATGTTTTTTGATGATGCTAAAAATCTCTTTCAAATGGGTAGAAAGACGATCAATTTCTTCGGTAACATCGCTACGTTGGGCAAGTAACACCACTTCTTGAGACCATCTGCCTTCATCAAGATCGCCAGCCAAGTCTTTTACGCGAGCACGTAAGCTGTCGATGTGACGACGAATGATTTCAGGCGCCATGCGCTGTAAGTTCTCAACAAGTTTGAGCGCCGCTTCGGCACGTTGACGCATAATCTCTGCTAAGGCAGCACCTTCTCTGTCGCGTGCTGTATTTAAAGCATCAATGGCTTCGTCACATGTCGCAATAATTGCTTGCTCGAGTTCATCTCCGTCACCAGAGCTGTTTTGCACAATACCTGGCCAAGACAAAATGCTCATTGGATCGATGGCGGCAGTGCCGGGTACTGCTTTTTGAATTTGTCCTAATAAATTGGAAACTTGCTCAAGGCGATTGTTGTCCAATAACGCACTATCTGCGTTAGGAAGTAGTTGTAGTTTAAGCGTGGCTTCAACTTTGCCGCGGTTTAGTTTTTCGCGCAAGCGCTCTCGTACCAGCATTTCAACGTGTCTAACTTCTTCTGGCATACGTACAAATACTTCAAGAAAGCGATGGTTGACCGATTTTATTTCCCAGACAAGGCCGCCGTTGGGAAGCGTTTTGCTGGCTCGGGCAAAAGCCGTCATACTTCGCATGATGTTATCCTAACTTTGAATTTATAAAATATCAGCCACATTTAGCCGCATCTATATAAGTAGAGATTGTAACTAAATTTTAGTGATGGGGCTATAATTAACGTTAATCTATTTATTTTAATGTTAAGAGTTCGTTATGTCTGTTGTTACTTTTTCTCGTCCTAGTCAACGCGCTATCAATGAAATGCGCCACGTTAGTATTCAACCCGAGTTTACGATGCATGCAGAGGGTTCGGTGATGGTTTCATTCGGAAACACCAAGGTTATCTGTACCGCTTCTGTGGAAGAAAAAGTGCCTGGTTTTTTGCGTGGTAAAGGGGAAGGTTGGGTTACGGCAGAATATGGTATGTTGCCACGCTCAACGTCAACGCGTATGGACCGAGAGGCGGCGCGTGGTAAGCAGCAAGGGCGCACACAGGAAATTCAACGTTTGATTGGTCGCTCGCTTCGAGCGGCGTTGGATTTGAAAGCGCTAGGAGAGCGTACCATTACGATTGATTGCGATGTTATTCAGGCTGATGGGGGCACAAGAACCGCGTCGGTAACTGGCGGTTATGTGGCCTTGGCAATCGCGATTCAAAAACTATTAACAACGGGTAAGCTAACAAAGAATCCGTTGCAGTATCAAGTTGCTTCTGTTTCTGTTGGTATTTATGAAGGGCAGGCCGTTTTAGATTTGGATTATGCCGAAGATGTTGCGGCACAAACAGATATGAATGTGGTCATGGTTAATGATGGTCGGTTTATTGAGGTGCAAGGTACTGCTGAAGATGCGCCTTTTTCGATGCAAGAAATGCAGGCCATGCTCGCGTTGGCGCAAGAAGGGATTGCGCAGTTGTTTGTTGTGCAGCAATCGGTGTTGGCGCAAGGGGTGGCGTAATGCGATTGGTGTTAGCGTCTGGTAATGCAAAAAAAGCAAAGGAACTGTCGGCACTCCTGTCGCCGCTCGGGTGGCAGGTTCAGCTGCAATCTGATTTTAATGTGATTCAACCGCCAGAAGATGGTTTGAGTTTTGTCGAAAATGCGTTAATTAAAGCACGAGCGGCGAGCCAGCAAACAGGCTTGCCAGCAATTGCGGATGACTCTGGGCTTGTGGTTGATGCGTTATTGGGTGCGCCAGGGATTTATTCAGCGCGCTATGCAGGTTTGTCTGCCAGTGATGCTGAAAATAATAGTCGGTTGCTAGCCGCAATGGCTGATGTGCCTAAAGCATTGCGCAGCGCCCGATTTGTGAGCGTTGTTGTCTTGTTAAGACATAGTGAAGACCCGCTGCCACTTATTGCTCAAGGTGTATGGGAAGGTGAGATTGTTCAGCAGCCACAGGGTGCAGAAGGCTTTGGTTATGATCCATTGTTTTGGGTGCCAACACATCAATGTACGAGCGCGCAACTTTCTGCCGAGGAGAAAAATAGCATTAGTCATCGGGGGCGAGCGATGGCGAGCTTATTAGCGCAGTTGCCCAATTTATGACGCGTGCGCCTATTGTCGATGCCATCCCTGTCTCTGTGTACATTCATTGGCCTTGGTGCATTCAAAAGTGTCCGTATTGCGATTTTAATTCTCATGTAAAACGTGACAGTGATGAGCAAGCTTATGCCGAGGCTTTGCTGCAAGATTGGACAATGCAATTGCCATTGTTGCGTGGGCGTCGTGTATCCAGCATTTTTTTTGGTGGCGGTACGCCATCTTTGGCATCGCCAAAAGTGATTGCGTCGCTGATTGCACGCATTGAGCATGATGCGGGTTTGACAGAAAACTGTGAAATTACCTTGGAAGCGAATCCTGGTACCGTAGATAGCGAACATTTTTCAGGCTACCGTAGTGCGGGGGTAAATCGGTTGTCGCTAGGCGTGCAGAGCTTCGATAGCGCCTTATTGGCAAAGATTGGTCGTATTCATGATGGTCATCAGGCTAAGTGCGCCATTGAGTTGGCACGTCGTATTGGTTTTGATAATGTAAACTTAGATTTGATGGTCGGGCTGCCAGGGCAGTCTGAGGACTTAGCCCTTACAGATATTGAGTTGGCGCTGGCTTTTCATCCTGAACACTTGTCGCATTACCAATTGACATTAGAGCCAAATACGCCTTTTTTTGCGCGACCGCCTAAAGATTTGCCCGATGCAGATGCTGCTGATGTTTTACAAAATTTATGTCACCAGCGTTTGCTAGAGGCAGGCTTTGATCGCTACGAAGTATCTGCGTGGCGTGCGCAAAAACGCTTTGCCAGTGTTCATAATCTGAACTATTGGCAATTTGGTGATTATATTGGTTTGGGTGCTGGTGCGCATGGTAAGCATACGGGTGCAGATGGCCGTATTTTTCGAACAGAACATGCCAAAAGTCCAGCGCGTTATGTGGATTCTATTCAGCAAGCACAAGGTGCGTTGTTACGTGGTGTGGCATTGTCTGCTTTACCCTTTGAGTTTTTAATGAATGCGTTGCGATTGCGCGAAGGCGTAGCGGTCGATTTGTTTGCGGCAAGAACAGGGTTGCCTTTGCAAACCTTGGCGGCAAATTGGCAATTGTTGCAAGATAAAGATTTGTTAGTGTCTATGGCACAAGGTCGATTAGTGACAACGGAATTAGGTTATCGTTACTTAAATACAGTGCTATCGACATTTTTGAGCGAATAAAAAAGCCGGAGGTACAATGACCTACCGGCAATGGGAGGAGAGACTATTTCAATGCACTAGCGCATTGAAATTTATTGGTTGCCACTTATTGCAATGGCGTTGCTGAGTTTCCAGTTAAATGCAGGGCTTCTTCCCAAGCTTGTTTTAACTCGTTCATAATCATAATGGCGCTTTCTAAATATTCTGTGCCAGCTTCATTAACGGCTTGTTGAATGCTAAAATCTACGTATTCATAAAGTTCAGCAAAGTTGTAAGCAATAATGTTTTGCTCTTTAAAGACTAAACGGTCACGTAACGCATCAACGAGCGTGGTCATGCGACCAAGGTGAAAGCCTTTAGCAACTAACTCGCCTTTTTCATGGCATTCTTTTGCTTGTAACCCTTTTTCAACAGTGCGTTGCAATAGTAAAAGGATATAAGTATGCGGTTTCTCTGATAGCTCAGCCTCTAGCTCACGGTTATATTCGTAAGTGTTTAATAGTGGCGTTGTGCTAATTTGGTCTTGCAATTTTTCCATGGTGTCCACCTTTTGCGTTTAATGTTGTAAAAGCAAAAGCAATGGTCGTGCCAATATTTGATTTTTGTTAAATGAAAGGGGTAAAAATGGCTAAATGGCCAGCGGATATTCAAAAAGAACTTTGCGACTATTTGAATAATGAACATCCTGAATGGGTTATGCTCTTTGTAAAAAAGCTTGCAGATCAACCAGATGCATTGAAAGCGGAGATGGTTGCGATTGATGCTGATGGGTTTCGTGTTGTTGCGCATACCTTGCATGGTAATGAGCGTTTGTTGGTGCCGTTTAATCCGCCGCTGGCGAGTTATGATGCTGCCAAAAGCCGCTTAGCGGCCTTGGCGGCTTCATTAGCATGAATCGGCGCGATTTTTAAGCAAGAAATTGTTTTGCCACGTGCGGCAGCATGGTTACGATCAATTTTGCCGCATTCGCCGCTGCAAGCGGCAAAAATTGCTCAAAACTCATGGGAGATGCTTTGCCAGCAATGTCGGACAGCGCGCGCACGATAACAAATGGTGTCTCGAAGCGGTGGCATACTTGTGCAATCGCAGCACCCTCCATTTCAACTGCATCTAAATTAGGGAATTGTTGACGGACAATATCGATATGATCTTGATGCGTCATAAATTTATCGCCAGAAGCAACTTGCCCTTTGTGTGCAGGAAGTGCTAATTCTGCTAGTGCTTGATGCGCAATATCGATGAGCGTTTGTGCTGCGGCAAAGGTACTAGGCATGCCGGGCACTTGTCCGACAGTGTAGCCAAATGCGGTAACATCGACGTCGTGATGGACGACATCAATTGAGACAATAATATCGCCAACTTGTTGTTTGCTATTAAAGCCACCAGCAGAACCTGTATTAATAATGGCTTTTGGCGCAAACTGTTGGCACATGAGTGTGGTGGTCATTGCCGCATTGACTTTGCCAATGCCTGATTGTGCTAGGACAACCTTAACGCCATGAATATAACCAACATGAAAGGCGATGCCCGCAATTTCGTGCGTTTTTTTGTCTTGCATTTCTTGCGCAAAGGCGGCGACTTCTTCAGCCATTGCACCAATAATACCAATCATGCGTGGTTGCCTAAGGCTTGTAATTTTTCTTCAGACAGTTTGATGGCTTCGTTATTGTTGATGCCGATGCCGCGACGAATAATATTGGTAGCGATGTCTTTTGCTTCCTCTAACGAGTGCATAACAAATGTACCGCATTGGTATTCGTTTAATTCTGGAATTTCATTCATGTTATTGACGGCAAGCACGTCTTGCATTGCTGCTGCCCACGCCTTGGCAACAACAGCTTCGTCTGGGCGACCCATCAGGCTCATATAAAAACCTGTGCGGCATCCCATAGGCGAAATGTCGATGATTTCCACGCCATTACCATTAAGGTGGTTGCGCATGAAGCCAGCAAATAAATGCTCTAAAGTGTGAATGCCGCGCTCGCTCAGTATTTCTGCATTTGGTTTGCAAAAACGTAAGTCGTAAACGGTAATGGGGTCACCATGCGCCGTTTTCATTTCTTTAGCGAGACGGACAGCAGGTGCATTCATAATCGTGTGGTCAACGGTAAAGCTATCGAGCAATGGCATGGCAAACTCCTTACATGCAAATCACCAACAAAAAAGGCTTAGGATATTCCTAAGCCTGATCGATTTGTTTGGTGCGCGAGAAGAGACTCGAACTCTTACACCTTGCGGCGCTGGAACCTAAATCCAGTGCGTCTACCAATTCCGCCACTCGCGCATTTATTTACACATATTAGCATGATCGAAAGAATAATGCATCTTATTTTGGTGCTTGCTTGTATTTTATGAACGTTCGTTCTATTATTGAGGCATTGAATTATTGTAATAGGGTTGTGCTCTGTGGCTGTTGCTTATCAAGAATCGGATATTCAAGTATTAAAAGGTCTAGAGCCTGTGCGTCAGCGTCCAGGCATGTACACACGAACAGAAAACCCACTCCATATTATTCAAGAAGTAATCGATAATGCGGCAGATGAAGCCTTGGGGGGTTATGCAACACGTATTGATGTCGTATTACATCGAGATGCTTCTATTTCAGTACAAGATAATGGTCGTGGTATTCCCGTGGGGATTCATCCAGTTGAAGGGGTGCCAACGGTAGAATTGGTTTTTACTCGTTTGCATGCGGGCGGAAAGTTTAGCAAAACCTCTGGCGGCGCTTATGCCTTTTCTGGCGGACTGCACGGTGTAGGGGTTTCGGTGACCAATGCTTTATCGACACGGTTAGAGGTCGAAGTCGTGCGCGACGGTAAGCGGTGGCAGTTAGCTTTTGCAGGTGGTGATGTATGCGAAGCATTGACTGAGGTCGGTAAGGCGCGTGGCCATGGCACGCGAGTACGTGCTTGGCCAGATGCGCAATACTTCGATTCTCCTAAGTTGCCGTTGGCAGAATTAGAACGTTTGTTGCGTTCTAAAGCAGTGTTGTTGCCAGGATTAGTGGTTACTTTATGTAATGAAGCTTCAGAGCAAACGCAAACCTGGCAGTTTTCGGGTGGAATGGGCGATTATCTGCAGTCGGTTTGCCAGCAGGAAACAGATGGTAGTTATGTTTCACCTTTGTTTTCTGGTGAGCATTATTTAACGAAAGCGCAAATTGCTGGTCTTAAATCGGATGCGGCAGAGGGTGAAGGCGCTTCGTGGGCGGTCTTGTTTCGTGAAGGCGCAGCGCGATTTAGTGAAAGCTATGTGAATTTGATTCCAACGCCAGTGGGTGGAACGCACGAAACTGGCTTGCGAGCGGGATTGTTTGAGGCATTACAGGCTTTTTGCCAACATCACGCCTTGTTGCCAAAAGGGGTGCAATTAACGGCCGATGATGTTTGGGGACGTGTTGCCTGTATTTTATCGGCACGTGTGTTAGATCCGCAATTTCAAGGTCAAACAAAAGACAAACTGACTTCTCGCGCAGCGCATGCTTTAGTTGCCAGCTGTATTAAAGATGCGTTTACACTATGGTTAAATGCCCATTTAGATGCGGGTAAAAAAATCGCTGAAATGGCAATTAAAGCGGCATTGGAACGCAGTAAAACCGCGAAAACAGCCGTTAAAAAGAAAACCTCTGGCGCTGCTGTATTGCCAGGTAAATTAACAGATTGCGAGAGTAATGATATTCGAGAAAATGAATTATTCTTGGTGGAAGGTGACTCGGCGGGTGGTTCGGCCAAACAAGCGAGAGATAAGCGCACGCAAGCGATTTTGCCGTTACGAGGCAAAGTGTTGAATACGTGGGAAGTGCCATCTGCTGAATTGTTTGCCAATAATGAAGTACATGATATTAGTGTTGCTATTGGCGTCGATCCCCATAGCGAAAATGCACCAGATAGCGTACTTGAAAGTTTACGCTACGGTAAAGTGGTATTAATGACCGATGCCGATGTCGATGGCGCGCACATTCAAACCTTGTTACTCACTTTGTTTTATCGTCATTTTCCAAAATTGGTAGCAGCGGGGCATTTGTTTGTTGGTCAGCCTCCGTTATTCCGTATTGATGTTGATGCGAGTAAGCGCAAACAAAAGTTTTATGCGCTAGATGAAAATGAACGAGACAGTTTGGTGCAGCGCTTAGTAGACGAGGGAGTTAAGGAGCAACATATTAGCATTGCGCGCTTTAAAGGTTTGGGCGAGATGAATCCTGACCAGCTAAAAGAAACGGCTATGTCGGTTGATACACGCCGTTTATTATGTATTCAATGGCCAAACGCCAATGAAGCAAACGATATGTTTGATATGTTGATGGCGAAGAAATCGTCTGGAGACCGCCGATTATGGATGGAAAGTAAGGGCTATAGTGTAGAAGCAGATATTTAATGCTTATTGTTCAGTTGTGTTAATACAAGATGAGATGTCACGAGAAAAAACTATGCCACAAGCGCCTACTACCTTAGATTTATTTGCCAACCTAGCAGATGAGGCAGATGCAGCTTCATCTCAACCGCCTAGCGAGCCGCCTGTTTCGCATGCATCAAGCGCGCCAGACGATGGTTTGAATTTGCCTTTATACGCAGAGCGCTGCTATTTAGAGTATGCCATGTCTGTTGTGAAGGGTCGTGCGTTACCCGCAGTACAGGACGGACAGAAACCTGTTCAGCGTCGTATTTTGTATACCATGAAGCGCTTAGGATTAGATGGTGTCGCCAAACCGGTTAAATCGGCGCGTGTTGTCGGTGAAGTGTTGGGTAAGTATCACCCGCACGGAGATACCGCTGCTTATGATGCCATGGTGCGTATGGCACAAGATTTTTCGTTGCGTTATCCCTTGGTCGATGGACAGGGTAATTTTGGTTCTCGCGATGGTGATGGCGCGGCAGCAATGCGTTACACCGAAGCACGCTTAACGCCTATTAGTGAACTATTACTGGCTGATCTAGATAGTGAAACGGTTGATTGGAGCGCCAACTACGATGGTAGTTTGAAAGAACCTCAGTTACTGCCAGCACGGTTGCCATTTGTGTTATTGAATGGTGCTTCTGGCATTGCCGTGGGTATGGCTTGCGAGTTACCGCCGCACAATTTAACGGAAGTTGCTGCTGCGTGCCGTTTAGCTGTGTTGCATGATGAACTTGATTTGTCGCAAGTGATGCAGGTGTTGCCAGGTCCAGACTTTGCTGGGGGCGGACAATTAATTAATCCAGATGCATTGCCAGCGATTTATGCTTCTGGTCGAGGTTCTTTGCGCTTGCGTGCGCGCTGGCATATTGAGTCGTTAGCGAAAGGGCAGTGGCGTGCGGTGATTTATGAATTACCGCAAGGAACTTCGACAGCCAAAATTATGGCCGAGATAGAAGCTTTGTTGAACCCACAACCCAAAGCAGGCAAAAAAACCTTAACGCAAGAACAAGCTGGACTAAAGGCAGCGCTGACTAATTTATTAGAAACCATGCGAGATGAGTCTGACGGCCAGCATCCAATTCGTTTAGTATTAGAGCCACGCAGCCGCACGGTAACAAGTGACGAATTAATGACGTTTTTACTGGCACATACAGCGCTTGAAACCAATGTGTCCGTGAATATGACAGCAATTAGTGTCGATGGTAATCCGCGACAACAGGGCTTGTTGGCGATATTAAAAGAATGGGCTGGCTTTCGTGTGCAGTCTTTCCAGCGTCAATGCGCTTATGAGCATCGTAAAGCAAGCGAACGCGCCCACATTTTAGAAGGGCGTCAGCTTGTGCTGTTGCATATTGATGAAGTGATTGCGGTAATTCGTCATAGCGACGAACCCAAGCAAGAATTGATGGCGCAATTTGCATTGAGTGAGCTACAAGCCGAAGATATTTTAGAAATTCGCTTACGTCAGTTAGCGCGTTTGGAATACTTGAAAATAGAGCAAGAGCTGAATAAGTTGCGTGAACGATTAAGCGAATTGGCAAGATTGTTATCGGATGAAGGCTATTTGCGTCAAACCATTGTTGCACAACTAGAAGCAGATGCAAAACAGTATGGCGATGCACGTCGAACCTTAATTCAATCTGCGGATGTTGTGACACGCAGCGATGCAGCTAAGGTTGCCGATGAGGCGGTGATGGTGATTGTCAGTAAGCAAGGCTTTGTTCGTACCCGAACTGGAAAACTAGACGAAACTAGTCAGCTCGCCTTTAAGGCTGGCGATAGCCTATTGGCAGCCTTTGAAACACGAACAATAGAATGGTTGTTTGTGCTAGATAGTGCAGGGCGAGTTTACGCTATTCCTGTTTCGCAATTACCAGGCGGTAAAGGCGATGGTATACCTTTAACTGCATTAATCGACTTATCTGCTGGCGCGCGTGCGCAGGCGTTTGCTTGTGGTAATTTGCAAACACGTTTTGTGATTGCAACAAGTGCAGGGAAAGGCTTTGTTTGCCGTGGTGAAGACTTATATAGTAATCGTAAAGCAGGTAAAGATTGCTTAACGGTCGATGCTGGGGCACAGGTTTTCTTGCAGGCTGTACCAGCTTGCAGTGTAGAAACAGAACCTTACTTGTTGTTGCTATCAACAACACTACGCGGTTTGGCTTATCCGCTTAGCGAAGTGCGAGTGTTGGCGAAAGGCGCAGGGGTAACCTTAATCGCGGATGGTTTAGCCAACATGGCGATTGCTTGCCAAGCTAACGATAAAGTTATGCTTGGCAAGTATAGCGTTACCGCCGAGAAGGTTTTAGGTAAGCGCGCAGCGAAAGGGCATGAGCTTGTGAAGAAACGCAAATAAGTTGAGTACTTATTTTAGAGGGGCTTCTTCTCACTCTAAGGTTTTTGGCGCATACCTGTCAGATCTCGATTGATTGTGTAATAACCTCGATCGTGTCAATCGTGGGCTCAGATTGCACGCTATCATTTCTGTTGATTCTACCTAACCACTGAAGCTTCCATTTACCCATGAGAAACTCATCAATTGGCGGAATAGATGATAATGGCGTCCTTTTCTAGCTGCCAGTAGTTGCAATTATCGAAAATAAGTTGCAAATAGCGAAATTAGTTGCAAATAATTTAATCATTCACAATTGTGATTTCTTTCGTTAATTGCAACTA
>JAEMQD010000098.1:0-3727 GCA_022759035.1 Thiotrichales bacterium
TACCTCTGGGCAAAATAATTTGCCAAGCGCGACTACAGAAGACAGTAATCAGGTTGATTTGGTGCCAACTGTAGATAGCTCCAAAGAGGCGCAGGTTAGCTATATGGCAGTAGAGACACATATGCTGATGACATCGCCAGTAGTGAATGCGCCCGCACAATCTGTGTCAGTGCGTGTTGATGAAGGAATAAAAACGTCAGCTTTGCCAGAGTTGGCAAAGGTTGCCAACCTAGTGCCATCGCTTGCAGCGAATCAGGCAGGAATGACAAAAGCGCCAGAAACGGCTATTCAGTTAACCGACATGCTGAGCGATGGCTTGCCTTTACCTGAAAGCGCTACTGTTGCCAAGGTAGTGGCCGCACCATTAACAGACGCTATAACTGCACCAGCGGTTAATAACAAAGTAATAACAACAGCGGTGCAAACGACTACCGCATCTAATCCCGCTATGCTGGTCAATGCGAGCGTTCACAACAGTACGGTGGACAAAGCTACAGACAAGGTGACGACTTTAGAGACTAGTCAACAGTCCGTTTTAGGTGAAACAAACGCAACATTATTTTCATCGACACAAGCTGCATCGACAGTAAGCGCGGCAATGAAACAACATACCACATTAAATGATGTTGGACAAAACTTAATGTCAACGACTGCTTCAACGGTTATAGCAAACTTGGCGAGTAGTATGCAACAAAGCCAGCATAATGCGGATACCTCAAAACGAGATCAAAGTGATGCAGGATTAGTTGCTACGTCAACCGCTTCGATTGGCTCTGATGGTACGACAGAGGTTGATAATGGTTCATTTTCTACCATGTTAAACGCTGTGGGTACGGGAACAACAGGGTCTTCAGTGCTATCCTCGTCATTGTTTTCTCCGTTAAGTTTACGCCAACCACAATGGACCTCGGAAATGGGTCATAAAATGCAGATGATGGTGAGTCAAAAAGTAGACGAAGTAGAAGTGCGCGTTGACCCGCTTGATCTTGGGCCAGTAAGAATTCACCTTAAAATGGACGAATCGAACAAAGCGCATGTAACACTGTCTGCTCAGCATGGCTTGACGAGAGAAATGCTTGAAAACGCACTACCAAGATTGCGCGATATTTTATCTCAACAAGGAATAGAATTAGGCTCCGCGAATGTTGACTCACAAACACAACAAGACACCAATGGTCAATCTGGACATCGGGCTGCTACAAATAGCGCTTCAGATTTTGTGGACGATGTCGCTAACCCTATTCCAGAGACAAAACGTTGGACAGAGATCGATCGTCTTGTCGATCAGTTTGCTTGATAACCATTGGATCATAACGCAATAGCAGTTTTCGGTAATATAACCAAATAGGACTACGATATGAAAATAAAAAAAATAACATTAGTTGGCATGATGACGATGTTACCCATGCTAGCACAAGCAGCAGAGCAAAATGTCATTGTTATTGGTGCAGGTGTTGGTGTTGTTGTGTTGGTAGTTGCATTAATTGCAGTGCTGATGCGACAAGGTGGTGGCAGTGCAAATAGTAACGTGCAGTGCGCAACGACTTTTGCCGCGCTTGCTAACCAACTCGATGCGCTGTCTGTGCATCAAGTAGTGCCAATACATGCTTCATCGGCAGTTGATTCATTGTTGGTTGAAAAGCTGAACCATCTGTTTGGGTCTTTTGCGGATGCATTACAGATGGAAAAGTTGATGCGTGAACAAGCGGAAGAGCAGATGATTGCTTTGCAACAGCAGTCTCATGTAGAGCAGCAAAACATTAGTCACGCGCATAACCAAGATATGTTGTTTGGTGAAGCAAAAGCAGCTTTAGATGGTATTCGTGATGCTTCGACACAATTACGTAATCAAGTTATTGCGATGAATGATCAGTCAGGACAAACAACGAAGTTGCTAGACAATGTGATGGCCGGCATTAATACATTGAATGATGAAGTAATTCATGCAGCAAATGTTATTCGTCAATTGGAAAAAGATAGTGAGAATATTGGTACGGTGCTGGTGCTGATTCGAGATATCGCAGAACAGACAAACTTGCTTGCGCTTAATGCAGCTATTGAAGCAGCGCGTGCGGGTGAACATGGACGTGGTTTTGCGGTCGTTGCTGATGAAGTGCGTATTTTGGCACAAAAAACACAGCAAGCAACGAAAGAAATTCAATCCATTATTGAAGAGTTGCAACAACAAGCAAGAACTGCTGTTAAAGTGATGCAATCAAGCCGAGATCGTGTAGGCACTACGCAAACAGATGCAACTGAAGCGAGCGCTATGTTAGCGAATATTGCATCAACGTTGCAAGAAGTGCATCATGCACAGTCATCGCTTGGCGATTTTGTTGATAATCAGGAGCGCGTGTTGCGCCAAGTCTAATAGTAATTGGTTAACATAAAAATACAAAGATCAGTCATAATTATAAGAATGCATTGAGGAAAGGGTAGCCATGAAAGCAATTATTGGTACGGTAACGGTTGTAGGGTGTTTGCTAGGTGGTTATTTACCTCATGGTAGTATTGGTATTCTTATTCAACCCTTAGAGTTGCTGATCATTTGTGGTGGTGCGTTTGGCGCTTATGTTATTGCGACGCCAGGCTGGGCGATTAAAAAAGGTATTGGCGATGCCGTTGGTCTCATTAAACCATCGCCTTTTGATAAAGAGGCGTACCAACAGCTGTTAGGTTTGATGTTCAAGCTTTTTAATAAAGCGCGACGTGAAGGGTTGATGTCGATTGAAGCGGATGTTGAAGATCCCCATGCTTCTGCTTTATTTGGTGAGTTTCCTAAAGTTATTGCTGATCATCATGTGAGCGATTTCATTACGGACTATTTACGTATGATGATTTCAGGTGCAACGAATCCTTATCAAATTGAAGATTTGATGAATTTAGAAATTGATGCCCATCATCATCACGCGGTATTACCCGCACATGCGATTGCAGAAGTTGGTCAAGCACTGCCCGCATTTGGTATTGTTGCTGCCGTTATGGGGATTATTGTGACCATGTCTTATCTAGACGCGGGGCCGATGGAAATTGCACATCATATGTCCGTCGCGTTGGTTGGTACATTCTTAGGTATTTTGGCTGCTTATGGTTTCGTTGTTCCTATTTCAACAGCAATTGTTATGAAAGCAGAAGAAGAAGGGGCTTATTATGCAACGATTAAGACCTGTATTTTAGCTAATCTAAATGGGTATGCGCCTGCTGTTGCGGTAGAGTTTGGTCGTAAATCTGTTCCTTCGGGCAGTCGCCCTGCATTTAAGGAACTTGACGAGTATTTACAGTCTATCAAGTAACGGCACAGTTGTTGCTTAATATGCCTTATACAAATTAAAAGCTCGAACATAGGGAAAATAGTCATGGCTGATGCAGACGGCGAACAGTCCATCATCATCAAACGTATTAAAAAGTGTCCGCACTCTGCGCATGGTGGTGCGTGGAAAATTGCGTTCGCAGATTTGATGACGGCTACAATGGCTTTCTTCCTATTATTGTGGGTGTTGGGTGGAACGAATGATGAAGAGCGTAAAGAAATCGCTGCTTTCTTCCGAGATCCAAGTGTTATTGAAGCCAGCCCAGACATCCTGATTCCTTCAAAAGATAAAGCAGGTCAAACCAACTCTTTAATTGATATGGGCGGCATGATGGACGCGCCCCAATCCGTTGAAGGCGATTCGCCAGAAGACAAAGAAAAAGAAAAACAAAAATTAGAAGAGTTAAAGTCTAAGCT
>JAEMQD010000098.1:3827-16240 GCA_022759035.1 Thiotrichales bacterium
AAGGTCGCGCAAGTAGTTGGTTTGTCCGATACTATTCCCTACGATAAAGAAAACCCCTATAATCCACGTAATAGACGGATTAGTATTATCGTTTTAACTAAAGAAGCAGAGCGAAACTTACAAAGTTTGGCTGATGCTAAAATAACAAGTGCTAAAGAGTTAAGTAATAGCACTACTGAAAAAACAAGAAAGGAACAATAAGATGGCAGCAAAACCAGCAGCACCTGCAGTAGAAGAAGCAACAGACGCGCCTAAAAAAGGCGGTAATGGTTTGATGATTGTGCTTATTGTTCTAGTCGTTATTTTGATTGGCGCAGTCGGTGGTTTAGCCTTTATGATGATGAATCAACAACATGCTGCAAACGAAGGCGAACACGGCGCTGAGTCATCACATCAAGAAGAAGCCTATAAGCCAGAAGATAAAGCAAAAGCTTATTCTCCTGCTTATAAACAATTTCCCTCTCCAGCACCTGGTGCTGCGCCACAATATTTTGATTTGGAACAATTGGTTGTTAACTTTAAGGGTGAAGGTAAAGCCAAGTTTTTAGCGATTAAGTTAAAAATGATGACCAATTATCCAGAGGTTGTTACAGAATTAACAAATATTAAGCCATTGTTAATTAATGATATTTCTGCGGCATTGCGCAAGAAAACTTATACAGAAATGAGTGCCGATGATGCACAAGAGAAGCTTGCTGCTGAATTGCTACAAATTGCGCGTGCTTCTTTAGAGTCGCAAAAGGTTTATCCAGATTTACTTGATAAAGTGTTGATTGAACGCTTTGTGATGCAATAACCTATTGATATAGGAGTTATTAACTATGCTCGGGGTCATGGGGCCCAAAGAAGATATCCTAGATCAGGACGAAATTGACGCACTACTTAAAGGTATGGGTGGTGGTGATATTGAAACCGAAACGGACACCTCAGGAAAGACAGAAGGTGTAAGTACCTTTGACTTTACCAATCAAGAGCGTATTGTACGTGGTCGATTTCCTGCGCTAGATGTCATTACCGAACGCTTTTCGCGCTGTTTTCAGCGTACGATTGTAGACATGGTTCAATCGAGTGTTGAGGTTGTTGCAGGTGAAGTCAAAATCATTAAGATGAATGAGTATTTGCGTAATTTGTTTTTCCCAACCAGTTTGAATATCGTCAAAATCGATGCGCTGGGAGGTGTTGCCCTTATTACAATCGATTCCAAGCTAATTTTTAGCGTCATTGAACTTTACTACGGTGGTAATGGTCAAATTCACTTCAAAATTGAAGGTCGAGAATATACAACCGTTGAAATGGGGCTAATCCGTAATTTGGTTACGGAATGTTTGAAGTGTTTGACCATTTCTTGGGAGCCAGTTATTCCGATTGACATCGAAGTGTTACATAGCGAAATGAATCCTAAGTTTGCTTCGATTGTTGATCCTATTGAAATGGTCGTCATCTCTCCTGTTTACGTTCGCTTTGAAAACCAGGAAGGACGTATTGACATTGTCATGCCTTATTCTATGCTAGAACCCATACGAGATGTATTGGAAGAAGGAATGCGCTCATTACAAGGCGAAGGCGATAAACGCTGGAATAAGACATTGCGTGATGAAGCTAAAGACATTGAAGTTGCTTTGAGCGCTGAATTGGCTCAGGTGCACATGAGTATGGAAGACTTGCTCGCAATGGAAGTTGGAGATGTTATTCCAATTGAAATGCCAAGCTTAATTCCAGTTAAAGTTGAAGATATCGTTATTGGTCATGGACGTTTGGGTGATTTTGAAGGTAAAAAAGCGGTACAGCTAATGGACTTTACCCGGCATCCAGCTTATCGTGATCGTGAAGTTCCTTTGGAGTGGTAAATGAGTGAAATTGAAGAAGATCCATGGGCATCGGCTTTAGCAGAGCAAGCAGCGTCTTCATCTGGTGCAGATGAAGAAGATCCTTGGGCTGCGGCGTTAAATGAACAGGCCGAAGCAGAGAAAGTAACTGCTACTACAGATAATAACGCTTCGCCACAATCTAGTACCTACTTGGATAAAAAAGACAAGGTCGATTTAGATGTTGTTTTGGATGTACCGGTTACCTTGGCATTAGAGATTGGTCGCGCCAATGTGACAATTCGTAACTTATTGTCTTATACGCAAGGTTCTGTTATTGAGTTGGAACGTTTAGCAGGTGAGCCGCTAGATGTGCTTGTTAATGGTACTTTGATTGCGCATGGTGAGGTTGTTGTGGTTAATGACAAGTTTGGTGTGCGATTGACTGACGTCGTTAGTCCTATCGAGCGAATTAAAAAGTTACGTTAAGGTGTTAGCTCGTTTGATAAAAAAATTACTGGTGCTTGTCTCTGTTTCTCCGGCGCTGCTACTTGCTGATACGGTTGAAAAACAGAATACGCTGCCAACAATGAGTGGTATGCTGGCGCAAATGGTATTTGTATTACTGTTGGTTGTTGGTCTATTGCTTGGTTTGGCTTGGATGTTGCGTCGTGCAGGGTTGGTTCAAGGTGCAGCGAATGGTCAAATGAAAGTGTTAGGTGCGCTTTCTGTTGGTGCCAGAGAGCGTGTTGTATTAGTTCAAGTTGGTCAAGAGCAACTTGTATTGGGTGTAACGGCAGCAGAAATTAGCTTGTTGCATTTGTTGGCAGAGCCTATTGATGTTGGTGCTACTACGGATGGTCAGCCATTGATAACAGCAAGTTTTTCGCAACGCTTTCAGCAGGCATTGAAGCGTCGACAACAAGAGTCTGCATCATGAAGCATATTATGCGATTTTTTTTGTTGTGCTTAATTGTGTTTTTTCCACTTTATGCTTCGGCGGATGTTGGTATTCCCGCATTTAATGTGCAAACGAATGCAGCAGGTCAACAAGAATATACGCTTACCATTCAAATTTTATTGTTAATGACTGGCTTAACACTATTGCCGGCAGCATTAATGACGATGACTTCATTTTTGCGCGTGGTTATTGTGTTGTCGATTCTTCGTCAAGCCCTAGGTACCATGCAAACGCCCTCAAACCAAGTGCTTATTGGTTTGGCATTGTTTATGACTTTATTTATCATGGCGCCAGTCTTCGACAAGATTAATCAAAATGCTGTTGAACCTTATTTAAATGAGCAAATCAACTTAATGCAGGCGGTTGATGCGGGCTCAGGGCCGATGCGTCAGTTTATGATGCAGCAAACGCGCGAAGATGACCTTGCTTTGTTTGGCGAAATGGCTAATGTTAAATTGGATGAACCTGATACCGTGCCATTTCGAGTGCTCATTCCCGCTTTTATTACCAGTGAGCTTAAAACCGCGTTCCAAATCGGTTTTTTGATTTTCATTCCATTTTTGGTGATCGATTTGGTGGTTTCATCGCTACTTATGTCTATGGGTATGATGATGTTATCACCAATGATTATTTCGATGCCATTTAAGCTGATGCTGTTTGTACTGGTTGATGGCTGGAGTCTCATTATGGGAACGCTCGCGAATAGTTTTGTTGTTCCTGGCGGTTTGTAAAAAGGAGTTGCAATGACACCAGAAACCGTTTTAACCATTGGTCAAAAAATGTTGGAAGTTACGGTTCTGTTATCCGTGCCGTTGTTGGTGCCTACATTAGTAATTGGTTTGTTGGTAGGGATGTTTCAAGCGGCAACGCAGATCAATGAAATGACGCTCAGCTTTATTCCAAAGTTGATCGCGATTGTCTTGGTTTTGTCGATTGGCGGCCCTTGGTTGCTCGGCGTACTGGTTGATTATACCCGGGAACTGTTTTTATCCATTCCTGAATATATCGGCTAACTTTTTGTGCAAACGCAATTTACCTACGATGCTTTTTTACAGTGGTGGGGAAGTTTTTTTTGGCCGTTTGTTCGTATTGGGGCGCTTATGGCCATTATGCCAGTTTTTTCGGCCCGAACGATTCCTACACAACTTAAATTAATCGTTACACTAATTTTAACTGCGGTTATTGCACCTTCTGTTCAGTTAACGCATCCTGTTGACCCATTTACGAATGAAGGGCTTTGGATGGCCGTAGAGCAAGCTGGTATCGGTTTGGCAATGGGGTTGGCTTTTGTTGTTGTCTTTCAAGCATTCAATTTAGCTGGCCAAATGGTTGCGAATGGTATGGGGCTGGGCTTTGCTTCATTAGTTGATCCAAGTACAGGGATGAACTCAGCAGTTATTAGCCAATTTTATACCCTGATTATTACCTTGCTGTTTGTTGTTCTAAATGGGCATTTGCTGGTTATTCAAATGCTCCTGGATAGTTTTGTACAAATGCCGTTGAACGGACATTTTTTGTCATTACTTTCAGTCAAAGCAATTGTGGACTGGGGAAGTAATCTGTTTGTTTGGGCAATGATTATTTCTTTACCTGCCGTTACTGCATTATTACTAGCCAATATGGCATTAGGCTTGATTGGTCGCGCAGCACCAACATTAAATATTTTCTCGATTGGATTTGTGATTACCATTGTTGGCGGCTTAATTTTACTTTGGTGGTTATTGCCGCAAATTGTAGAGCAGTTTCAATGGTTCATGCGTGCCAGTTTTGATTTTGTACATAATTATCGTTTAAGTGATTAATCGTGGCTGAAAACGAAGACGGACAAGAAAAAAGTGAATCCCCAACCGAGAAAAAGCTAAGCGATGCTCGAAAGAAAGGTCAGGTTGCGCGCTCTAAAGAATTGGGAACGATGCTTATTATGTTGTTGTCCGCAGCATGGTTCTGGTGGTTAGGGCCAGGCATGGTGGATGATTTTAAGCAAATTATGACTGTTGGTTTGTCTTTTGATCGAGATCAGTCATTTGATATGAAAAAAGCGGCTGAGTTGATTTTTTCTCAGTTTTGGTTGGCTGGTTTGTTAACCATTCCATTTATGTTGGCGATGCTGATGATGGCAGTTATTGCCAATATTTTGGTGGGTGGGTGGTTGTTTAGCACGGAAGTGTTTGCACCTAAGTTTTCTAAGCTTAATCCCATTTCTGGGATTAAACGCATGTTTTCAATGAATGCACTTGTTGAGCTGATTAAGGCGTTATTAAAGTTTTTTTTAATGGCTTTTTTAGCCATTCTTTTTGTATATAACGTGTTACATGAGTTGTATAGCATTGGTATGACAGATGTCATGCCAGCTTTAGGCTCGGCTGGTGAGGTATTGCTAAAAGCGTTTATTGTGATGTCGTTGGGGTTAATTGTCATTGCCCTGATTGATGTGCCTTATCAGTTGTGGAAACATTCAGAAGACATGAAGATGACGTTGCAAGAAGTTAAAGAAGAGTACAAGCAAACGGAAGGTAGCCCTGAAATTAAAGGGCGCATTCGCCGTATGCAGCGCGAAATGGCTATGCGGCGAATGATGCAAGATGTACCCAAAGCAGATGTCATTATTACTAACCCTGAGCACTACGCTGTTGCGCTACAGTACGACGATAAAAATGGAAGTAGTGCGCCCATTGTTTTGGCAATGGGGATCGATTTTCTTGCTGCGCAAATCAGAAGCATTGCGCAAAAAAACGATATTCAGATTGTACGTTCACCAGCCTTAGCTCGTGCGCTATATTACAATAGTGAAATTGGAAAACAGATTCCACCAACCCTATTTATGGCGGTGGCGCAAATTTTAGCGATGGTTTTCCAACTGCGAGATCGTAAGATTAGCAAACTCCCTAATTTCGATGACTTGTCTGTGCCAGAAGAATTGAAGCAAACACCTTGATGCTATTGGTGAAATGGTGCATGGATTGGTACAATGGCTGGATATGAACCTTATTCGATTGATATCTAACCTACAAGGCTGTTGTTAAGCATGGATTGGCGGAGCTTTGGCGAACAAATAAAAATGGCTTTACCGCAAGGAATGGGAACGCCTGTTCTTGTTGTTGCCTTACTGGCAATGATGATTTTGCCTTTGCCGCCATTAATGCTCGATATTTTGTTTACTTTCAATATTGCGCTTTCGCTTATGGTATTGATGGTAACGGTATATGCCAAAAAGCCGCTAGATTTTGCTGTTTTCCCTACTATTTTGCTTGTTACCACGCTATTGCGTCTGGCACTAAACATTGCTTCTACGCGTGTTATTTTGTTAGAAGGACATAACGGCGGTGCATCTGCTGGTCATGTTATTGAAGCATTTGGTGAGTTTGTTATTGGTGGTAACTATGCTGTTGGCTTAGTTGTTTTTGCGATTCTTGTCGTAATCAACTTCGTGGTAGTTACAAAAGGTGCGGGGCGTGTTGCAGAAGTTAGCGCTCGTTTTGCATTAGACTCAATGCCAGGAAAACAAATGGCGATTGATGCCGATTTGAATGCGGGGCTTATTTCGCAAGATCAAGCGCAAGCGCGTCGTCGAGAAGTTGCGGCAGAGTCAGAGTTCTACGGTTCAATGGACGGTGCGAGTAAGTTTGTGCGTGGTGATGCGATCGCAGGCATTATTATTCTGTTCATTAATATTATTGGCGGCTTTATTATCGGTATGGCACAGCATGGATTGCCTTTCGGTCAGTCTGTGCAAACTTATACTTTGTTGACGATTGGTGATGGTTTGGTCGCACAGATTCCAGCATTGCTATTGTCTGTTGCAGCAGCGTTGATGGTAACGCGTTCTGGTGATGATCGTGTGATATCTGATCAAATGGGTGATCAGCTATTAAGCAATCCACGTCCTTTGGCCATTTCAGCAGGAATTATGACCTTGTTAGGGATTATTCCTGGTATGCCGAATATGGCTTTTTTGACATTGGCAGCGGTGACGGGTGGTGGTGCATGGTTTTTAATGAAACGGCAAAAAACTGCTGCTCAGGTTGAACCAGAAGCAGTAGTCAGCGATGAGCCAGAAAGACCGCCGGAGTTGGGCTGGGATGATGTCCAACAGGTGGATGTATTAGGCTTAGAGATTGGTTATCGTTTAATCCCAATGGTGGATACGGCGCAAGACGGACAATTGCTAGAGCGTATTAAGGGGGTTAGGCGTAAGCTCTCTCAGGAGTTTGGGTTTTTAATTCCATCAGTACATATTAGAGATAATTTAGAGCTATCAGCGAACCAATATCGTATTAGTATGATGGGTGTCACCTTAGGTACAGGTGAAGTTTATCATGATCGCGATTTAGCAATTAACTCTGGGCAAGTTTACGGACAGCTCAACGGTGTGGCAACGAAAGATCCCACTTTTGGTTTAGATGCGGTTTGGATTAGTAAGCAAGATCGAGATCAAGCGCAAACACTAGGTTATACCGTTGTTGACTCTGGAACGGTTATTGCAACGCATTTAAGTCAAATTTTACAAGATAACATCGATGAGTTATTAGGATTAGAAGAAGTACAGCATATTCTTGATCGTGTTAAATTGTCGGCTGAAAAATTGGTCGAAGAGGTTAATAAAGAAGTACCAATCGCCTTGTTGGTACAAATTTTGCAGAACTTACTGAGAGAGCGTATTCCTGTGCGTGATATGCGCACTATTTTGGAGGCACTGTTAGAAAAAGTTGGACAAACTAAAGATATCGCACAACTTACCATGCATGTTAGAACAGCGCTTGGTAAGTTTATTCTACAAACGATTCCTGGTGTGGATGAGGTTGTTGAGGTGATGACATTGGATCCGAGTTTAGAACAGATTTTGCTGAAGTCCATGCAAGGCGCACCAGAAGGCCAGCTAGCCATTGAACCAAGTTTAGCGGAAAGAATGAGTCAGTTATTAAGTGAGCAAGTACAGCGGCGAGACATGGAAGGTAAGCCATCGATTCTATTGGTTAACCCTTTTATTCGTGCGCCATTGGCGAGATTATTTCGTTATTCATTGCCAGCTTTATATGTGTTGTCTTATAGTGAAATTCCAGAGAGTAGGCAGATTAATGTCTTTGCAGCAATTGGATAAGGACTTGAAGCATGCGCATTAAGCGTTTTGTGGCGGCCAATATGCGTCAAGCCATGAATATGGTTCGTGAAGAAATGGGTGACGATGCTGTCATAATGTCGACACGTCAAATGGATGACAGTGTCGAAGTTACGGCAGGGTTAGATCAAGAGGCCGTCGGTGCGCCAACATATGCGCCAGTGCGCAATGCAACCACACAGCAGCATAGTTATAGTCCATTTACGCCACAATCGAGCGCAGGTGTTAATAGTGCTAATAATATGAACAATGCTGAATTGCTGAGTTTGCACCAAGAATTAAAGCAAATGCGCGAGATGTTATCGCAGCAGTTATCTGGCTTTGCTTGGCAACAAGCGCAAGTGCAACATCCCGATAAGGTTTTGCTCTTAAAACGGCTTTCTGCGATGGGTATTGGTTGGGAAATGTGCCAAAATCTCGTCGAAAAATTAGTCATGAGTGGTGACGTGGAAGCTGATTGGCGCCAGCTTCAAGCGAGCTTGCTTTTGGATATGCCTGCGATGCAGGATGCCTTGTTAGATGCTGGTGGCGTGGTTGCTTTGGTAGGGCCGACGGGTGTCGGTAAAACGACAACGATTGCAAAGCTGGCGGCACGTTATGCATTACGTTATGGTACCGCCGATTGTGCCATGGTTACTTTGGATACCTACAAAATTGGCGCACAAGAGCAGCTGAAAATTTTTGCTGATTTAATTGGTGTCAACTTATATACAGCAAGCACGCCAGGAGAGTTTTTCCGTTTATTAACGCGATTGGCGAATCGTAAGTTAGTTTTGGTTGATACTGCGGGCTTAAGTCAGCGAGATGCGCGTTTGCATGAATATCTTGCGGAAAGTTTAGAAGATGAAACAGGTGAAATTAAAACGTTGTTAGTTTTGTCGGCAGCAACGCAATTAAGTGTGATGCAAGAAATTATGTTGGCTTTTGGTAAACTTAAGCCCGTTGGCTGTATTTTAACTAAGCTTGATGAGGCGACTTTACTCGGTCCAGCGATTACGTTACTGGCCGAAAATAGGCTTCCATTGGCTTATTGTAGTAATGGACAACGTGTTCCTGAAGACTTAATGCCAATTACGGCACGAGATTTGCTCGATCAAGCAATTGCGATGGGACGCGCTTCGGGTGATAAGCAACTTGAAGGCGTTCATTATGGACTCGGTCGGGAGATAACAGATGTTTGAAGATCAGGCGGCAGGCTTGCGAGGGATGGTTCAGCAGCGTCCTGTAAGAACCATTGCCATTACCGGTGGTAAAGGCGGTGTTGGTAAGACGAGTGTATCGGTAAATTTAGGCGTTGCTTTGTCTAAAATGGGTGAACGTGTGTGCTTATTAGATGCCGATATGAGTATGGCTAACGTCGACGTTTTGCTTGGTTTGCGTGCGCCTTTTAATTTGTCTCACGTGCTCGACGGCACACACAGCTTAAAAGATGTGATGATTGAGGGGCCAGGTGGTTTAAAAATCATTCCGGGGTCTTCTGGTGTGCGCCGTATGGCGAGCTTGTCGAGTGTAGAAAATGCTGGGCTAATTCAAGCGTTTTCTGAACTTTCAGAAGATGTTGATGTGTTATTGATTGACACAGCAGCGGGTATTTCAGATTCAGTGTTGAGTTTTTGTCGTGCTTCAATGGAAGTGATTGTCGTTGTATGCGATGAGCCAGCATCTATTACCGATGCTTATGCACTAATTAAGGTGCTCAATCGAGAATATGGCGTAGCTAAAGTAAGAATTGTTGCAAATATGGCGCAATCCCCCTCCCAAGGTGTGGCACTATTTGATAAGATTGCTAAAGTATGTGAGCGTTTCTTAGACATTCAGCTTACTTATGCGGGGCCAGTGCCTTTTGATCCTAATTTAAAGGTAGCGATACAACAGCAAACAGCGGTTGTATTGTCTAAGCCGTTTAGCCCGGCAGGAAAGGCGCTAACTGGTTTAGCGCGCGAAGTGATGCGTTGGCCAATTCCTGCGGGTCCGAGCGGTTATCTGCAGTTTTTTGTTGAACGATTAGTACAATCAGGTATTCGATAAGTTATGACGCCAGCACGAGCTTATGCCCAAATACAAAAAGAGCAATCATCATTAATGGTGAATCTCGAAGAATATACTGGTTTGGTTAAGCGAATTGCTTATCACCTTAAGGGGCGTTTGCCTTCCAGTGTTCAGGTAGATGATTTAATTCAATCGGGCATGATTGGGTTAATTGAAGCCGTGCAAAAATATGATGTCAGTCAGGGTGCGAGTTTTGAAACCTATGCAGGAATTCGCATTCGTGGTGCCATGTTGGACGAAATACGCAAAGGCGATTGGACACCACGCTCTGTGCATCGCAAATCACGTGAGGTTGCTGAGGCAATTCGTGTCATCGAAGGAAAAACCGGACGCGAGGCGAAAGATGAAGAAGTTGCTGCAGAGCTAGGCATAAGTATGCAGGAATATCATCAAGTATTGCAAGACTCGGTAACTACCCAAGTTCTCTCTATCGACATGCCAGACCATGATGATTTGTCTGAAGATCAACTTACGTTGAATACGGCATCGGATATTGCCGAACCAATGAATGATTTATTGCAATCGCAGTTTCAAGAGCAGTTAGCTGAAGCAATTGCTACTTTGCCAGAGCGCGAACAGATTGTGATGTCTTTGTACTATGAAGAAGAGCTCAATCTGAAAGAGATTGGTGAGGTGCTAAATGTGAGTGAGTCGCGTGTATGTCAAATACATGGTCAGGCTTTGGTAAGAATTCGAGCCCGTCTTAAAGATTGGGTAGGGTAAATCAATTAAAGAAAATAAGAGGAGTTGATATCCATTATGGCCATCAATCGTGATATGCGTATTTTAGTGGTAGATGACTTTTCAACGATGCGTCGTATTGTTAAAAATCTACTTAAAGAGCTAGGTTTTAGCAACTTTGATGAAGCTGAAGATGGTGTTCAAGCATGGGCTGCTGTGGAAGCAGCAGGCGGTTATGACTTTATCGTTTCTGACTGGAATATGCCAAACATGACGGGTATCGACTTTTTACGTAAAGTGCGTGCAGATCCACGTTTTAAAGATACCCCTTTTTTGCTGATTACCGCTGAGGCAAAACGCAGCCAAATTCTTGAAGCTGCTGAAGCAGGCGTAAATGGATATATTGTGAAGCCGTTTACCGCAGCAACGTTAAATGAAAAAATCCAGAAAATTTTTGAACGTATTGGTAATTAATTTTTTATAAAAAGCCCGCTATGATGCGGGCTTTCTTATTTGGGAGAGAAAATAAGAATGGATCAGTCTCAAAACGTATTGGCAGATATGAAAGAGCGCTTAAATTACGTGTTATCGACAAAAGAAACTGCCGTACAGCAAACGTTGGCGCTTACAGAAGAAAGTCTTGCGCTTGTTGACACTTTACGTACTGTTCTGCAGTCTATTGCGGATACTAATATTGAAGTTTTTTCACAGTCAGCCGCTATGCTTGATGATATGCAGCAAAGGCTAACACATATTTTAATGACGCAAGGATATCAAGATCTGACAGGACAAGTGTTAAAACGTGTTATGGAAGAGCTAGATATGGTTGCTGATGTATCAATAAAACATGCTACACCTAAAACAGTAAACGGCAGTGAAGGTTTTGGGCCTGCGGCATTAAGCTCGGAAAAAGCGGGAAGCGCCGCGTCACAAGACGACGTGGATGACTTGCTTGCGCAAATGGGTTTATAAAAGTTGGTATGTATTTTGCTTGTAGTTGAACAGTTGTCCTTCACTACAAGCAAGCCATTGCGGCTTGGCGGAAAAACAGGAGTCGGGTCGTGGACGAAGAAATTTTACAAGACTTTTTAGTTGAAGCTGGCGAGCTTTACGAAAATTTAAATGAGCAGCTCGTTGAATTAGAGCGCGATCCGCTAAATGCTGATTTGTTGAACGCGATTTTTCGCGGCTTTCATACCATCAAAGGGGGCGCGGGTTTTATTGGCGTAACCCCGTTGGTCGAGTTGTGCCATCGTGCTGAAAACTTATTCGATAAGATTCGAAACGGTGAGCGTGAGTATTCTAGTGAAAATGCAGACATCGTTTTGCAAGCGTACGATTATATTGGCAAAATGATTAGTGCCTTGCAGGCAGGTGAGCGAGAGTTGGAGCCGGCTGATCCAGCTTTATTGGCTCAGCTTGATGCGGCGGTTAAAGGTGTTACTGCATCAGTACCCGCGGTAGAAGCGCCTGTTGCTGCTGCACCTCAAGCGGCGCCGGCTAAGTTGTCTTTGCCAGAAGGTGTAGACCCTGATGGTGATATTTCGGAAGAAGAGTTTGAGGCATTGCTCAATCAGCGCGATGCTTTAAGCGCACCAGCAGCACCATCGGCGCCGTCTTCTGCAGGATTACCACCAGGCTTAGACCCTGATGGCGAAATCACCGATGAAGAATTTGAAGCAATGTTGGCCGGTTTGCAAGCAGGTAAAAATCCACAAGAAGCGGCAATTGAGGCGGCAAAATCGGTCGGTGCATTGCACGATGTACCAGCACCTGTGGCAACGCCAGCGCCTAAGCCAGC
>JAEMQD010000098.1:16340-27746 GCA_022759035.1 Thiotrichales bacterium
GCCAGCGCCTAAGCCAGCACCTAGCACGGCTAAGCCAGCGTCCGCTAAAGCAGCACCGCCAAAACCAGCAGAAGAGGCAGAGTCAACGGTTCGTGTTGATACTAAGCGCCTAGATGAAATTATGAATTTGGTTGGTGAACTGGTTTTAGTGCGCAACCGTTTATTAAATTTGCGTACCGCGTTACAAAATGAAGAAGTATCTGCTGTTGTTGCGAATCTTGACCATGTGACTATGGATTTGCAAGCTTCAGTAATGAAGACGCGTATGCAGCCTGTAAAAAAAGTGTTTAGTCGTTTTCCACGCGTGGTACGTGATTTAGCACGTAAGCTAGGTAAAGAAATTGAACTAGAGATGCAGGGCGAAGAGACTGATCTCGATAAAAACTTGGTTGAAGCCTTGGCGGATCCGTTGGTACATTTGGTTCGAAATGCAGTGGATCATGGTGTAGAAGATCCTGATACGCGTGAACGCGCAGGCAAATCTCGTGTTGGTAAGCTTATTTTGGCAGCACAACAAGAAGGCGATCATATTTTATTGACCATTACCGATGATGGTAAGGGGATGGATCCAGACTTGTTGCGTCGAAAAGCGGTAGAAAAAGGACTGCTTGACGAAACGGCTGCTGCACAGTTAGATGATAAGTCTGCCTTTGAATTGATTTTACTGCCAGGTTTTTCAACCAAGACAGAAATTTCGGATGTTTCGGGGCGTGGCGTGGGCATGGATGTCGTGAAGATCACGATTAACAAGCTCAACGGTGGTATTGATATTCATTCGGTGTTGGGTGAAGGAACAACGTTTAATATTCGTGTTCCGTTGACCTTGGCGATTTTGCCGACGCTTATGGTTGGTGTTGGTGCCTATAATTATGCAATTCCGTTGACAGCGGTGCAGGAGATTTTTGATTATGATGCAAGTCAAAGTAACAAAATCGATGGCAGAATGATGGTGCGTTTGCGCTCACGCAGTATCCCTTTATATTTTATGCGCGAGTGGTTGTCGCCCTCGACGCATGGTGACTCTTTAGAACATTGCAAAGTGGTTATTGTTAATATTGGTGCTGCTGTGATTGGGTTGATTGTAGACCATGTGCGTGGCCAAGAAGAGGTGGTAATTAAACCATTAGGCGCGAAACTACAAGGTGCGCAAGGTTATGCCGGTGCAACCATTACAGGGGATGGTCGTATTGCATTAATTCTCGACTTACCTGGCATGATGAATAGATTTTGATCTTAAGGATTAAAAGGGAATAGGTGTAATATGTCTTCAGCGATTATAGATGATCAAGAATACGATGGTAGTTATGTACGTTGTGTGCTGTTTCGTTTAGATACAGAAAACTATGGCGTGAATGTTCAGAATGTACGGGAAGTGTTGCGTGTCAATGAAATTCGTCCTGTTCCAGGTGCGCCATTCGATGTGCTTGGTGTCATTAACGTGCGTGGTGTCATCGTTTCAGTTTTAGATACAAGACAGTTTTTCAAACTTTATACTGGATCGATTACCGATTTATCTCGTATTATCATTGTTGAACAACAGGGACAGACATTAGGCTTGTTGGTTGACGAAGTCAAAGAAGTTCGTGATATTCAGGAAGAAAGTATTGATGCAATCAGCGCTATTGGCGATGACTCTAATAATCGGATGATTCAAGGGGTGACACATGCTTCTGCAGAAGGTGTGATTATTATCATTGATTCTGAGAAGTTCTTTGATGGTCAGGCAAGTGGCGGTGGCGGACACGCTGGTGATAGCGGTGCTAGCGCGGGTGATGACGATTTATTTTGATGCGTTCTTGTCGTCTTCTGTTGTGGCAGTGGGTGATTTTCCCGTTAGGCTGTAAGCAAAAACGAGCACTTGGGCAACAGCCATAAATAATTCTTTAGGAATTGGCTGATTTAACGTGAGTTGCGATAAGGTGTTGCTAAGCACGGCATCTTGATGAATGGGGATTTCTGCCTGCTTGGCAATATCAATGATTTTTTGTGCTGTGAGTCCTTTTCCTTTTGCGATAACCCGAGGTAAGTCGTCTTTTTGGTAAGACAAAGCGACGGCTTCTGTTGGCGATGGCGTTTTTTCTTGATCCGACATAAATCCTTCCTAGCTATGTATATCAACAAGGGGCTGTTGCCATAGTGGTTGTTCTGTTCTTGAGGGTGGTTTCCCTTGTGCAATTACCATGCTTTCTATGTTTAATCCTTGCTCGGTTAGTGCTGCTTTGAGTGTTGGCGCTTCCGTTTGTAACAAGGTTGTTAAGGTTTCGTTATTGCCCCAGAGTTGCAGGCGAATATTTAAGGCGTTGTCCATTTGTATTCGGCTTGTAAAGTCGCCGATTGGCAGATTAAGCTGCACGAATATTTTCCATGTTTGTTCTTGTTCTGGCGTTTCTGCTTTTGGTACATCTACCTCTAGGGTAAAGTTGTCTAAGCTTTGCCCTGTATTGATTGGAATCTCTTGTAACCAAACGGCTTGTCCTGTCGCCTGATGCAGGTTTTGCAGTTGTTGCGTTTGCTCTGTCTTAGTCAAAATACTTTGTGCAATCTGCCGTTCATCAGCATTGGTGCTTGGATCATCGATGAGTTGTTTTAGCGCTATTTTCCATTCTGGATTGCTGTTTTGCGATAATTTGGCATTAAAGGCTTCCATGCTTTGCTTTATTTTTTCTGCAGAAGGCGCGGGGATGGTTGTTAGTGCTGCATTTAAGAAGTTTTTCCATGCAACATCGGGCGTTGTGCCTTGGCTATTAAGTAAGGATAATTTGTCTGACAGTAACTGGAGTATTTGTTGAAAAGGCTGTTGTACTGGCAAACTACTTTTTAGCGATGCCAGTGCTTCTTTGGTTGTCTGGGGTAATAGGTTAGTCCAACTAGGTAAACTGGATTCGGCTGTTTTTGTGTTCGGGCTAGTTGTGGTCTGTTGTGGTAAGGCGGGTTGCGTAATCGTTTTATTGGTGCTGCTTTCGCTAATGTCTGTTTGGGTGGCGCCGCTGCTTGTGTTGTCCGAAGGGATGAGTTTTAACTGTAATTGTCCGTTGACTAAGCTTGGCTGAGCGGTTAACTGTTGTCCTGCTACTAAGGGAACGCTCGTTTGCGTTTGTAATTGTCGCCCCGCTAATAGAATAGTAGCGCTATTATTTTGCGCAGATAAAACTGTTAATTGGAGGGGTTGTGCGTTTTGAAAGAGCGCCGCAGGAAGTTTTGGCGTATTAATGAGTTTAATGACTTGCGTATCGGTGCTGGATAGTGGCATCATTATTGGCGGCTCTTTTCTTTTAAAGTAGATGAGCCTTTATAGTAACAAATTCTTATTCGCTAGTCTTAGCTACTTGAGTGGAAAAATAATAGCATGTCGACCCAACAGGAGTTTTCCTTTACCAGAAGCGATTTTGATCGTGTTCGCCGTATTGTTTATGCACATGCTGGTATTGCGTTGGCTGATTCAAAGCAGAACTTGATATACAACCGATTATCTCGGCGCTTACGTGTATTGGGTTTTGATAATTTTGATGCTTATTTAAGCTATGTTGAGGGCGCGGGACATGATGAAGAGTTTACGCACTTAATTAATGCCATTACGACAAATTTAACTTTCTTTTTTAGAGAAATTCATCATTTTGAGTTTTTAGAGCAAACACTTTTTCCGCAACTGATGAAACTTAATGCGGAGTCGCGTAAGGTGCGTATTTGGTCGGCAGGTTGTTCGACTGGTGAAGAACCTTATTCATTAGCGATCGTTGCTAAGGAATGCTTTCCCGATAATTGGGATGTAAAAATTCATGCTTCAGATTTGGATACGAATGTGATTGAAACAGCAAAAGCGGGTATTTATAGTATCGATGCCCTAAAAGGCGTTTCTGCAGAGCGGGTAAAAAGTTGGTTTTTACGTGGTTCTGGTGCGAATGCGGGGATGGTTAAGGTAAAACCTGCATTACAATCAATTATTCAATTTCAACAAGTGAATTTAATGAACGATTGGCCATGGCGAGAGCCTTTTGACATTATTTTCTGTCGTAATGTTGTGATTTACTTTGATAAGCCAACACAGCAAAAGCTTTTTATTCGCTATCACCAATTATTAAAAGAAGGTGGACACTTATTTATTGGGCATTCAGAGTCGTTATATAAGGTGAGCGAACAATTTAAATTGTTAGGAAAAACCATTTACCAAAAAATTTAGATGAGTAGAAAAAGATTATGGTAAACAAAAAAATTAAGGTGCTCGTCGTTGATGATTCAGCGCTCGTGCGCCAAATGCTTACTGAGATGTTGAGTCGTGATGCAGGGATTGAAGTTATTGGTACTGCTGAGGATCCTTTTGATGCGCGCGAGAAAATTAAGGCATTGAATCCAGATGTCGTTACGCTGGATATTGAAATGCCAAAAATGGATGGCGTGACCTTTCTACGTAACTTAATGCGGTTGCATCCTTTACCTGTCATTATGATTTCATCGCTGACTGAGCGTGGCGCTGATGTAACCTTGGCAGCCTTAGAAGCTGGCGCAATTGACTTTGTCACTAAGCCTAAACTGAATGCAAGTGCTTCTTTAGCGGATTATGCGCAAGAGATCATTGCTAAGATAAAGGTGGCGGCTAACGTACCTGTTTCGCGGATAGAAAAACATATCGTGCCCGCTAAGTCGGTATCAGCTGCGACACCAGTCGCTAAGCCGGTGGGAATGACAACAAGCGTGCCACCAAAGCTTTCGGCAGATGCAATTTTGCAGTTTTCTAATCAACGTATTGAACGTTCTAAACAGTCAATTATTGCTATTGGTGCCTCTACAGGTGGCACAGAAGCCATTCGTGAGGTGCTTGTTGCATTGCCAGCCAATATGCCGCCAATTGTCATTACACAGCACATTCCTGCTGCCTTCAGTGGCCCTTTTGCGAAACGCATGGATTCGATGTGTGCGTTATCTGTGCATGAAGCAGAAGACGGACAGGTGATTTTGCCAGGACATGTGTATATTGCGCCAGGTAGCCATCATTTGTTAATGGAAGTGCTTGGTGGTAAGTTAGTTTGTCGCTTAAATGATGGTCCTGCGGTGAATCGTCATAAGCCTTCGGTCGATGTGATGTTTCGTTCTGTCTCTATGGTGTGTGGTAGTAATGCCTATGGTGTGCTATTAACAGGCATGGGCGATGACGGTGCGCGCGGATTGAAAGAGTTACAAGATGTTGGCGCAAAAACCATTGCACAAGATGAAAAATCGAGCATTGTTTGGGGTATGCCTGGTGAAGCAGTGAAATTAGGCGCAGCAGATTTCATTTTGCCTTTATCTGAGGTGGCACCAAAGTTGCTTAAGCTAGCTAGTGTAAAATAAGACTAAAGTTTTTAGCAAAACGCGCGTTAAGCTTATCAAGCGGTATTAAGCTAATAAAGCGACTGAGTGGGGTTCACGTATGCAAAAGAAGAAGATGTTAATAATAGGTTGGCTGCTGAGTTTGACCGTGGCAGTTGTTGCCATGTTTTTTGCTCAGGAAATGGCGGCGTATACTGCTGCTGTGTCTGCTCTGTTATGGACGATTGCCATTGCCGTTGTGCGTGTTGCACCAATAGAGGAAGCGGTAGCGGGTGTGCAGCAAAAGCCTTCAGCACGTTCATCAAGCGGTGCTGTAGAAGCACAGGCGACGGGCGATGTTCTGCAGGTTATTATGGGGGACATCGACGCCGTGATTGACCAAGAGGTCGAAATTGTTCGTGGCGAGTTGATGCAAGTTAAGGATTTGATTGCGGAAGCGGTCGAAACGTTAAATAACAGTTTTACCAACTTAAACGATGCCTCGCAGCGCGAAGGTGCATTGGTGATGGGGTTGATGGCGAATATTGGTGGTTCTGATGGTGGTATGACGATTCAGAAGTTTTCTGATGAAACACGCGATATTATGCATTACCTCATTGACTTGATTATGAATATTAGTAAACGTAGTCGTGATACGGTTACGAAAATTGATGACATGGTCAGTCAAATTAATGCCATTTTCACTTTGTTGGAAGATGTAAAAACAATTGCTGATCAAACAAACTTGTTGGCGCTGAATGCGGCGATTGAAGCGGCGCGTGCTGGTGAGTCTGGTAGAGGGTTCGCCGTTGTTGCCGATGAGGTGCGTAAGCTGTCTTTGAACTCAAACAAATTGAACGAACAGATTCGTAAAAAAGCAGAACAAGCACGCTTAACGGTCGATGAAGTACGTGATATCGTTGGTGACACGGCGCATAAAGATATGCGAGAAGCAGAAGACTCTAAGGCGCGTGCTGACACTATGATGGAAGGATTATCTAGCATGAACGCATCGATTGCAGCGCGATTGGGTGATGTTTCGGGTATTATTAGCGATATTGAGTTTAACGTTTCTAATGCGATTCGTTCGTTGCAGTTTGAAGATATTACGCGTCAGTTGGTCGATCAGGTGCAGAACCATTTAGATAATTTGCATGACATGGCAAATACTACGCACCAGTCAACGATTCAAATGATGGCAACGCCAGTTGCTTCGTCAACGGATTATGCGAATCGTATGGAAGAGTTACGTCGCAAAATTCATGAAGAGCGTGATCGTATTGAAGCAACACGAATGAAGAGGGTGAAAGCCTCTTCAATGGAGGCTGGTGATGTTGACTTCTTTTAACGAAGCATAAAAGCATGAGACAAACAAAAAAGGGGCTGAATAATCAGCCCCTTTTTTATTGTGCGTTTGTGTTTGTATCGCGGTCGCTCATGCGTATTTGCTCAAGCATTATGTCGGCGGTTTTAAGATAACGCGCGCGTTGAAACAATAACTGCCAGCGCGAGCCTCCCACTTGTTGCCACAAGTAGGCTGCTCTTACGCCAGCCAGTAAGCAAGCACGAATGCGATTAGCAACAACGGGTTGGCTTAAAAAGCCGTGCGCACCGCGTACCAGAATTTTCGGTGGTAGATTAGACAAAGTCTCGGAATAGACTAATGCCATGCCTGCAACCGTATTGTCGTGCAATAGGCCAAAGTGTTTGCTTTGTGCTTGTGGTACAGCAATTTTTTTGAATAGTGTCGCTGTTAGTTCGGGAGATTTTTTTAACTTGCCAGCTAAGGCAAGAATGCCAATAACGTATTGTGTAATTTGCATATTGCGTTGTTCACCTGGCGCGCCACCATGCATTTGGGTGCGCAGGGTGCGCAGTCCTAGTAAAAGTGAGGACAGTTCACCAAAAACAGCCTCTGTTGTTTCTGGGTTTTCTACAAACAAGCTGTTGAGCGTTGCATTTAAGGCGACACTTTCTGCCTTGCCTTGTGTGGCAAGCTGGTGTACCAGTGCCGCTGCTTGGTAAATACCAGCAAA
The DNA here is from genome assembly GCA_022759035.1 of Thiotrichales bacterium. Classification (GTDB taxonomy): domain Bacteria; phylum Pseudomonadota; class Gammaproteobacteria; order Thiomicrospirales; family Thiomicrospiraceae. The sequence continues at coordinate 23,660 of JAEMQD010000098.1, forward strand.
GGCGATGACACGGTCTTGATCATGGTAATTCACAATATAGCCTCGGTAATAATGGCACCACCAAGGCAATTTTCGCCATCGTAAATGACCACAGACTGCCCAGGGGTAATTGCGCGTTGTGGACGGTCGAAGCGAAGTTGTATCTGTTGCGCGTCAATCGCTTCAACGGTACAAGCTTGCGCTGGTTGTCGGTAACGAATTTTTGCACTTAGTTTTTGGCCTAAATGTGGCGCTTGAAAACACCAATCCATCGTGGTGGCGATTAGTGCTGGTTTTAACAGCGCACTATGTTGGTGACCTTGAACAACGATAAGTTGGTTATTCGCGATATTTTTATCGGCAACAAACCATGCATCATCTTCGTTACCATAGCCCCCGCCAATACCCAGACCTTTGCGTTGCCCTAAGGTATAGTAGGCAAGTCCGGTATGTTGTCCAACGACTTTTCCCTCGGGCGTTATCATGTCACCCGGTTGTTGTTTTTCCATATAGGTTTGTAAAAAGTCTTTGAAGTTGCGCTCGCCAATAAAGCAAATGCCTGTACTATCTTTTTTGTCGTGGGTAATAAAACCTTGTTGTTCGGCAATGGCACGTACTGTTGTTTTTTCTAATTCCCCAATGGGAAACAACGCATGACTAAGTTGATGCTGCTTTAAGGTGTACAAAAAGTAGCTTTGATCTTTATTTTGATCTAAGCCAGTACGTAATTGAAAATGATCTTGCGCATAGCCAATGCGCGCATAATGTCCTGTGGCAATGCCCGCAGCACCTAATGCGAGTGCTTCATCTAAAAAGGTTTTAAATTTAATTTCTTTGTTGCACAGAATATCGGGGTTTGGTGTGCGACCCGCCTCATACTCGGCAATAAAGTGCGCAAATACACCATCCCAATATTGCTTAGAAAAGTTGCGAATATGCAGCGCAATACCTAGCTTATCGCATACTTGTTGGGCATCGAGCATGTCTTTGCGTGCGGGGCAATAGTCATCGGTGTCGTCGCCTTCCCAGTTTTTCATAAACAAGCCTTCTACTTGGTAGCCTTGTTGTAAAAGAAGGAATGCAGCAACAGATGAATCAACACCGCCAGACATGCCGACAATGATTTTTGCACCAGCTTTGAGTGGTGCGGGACAATTATTACTATTCATAGTGGCTATTCTAACAAATCCTTGTCCTGACAGGACAGGTGGTTTGACGTTATACTGTGCATAATTTTGTGTGTTACCGCTCTGGAGTGTTTTTATGTCGCAAACTTGGATAAGAGTGGAGCTTGTTCCGTTACCAATATCGCCTTATCCATCGTTATTGTTGTATTGGAATCCAGATTCGGGTGAACTGGTTGGCAATGATGTCGCGATTGTGGAGCGGTTGATTCAAGATACCTTGGTGCAAGGATTGCCAGGGGTTGAACTGACCGACCCTTATCGCAAGGTAAGTGAGTTTGCGGCAATTTTAAGCCAGCAATATGTGCTGATTCCTGAACCTGTCAGTGAAGTACCGACTTTTGCGTCGGTGGTCAGCCATAGTCTGCATTAGGAGTCTTATGGAAATTAAGTTTTCGTTGTGGTTAGCGGATGGTACGTTGGTAGATCGTACTGTTGATGAGGAAACCATGCAGTTTGAACCCGGTGATGGGCAGTGGCTGCCGGCGTTAGAAAGCCATGTTACCAGCGTTTCTGTTGGTGAAACCAAACAGTTTTTGTTGGCACCAGAGGATGCCTTTGGTTTTCCAGATGGATCGCAAGTGCATTGGTTGGCACGCGAAGATTTGGGCGATACAGAGCCTGCTGAAAACACCCTAATTGAATTTGATTTGCCTAATGGTGACGGGTTAATTGGTCGTGTGTTAAAAATTGAAGCAGATCGTGTGCAATTAGATTTTAGCCATCCTTTGGCGGGTCAGGAATTGATTTTAGAAGTTGAGCGAATCGCTTAATTGAATCGTAGTTATTGATTGTACGTTTGATTTTACTTGTCTTTCCTTCGCGTTGCGCAGACGGTCAGCGTAAAATAAAGCGCACAATCAAAAGGTAAAAGTACTAAAGGGTGCGCCATGAATTTACATGAATATCAAGCCAAAGAATTATTAGCTAATGCAGGCGTGCCTGTAGCTGCGGGTGTGGTTATCCGTGATGTAGCGGATGTTACTGAAGCGGCATTACAACCCTTGGGCGTAGCGCCTTGGGTGGTTAAGGCACAAATTCATGCGGGTGCGCGCGGTAAAGCGGGTGGGGTTAAGTTAGTTAAAACGCTAGATGAAGCGCGTAGTGAGACAGCACGTCTACTCGGTTCTCAGTTAGTAACCATTCAAACTGGGCCAGAAGGTCTGCCTGTCACTTCGGTGTACATCGAAGCGGGTAGCGCCATTGCACAGGAATTTTATTTAAGCCTAACGCTCGACCGCGCACGCAAGGGCTTTGCCTTTGTTGGTTCGGCAGATGGTGGTATGGACATTGAAGAAGTGGCTGAACATCATCCTGAGCGCGTCATTAGTGTGTTTGTACCCTTTGGTGCAGGTTTGCAGCCGTTTGTGGCGCGCACCTTGGCGTTTGGAATGCAGCTAACGCCAGAGCAAATGAAAGGCTTTGCCGATTTGGTGAAGCGCTTATACGACATGGCGCAGCATTGTGATGCCTTGATGCTTGAAATCAACCCATTGGTCTGGACGAAAGATGGCCAATGGTTGGCGTTGGATTGTAAAGTACAAATTGATGACAACGCCTTGTACCGCCAAAAAGCCTTAGAAGAAGCGCGTGATTGGGCGCAAGAAGATGCACGTGAAGTCGAAGCTGCGAAATGGGCGCTGAACTATATTGCGCTCGACGGTGATATTGGCTGTATGGTCAATGGTGCTGGTTTGGCGATGGCAACGATGGACTTGATTCAGTTGCATGGTGGTAAGCCCGCTAACTTCTTAGATGTCGGCGGTGGCACTACCCCAGAACGCGTCGCGGCAGCGTTTAAGCTGATTTTGTCGTCGTCGGATGTGAAAGCTATTTTGGTGAATATCTTTGGTGGTATTGTGCGCTGCGACTTAATTGCCGATGGCATTTTACAAGCCGTTAAAGAAGTGGGTTTAACCTTGCCTGTGGTGGTGCGTTTAGAAGGCACTAATGCGGACAAAGGGCGTGAAATGTTGGCGGCTTCTGGCTTAAACATTGTCGCAGAAAATGATTTGGAAACCGCAACCAAAACAGCGGTGCGCTTGGCGGGAGAAAAACAATGAGTATTTTAGTCGATTCAAACAGTAAAGTTATTTGTCAGGGATTTACTGGCAAACAAGGAACTTTCCATTCAGAACAAGCCATTGCTTATGGTACGAATTTTGTCGGTGGCGTGACGCCTAATAAAGGCGGGCAAACGCATTTAGAACGTCCTGTTTTTAATACGGTGCGTGATGCAGTAACACAAGTCGGTGCTAATGCCAGCATGATTTATGTGCCGCCAGCCTTCGCTGCCGATTCGATTATCGAAGCCATTGAAGCAGAGATTCCTGTCATTACCTGTATTACCGAAGGCATTCCTGTGCGCGACATGCTTAAAGTACGTGCCGCGTTGGTCGGTTCAAAATCGCGTTTGATTGGGCCTAACTGCCCAGGATTGATTACCCCAGGTAGCTGCAAAATGGGCATTATGCCGGGCTTTATTCACCAGCCAGGGAAAATTGGTATTGTCTCGCGCTCGGGTACGCTGACTTATGAAGCTGTGTGGCAAACCACGCGTGCAGGCTTAGGGCAGACAACTTGCGTCGGTATTGGTGGCGACCCGATTGGCGGCATGAATTTCGTTGAAGTGTTGGAGTTGTTCAACGCTGACCCGCAAACGCAAGGCATTATTATGGTCGGTGAAATTGGCGGCACAGCCGAAGAAGATGCTGCTGAATATATTAAAGCGCATGTGAAAAAGCCAGTCGTTTCTTACATCGCAGGCGTAACGGCACCACCCGGTCGCCGCATGGGACATGCTGGGGCGATTGTGTCGGGCGGTAAGGGCACCGCAGAAGCGAAGTTTGCCGCGCTGACTGCTGCTGGTGTGTCGGTAGTGCGCACGCCATCGCATATGGGTGAAGCGATGAAAGCGGCGTTTG
>JAEMQD010000038.1 GCA_022759035.1 Thiotrichales bacterium
GAACTGAGCAAGGCGATAATGCGGCGCTTAACCCGCTACGCTTAGCCCTTCCAAAAAGCGCGGGTGAACAGCACTAAAATCGTAAATAGTTCTAGTCGTCCTAACAGCATAGCAAAGGTGCCGATCCATGTTGCGCTATCAGACAACACAGCAAAGCCACTGCTAATGCTGCCACCTAAGCCCACCCCCATATTATTGAGCGTGCCTGCTGTGGTGGCGAAGGCACTGAAGAAGTCTAGCCCTGTCGCCATAAAAAGTAACGTGATGAAAGCGGCTGTAAAAATATAAAGCGCAAAGAATGCCCAAACCGACGTAATAATACCATCGGGAACGGTACGAGCGCCCAGCTTAATGGGCACAATAGCATTGGGGTGTATTAATCGATGCAGTTCACGTAAGCCCTGTTTCCATAAGAGCAGAATGCGCACGACTTTAATGCCTCCAGCAGTTGATCCTGCTGAACCACCAATAAAGCTGAGCATAATCAGTAATACAGGAATGAAGCTGGGCCATACTGATAGGTCGGTCGTGGTTAGTCCTGTCGTGGTCATGACACTAATCATATTGAAAAAACCAGTTAAGAAGGCTTCATCAATATCAGCAAAAGTATGATTTATCCATAGCGTGATGCCAATAATGCATGTGGATAAGGTAACAATCAATAGATAAAAACGAACTTCTGGACTACGCCAATAATGCACGATGCCTTTGGTGCGCCAAGCAATAAAATGCATGGTAAATTGAATACCAGCAATCAGCATAAAGAATCCGCCCACGGCTAGTAAATAAGGCGTATTGTAATAGCCCATGCTGGCATCGTGGGGCGCGAATCCACCGAGAGACATGACCGAGAAGGCGTAACCGATCGCGTCGAAAGGCGTCATGCCACCTAGCCAAAAAGCGGTAGCGCACATAGCGGTTAGCCATAGGTAGATAATCCACAATCCTTTTGCGGTTTCAGCAATGCGCGGCGCCATTTTGTCGTCTTTAGATGGGCCAGACATTTCGGTTTTATAAAGTTGCATGCCACCGACGCCGAGCATAGGCAAGATGGCAACTGCGAGAATCACAATACCTAAACCACCTAGCCAGTTTAATTGTTGACGATAGTACAAGATGCCGTGAGGTAAGGTGTCTAGGCCACTAATCAGACTCGCCCCTGTTGAGGTTAGGCCACTTGTCGCTTCAAACACAGCATCGGTAAAAGAAAGATTGAGTTCTGGTGTGAGTTGAAAAGGCGTGCTTGCAACTAAGCTAAGTACAATCCAAAACATGGCTGAAATAAAAAAGCCGTCTCTTACACGAATTTCGTTGCGGTTATGACGTGCTGGATACCAAATTAAGAAACCGATACCAAGATTAAGGAGAAGTGGCATAAAAAAATTATGCCAATGATGCTCTTTATAGATAAGGTCAACGCCAATAGGGGGGAGCAAGGTAACACTAAAGACCATGAGTAAAAAGCCTAAAATGCGTTGAATAACACGCAAATCCATGTTGTTTTACCTTCTTACTGTTATCCGAATTTTTTGGGAGCGACCAGTTTTTCAATCGCCAAGACTTGTTCTCTGTCTGATACAAACAACACGATGTGATCAGCAGTTTCGATAATCGTATCGTGGTGTGCCATCAGCACTTGGTCGTTTCTAACAATGGCGCCAACGAGTGTGGCAGGAGGCCATTGAATGGATTCAATGGTTCTACCTACCACGTTCGAGTTATTTTCGTTGCCATGGATAATGACTTCGATTGCTTCAGCAGCACCACGGCGCAAGGTATGCACGACAGCCGTACTGCCTTGGCGAACCTTAGCCAGCAGACTGGAGACGGTAATTTGGTCAGCAGAAATGGCAATGTCAATTTTGTCGTCTTGGATCATATTGACGTAATCGCTGTTATTGACCAAAGTCATAATTTTTCGCGCACCAAGTTGTTTGGCAAACATTGAAGCGAGGATGTTCGCCTCGTCGTGATTGGTTACGCCAATGAATAAATCGGTGTGATCGATATTTTCTTCTAGCAATAAATCGCGATCCATCGCATCGCCGTGTAAAACAATAGCACTGCTCAATTCTTCTGCAATTTCACGACAGCGTGCTAGGTTGTGCTCGAGCACTTTAACTTGAAAGTCTTTTTCCAGTGATTTCGCTAAGCGTAAGCCGACATTGCCACCGCCAGCGATAAAAATTTTACGATAGGGGGCATCCAGTCGTTGTAGTTTGCGCATAATGCTGATAATCGCATCGGCTTGCGCTAAAAAGAAAACTTCATCACCCTCGATAAAGGTAGTGTCTCCATCTGGTGCAATCGCGGCATTGTTTCGGTAAATAGCAACAATACGAATTTCTTGATTTTGGGAGAGTTTGGCGGTGATGTCACGGATGCTCTGGCCAAGCATTGGCCCTTCTTTGCGTACTTTTAGGCCAACGAGTCGTAACTTGCCGTCGGCAAAATCGAGCACTTGTAATGCGCCAGGGTAGCGAATGAGCTGTTCTATGTAACGTGTTACTAGGACTTCAGGACTAATAATTGTGTTAATTGCCATCGCATCGGTAGAGAAGGCGATGTCAAACAGTTCAGGATGCGTAATGTATTCACTGCGGCGAATTCGAGCGATTTTGTCTGGTATTTTGAATAAAATTTTGCCAATTTGACAGGCAAGCAAATTAACTTCATCGCTGGGGGTCACGGCAATGAGCATGTCGGCATCTTCAGCACCAGCCTCTTCTAAAATAGCGGGATAGGCAGCGTGACCAACGACTGTGCGGACATCAATATGGTCTTGTAGTTTTTGTAATCTTTCGGTATCGGTATCGACGATGGTGATGTTGTTATTTTCTTTCGCCAGAAATTGTGCGAGTGCCGAACCAACTTGGCCAGCACCGAGAATAATAATATTCATGAAGCGTTTGCTCCTGCGTGTAAGTCGATGCTAAGGCTTTTTAGCTTGCGGTACAAATGCGTCCGCTCTAAGCCTGCCATGCGAGCGGTTTCTGTTACAGAGCCTTCGGTATTGGTGAGCAGTTGTACCAAATAGTTGCGCTCGAAGGCTTCCCTTGCTTCTTTTAATGGTAAATGCAAATTGAGCGGGCAAGGCTCATTGCTATTGGCAGTGTGCGCTTGTGGAATCAGTGCTTGCTGGACTTCTGCTTCGCTAATAGTTTCATCTCCGCCCAGTAGCAGTAAGCGATGAACAAGGTTTTTCAGTTCGCGTACATTGCCTGGCCAGTTGTGTTGCCTTAAGATATTTTGGGCTGCAATACCAAAGCGGCGGTATTTTAAATTGTGTTGGCGCACAAAATGATCAATGTAGTAATTCAGCAGTTCGGGAATGTCTTCTTTACGCTCTCTGAGCGGTGGCATCGTCAAATTGAGTACCGATAGACGGTAATACAGCTCATCTCGAAATCGGTGTTGTGCAACAAGTGGCACTAATGAGGTTAGGGTTAAGCCAATAATGCGTGCATTGAGTTTGATGCTGTGACCGTCTAAGCGCTTTAGTTGTCCTGTACTGAGCCAATGATCTAACCATTGTTGTGTTTGTGGTGTGAGGGTGTCAATATCTTCAATGACAATGGTGCCGCCATCTGCTTGTGCAAGTTTGCCGTCACTATCCGCGCCAACCCATTCACTAAACGTAATAGGATCATTTAATTGCGCTGCCGTTACCATTGCGAATGGTTTACCTCGTTCTGGACTGGTACGGTGCAACGCATAAGCGGCTAACTTTTTGCCACTACCTGCTTCGCCTTCAATCAGTACGGGGGCATCAAGCGGTGCTAGCTTTTTAATTTGTTCTCGTAATGCCTTAATAGCCGGGGAACGACCAACAGGGCCTTCTTGACTAGGCACATCGCTATGCGTTAGTGTCCGCGCCAAGTCGCGTTCTGCAAGGGCATGTTCAACGGTGGCCAGTAGTCGTGCTAGTGAGAGCGGTTTTTCCAAAAAGTCTACTGCACCTAATTTGGTTGCTTCTACCGCAGTTTCAATGGTGGCGTGACCAGACATCATGACCATTGCTGGCGCATTAGGCAGTACCAAAAACTCTTTAAGTAAGCTGATACCATCAATGTCTGGTAACCAAACATCGAGCAGGAGTAAGTCGTAACGCGTGCGTTGTGTTAGATCTCGACCGAGGTTTCCAGTATTAGCAACATCGACTTGATAACCTTCATCTTCCAAAATATCTTGAATTAACGTTGTAATATCGGGTTCATCGTCGATAACGAGAATATGTGCCTTGCTCATGCCTTAACCTTGTGGGTTGATAGGGAATTGAATGTTAATTTTAGCACCTTGTGGATCATTACTGCTAATGTTTATGCTGGCATTATGTTCATCTAAAATACGTTTAACAATGGCCATGCCAAGCCCTGTCCCTTTTGGTTTATTGGTGGCATAGGGTTCAAAAATCCAGAGTCTGAGGTCTTCTGGAATGCCAGGGCCGTTGTCGGAAAACGTGAGTTGCAAGGTGTCTTGTTGGCACAGTGTTGCAATCGTAAGCAGGGGATTTTCTAATCCTTCCGTAGCGTCTATTGCGTTTTTAATGAGGTTGTGGAACATTTGGCGCAGGCGTCCTGTATCGGCAATGATATGTGGACAAGTATCATCTAGCTCGATTTTAATATGCATGCGTTGTTTTTCTGTTAGGGGATACATGATAATCATGTCTTGGATAAAGTTGTTCAAGTCGAGTTGTTGCATGATGACTTTGGGACTTTTAGCAAAATTTGAAAAGTCTTTAACCAATTGCTTCATAGAGTCTACTTGTTGAATAATCGTATGGGTAGCACGGTCTAAAATGCGTGCATCTTCTTCATTAAGGTGATCTAGTAGACGGTAGCGCATACGATCAGCGGCGAGTTGAATGGGGGTTAGTGGGTTTTTAATTTCGTGCGCTAATCTTCTCGCAATATCTTGCCACGCTGCATAACGTTGCGCTTGGACAATCGCTGTAATGTCATCAAATACCACGAGTAAGCCGCCAGCGGTATGGAGTAGTTCTGGTAAGCGGTTAATGCGTAGCATTAGGATATGTCTGCTATCAGCAGCATCAAGAGAAATTTGGCTTTCCCATGCTTTTTCTGTTTGTGGTGCGAGCTCTTGCGCTGCTTGTTCAATGGCTTCGATGAAGGGCGATAAGGTGCTGTGTGTTTCAACCAGTTGCTGTAGTGTCATGCCAATTTGGTTTTCAAGTGGCGCATTGAGTAAGCGGCTGGCTGCATTATTGGCGGTGCGTAAGCGTAATTTGTGGTCACAAGTGAGTACGCCAGCAGTAATTTGGTCAAGTAGAATTTGCAGATAACGTTTTTGTCCTTCGGCAGTCAGTTGACTACGACGAAGTTCGTCGCGCGATTTTTGAATTTGCTCGGCCATATCGTTGAAGGTATGCATTAAGTCGCCAAGTTCATCATTGCGATCTGTTTCGAGTCGCTGGCTATAGTCGCCACTTGCAATGCTGCGTGCGCCTTTTGTCAGCTCACTGACGGGGCGAATAAAGTTTCGTGTGGCTTGGATGCCAGCTAAAACAGCACCTAATAAGGTTAGTAATACGACCAATGCTAAATTAATAGTTACAGATGTTTTAAGTGGCTCGCGTAAAAAAGCGAGCGTTTGATACTGACTATTGGCTTTGGTGACGCGATCTGTTTGTTGTCGCAACTCGTCGGGTAAGTGAAATTGCGCTTGGAGTAACGATTGAACGCGACGATTGTTGTCCCTTACCGGTAAGACAATGCGAATAAAGCTTGTAATGGTGTTGTCTGAAAGTGGTTCGGCATCGAGTGCAGCATAAGGTGTTCCTTGACGCACTTGTTGTAAAATTGGTTCTGGTAAAGGTTGTGGTAATAGGTTGTTGGTATTAATCGTGTCAATACTCGCTGTGGCAATAACTTGGCCAGCGCTTGAAAATAGTGTGATGTCGGTGTTGCGATCACCGAGTGCTTCGGCGAGTTCGGTGAGGGCAAAGGTGGGTTGCGCAATCAAGTTTTCTTTATTGTTTTGAATAAGGTTGTCTAGGCGATTCAGACTATCTCGTGTTTTTAAGTCTAGCATGCTACGACTTAATAACAGGGCGTCTTGTAGCACTTGTTCGGTTTGTGTGTCGAACCAGTTTTCAACACTCTGATGAATAACGTGTCGTGCAAAAAAGAAGGCAACAAGCATGGGAATGCCAATCAATAAAACCAATGCACCAACAAGACGCAGTTGTAGTTTCGCCCCTGCAATTTGTTGGGTGATGTCGCGTTTTAGTTGCCAAATATTAACAAATAACCAAATAAGCAAGACAGCCGCGCCAACAATGTTAATAAGCAGTAGTGCACCATAAGTGTTGGTAAAGTCTTGTGCTGTTTGTAAGCTTTGGCTCAGTAGAATGAGTGAAAAGACGAGTAAAACAGCGATTAGCAAGACAAAACGGTAGGGCTTTAATTTATTGCGGATGCGTTTCATGGTTGGTATGTCCATGTTTGTGTTTGCCAGTCCATATCGGATCGCCAAGCAGGGTCGATTAGGCTAGATAAGCGTAGTGCATTAGGTAAGCTTTCTCTTTCTAAGGTAACGCGAATGGATAATTGATAAGCATGATGTGCTTGTAATTTTTCAGTAGGAATAATGGGTAAGCTTTGAATTGCACCAAGGGTCATTAGGGCGCGCTTTAGATCTTTATCTGTACTGAGACGACCAAGCGTAATATTGCTGAGTAGGTAGGTTTGTTTCAAACTATCGTAGGCCAGCTTAATGCGCATATGCTTGGTGGCTAAGGTTTGCTCCCAAAACCAGCGTGAAGGGTCTTTGAGGGCAATGGTTACGTCATATTCAATTGCGATACCATGAAGTAGGGCACTTTCCATTGTGGGGGTAATGCCTAAGGTTACTTGGCCGTCGGTGACAAGTTGATTGTTTTGAATCACTACGGTGAGTGGCGTTGCTTGGGTTAGCTCCGCTTGCGCAATAAGGGGTGTTAATGATAACAACACGCCGAGCATGAATGGATATAGTCGTTTATTCACGATGCGGCTCGCTTAGTGAGCAGGGCATAAAAAAAGCCATCTCCAGCGTCGGCGTTACCAGGTAATAATTGTCGGCCATACGGCATTTCAATACTGTTTGGTAAGGCGATTGCTTGGTGTATTGCGTCGGGTGTTCTAGCTAGAAAAGCAGCGATTTGTTCACTGTTTTCACTCGGCAGTACCGAGCAAGTCGCATAAAGCAATCGTCCACCTGGTAGTAGTAATGGCCAGAGTTGATCGAGTAGTTGTGCTTGCGTGGTGTTCAGGGCACGAATATCAGCAGGTTTTCGATGCCATTTAATGTCGGGATGACGACGAATAATCCCTGTTGCCGAGCAAGGCGCATCTAACAAGATTGCCTGATAGGGCTTGCCATCCCACCAGTTTGCTGTTTCGGCAGCGTTGGCACACTTTAATGTTGCGTTTAATTGGAGGCGCGTTAAATTGTCTTGAATGCGTTCAAGGCGGCTATTATCAATATCGAGTGCGGTTAAGTCGAGTTGGTTTTGCGTTAACTCAAGAAGATGTGTGGTCTTACCGCCTGGCGCTGCGCAAGCATCCAAAATGCGCTCGTTTGTTTGTGGCTTCAGTAAGTGTGCTGCCCATTGTGCGCTTGGATCTTGCACACTAAAGTCGCCTTGTTGAAAACCAGGCAACTGCGTAACATCGGTACTATTGAGCAAAATTGCTTGAGATAAATGAGGGTGCGCGCTTGCGCCCAATGTTTCTGGTAATGTGGCGAGATATTCAGCCCGATGAATATTCGGTTTTAGACGCAAGCAAAGCTGTGCAGGTTGGTTGTTAGCAATACAAATAGCTTGCCAGTCTTGCGGATAGTGCTGTTGTAATTGCTGTATCAACCATGTTGGATGACTAAGCGCTAAACTCGTTTGTTGATCTGCTTGTTCATTCAGTGCGATTTGCTGACGCTGAAAACTTCTAAGTACGCCATTTGTGACGCCAACCGCCCAAGGTTTCTTTTTAAATTTTCGAGCGATTTCTACGGTTTCATTTAAGCTTGCATGCGCAGGTAAAGTTGGGTCAGCTAATTGACTAATACCTAATAACAATAGCACAGCAACGTCCATATCTTTGCCTTTGAAGGGACGTTCTAGTAGTTGATCTCGCTGCCAAGCAAAGCGGTTGAGTTGACGTAAACAATCTAAGGTTAAACGATAGGCGAAAGCACGATCTCTCGCCTCATTCAGTCTGGGCAAAAATCGGGGGGTAACCGCAGAAAGTGACTCCCCGTCATTGATGACGGCCATCAACATCAAAAAAGCGATTTGTCGTGCCGTTTGACTTGTTTGCATTAGCTGAGCTGTTGTCCTGTTAAATCGCACCCTTGGCTAAATGCTTTAGCTGCAAGCATTTTTCCACCAGTTCGTTGTAGTTGTTCAAGACACAAAACGCCTTCGGCGGTTGCGACCAAAATGCCGTCTTCTGTTATACCTAAAACTCGACCAGGTTGTGCTGTTGTTTGGTCATTTAGCGCATGTGCTGCACCAATTTTTAATATCTGCTCACCCCAGTGACAGAAACTGCCTGGCCAGGGCGAAAAAGCATGCACTTTGCGTGCAAGGACCTCGGCAGGTTGTTGCCAGTCGATTTTTCCTTCCGCTTTGCTCAGTTTGTGGGCATAGCAAACGCCTTCGCTTGGTTGTGGGCGCGCTTGTTGCAGGAAACGAGGTAAATCGGAAAGGACATTGAGTAGCAGCTCGGCGCCCATTGGCGCCAAGCTATCATGGACTTGTTGTTGCGTATCGGAAGCAAGTATCGGCAATACTGCTCGTGCAACAATGTCACCTGTATCTAATCCCTCATCCATGCGCATAATGTCGACACCAGTTTGTTTGTCGCCAGCCTCTATCGCGCGTGCAATGGGGGCAGCACCGCGCCATCGAGGCAGTAATGAACCATGAATATTCAAACAACCATAGCGCGGCATATTCAGTACAGCGGCGGGTAGCAATAAGCCATAGGCAACGACGACCATGACATCTGCTTGGTATTGTTGAATTAACGCTTGGTCTTCTGCCTGTTTTAAAGAGAAGGGTTGATGAACGGGAATATGATACTGCTGAGCTAATAGCTTAACAGGCGATGCTGTTAATTTGTTCCCCCTGCCAGCAGGTCGATCTGGCTGAGTGAATACTGCCACTACTTGATGTTCAGAGTTCAATAAAGCGCGTAGCGGATAGGTGGCAAAGTCTGGCGTGCCAGCAAAAATAACTTTAAGTGCCATTAGGCTTGCTCTTCCCGTTGTTGTTTTTGATATTTATCCATCAATCGGCGGCGTTTAAGCGCAGACAAATAGTCAATAAATAGCTTGCCATCAAGGTGATCAATTTCATGCTGGATGCAGACAGAAAGTAGCTCGTCAGCTTCGAATTCAATGGGCTTAAAATCACGATCTAGGGCACGAACTAAAATGTTTTTAGGTCGAACAATTTCAGCATACACTTCAGGAATAGATAAGCAACCCTCTTTCCAACTTATACTGTTTTTGGCAGCAACGATCTCTGGATTGATTAACACCAAAGGTTGACTGCGATCTTCCGAAACATCAACAACACAAAAACGGAGTGACTCGCCTACTTGTGTTGAAGCAAGGCCAACGCCTTCGGCGTCGTACATGGTTTCAAACATGTGGGTAAATAACGTATCAAGGCGATCGGTCATTTCAGTTACGGGAGTACAACGCGTACGCAACCGTTCATCTGGATGTAGGACAATGTCCAGCAACATAGGAAATTTTTCCTTTTCACAAGCTATTTTTTGATTATTATATGTCAAAAGTAGTCTAAAACAGCGAAGGACACACGGCGAATGGTGACAATGGCAGAAAATCGGGCTCGGCTTGCCTTGCATCTTTGCCCAGGATTGGGGCGCAAAGGATTTATTGAGCTAGTCCAGCGCGCAGGTTCGGCAGAGGCAGTAATTGCTAGCGGTAAGACGCAATGGCAAGCATGGGGCTTAACGAGCCAAGTTCAGCAAGGCTTGCAGAATTTGTTGTGGCAACAGGTAGATTTGCAACTGGAATGGCAAGCGCGCCAACCAGATCAACATCATCTGCTATGGTGGGATATGGCAGATTATCCTAAGCAATTAGCGCACATTGACGATTTGCCGCCTTTGCTTTGGGTGCGCGGTAGCCTTTCCGTTTTGGCAGAACCTCAAGTTGCTATTGTCGGTAGTCGTAATGCCACAACGGGTGGGAATAAAATCGCTTTTGATTTTGCACAAGGATTGGCAACCTCTGGTGTCGCAATTACCAGTGGTTTAGCTGGAGGTATCGACGCTGCAGCCCATGCTGGCGCATTAGCAGCAGAGGGCGGGCAGACGATTGCGGTTGTCGGTACAGGTGTCGATTTGGTGTACCCTGCACGCAATAAATCGCTTGCTGAAGCCATTTTAAATAACGGTGCGATTGTTAGCGAGTTTCCGTTGGGTTCGCGCGCGAACACCTGGCACTTTCCCCAGCGCAATCGCATTATTTCGGGTATCGCGCTTGGGGTGTTGGTGGTGGAGGCAGCAGATGCTTCTGGTTCATTAATTACGGCACGTTTGGCCTTAGAGCAGGGACGAGAGGTTTTTGCGATTCCTGGTTCCATTCACAATCCGTTATCCAAAGGTTGTCATAGCTTAATAAAAAAAGGGCAAGCAAAGTTAACAGAAACAGTGCAAGATGTGTTGACCGAATTGGCACCACAACTACGCACTTATCTGCAAGCAGAATCGCCCTGCAATAGCGCGGCATCGGTTGTGTTATCCGAAGCAGCGGCCAAGCTATTGGCGCAAATTCCCTATGATCCGATTCATGCTGATAGCCTCATCCAACAACTACAAATTCATGCCGCAGATTTCGCTTCCCTCTTGATGGAACTTGAAATCTCTGATAGCGTGGAAATATATGGCGGCAACAAAGTTGCCCGTATCCGCTAAAGGGGAGCGAAATAAATGAAACATCTTGTTATCGTTGAGTCACCAGCCAAGGCAAAAACGATTGAGAAATATCTTGGTAAAGATTTTACGGTGCGTTCAAGTTTTGGGCATATTCGCGACTTGCCCAAAAAGGGCATGGGAATCGACTTGACAAGTTTTACGCCAGCTTACGAAGTATCCGCAGATAAAAAAACGGTAGTGAGCGAGCTAAAAAAGTTAGCCAAAACAGCAGATACTGTGTGGTTGGCAACGGACGAGGACAGAGAGGGAGAGGCGATTGCCTGGCATTTGGCTCAGGCATTAAGTTTGCCTGTGGATTCGACAAAACGTATTGTTTTTCATGAAATTACCAAGCCAGCGATTGAACATGCGGTGAGCCATCCACGAACGCTGGACCTTCATTTGGTGGATGCGCAACAAGCGCGCCGTGTCGTCGATCGCTTAGTGGGTTTTGAGTTATCCCCCGTATTGTGGAAAAAAGTTAGAACTGGTTTGTCCGCTGGTCGGGTGCAATCGGTAGCAGTCCGTCTGATTGTAGAGCGCGAACGCGAAATTCAGGCATTTCAGCCACAAGCAAGCTTTCGCTTAACGGCGAGTTTACTAGCAGATAACCTTGCTTTTGCGGCGAAAAGAAATAAGGATTTGGCAGATCAAGCAGCGGCTGAACAGTTTTTACAAGCATTGGCGAAGTCGACCTTTACGGTGGCAGGGTTAGAAGCAAAGCCTGCGAGTCGTAGTCCGCGTCCGCCTTTTACCACCTCGACACTACAGCAAGAGGCGGCGCAAAAATTGGGTTTTTCGGTTAAGCAAACCATGAGCGTTGCACAGCGTTTGTACGAGTCGGGGAAAATTACTTACATGCGTACCGATTCGGTTAATTTATCGGACATTGCCTTGGGGCAGGCTGGGAATGTGATTCGTGAGCGCTTCGGTGCTGAATATCATCAAGTACGCAAATACAAAACGAAGTCTGCTGGTGCGCAAGAAGCGCATGAGGCCATTCGTCCTACCGATTTATCGAAAGACATGGTAGATGGTGAACGCAATGAGCAGCGGTTATATCAGCTTATTTGGCAGCGCACCTTGGCCAGTCAAATGAGCGATGCCAAGTTTGAACGTACAACCGCTGAAATTACAATCAGTGCGTTGCCTAACGAAGCCTTAATTGCCAAAGGTGAAGTGTTGTTATTCGACGGTTTTATCCGTGCTTATGATGATCGCAGCGAAGATGACGACAAAGACGAAGGACGTTTACCGCCGATGCAGGTTGGGCAAACGATCCAACTACAAGCAGCAATGGCTAAAGAAACTTTTTCTCGTCCGCCAGCACGTTTTCATGAGGCAGCGCTGGTAAAAGCACTAGAAGAGATGGGTATTGGTCGTCCGTCTACTTATGCACCAACGATTTCGACCGTGCAAGATCGCGGTTATGTGGTTAAAGAAGATCGAGAGGGTACGCCTCGACAGCTCGTGTTATTGGCGTTAGAAAGTGGACAAGTCACTAAAACGACACAAACAGAGATCACGGGCAGTGAAAAAAATAAGCTTTTCCCAACGGATATTGCAGGTATTGTGACGGATTTCTTAATTGCGCACTTTCCCGAAGTGATTGATTATCAGTTTACTGCGCGCATGGAAGATCGATTTGATACCGTGGCCGAAGGCAAAGCCGAATGGCGTGAAACGGTGGCGCAGTTTTATGCGCCTTTCCACGCGCAAGTTGAGGCAGCGGAAAATATTTCTCGGGCAGAAGTTTCACAGGCGCGCGTGCTAGGGGTTGATCCTGTGAGTGGTAAGCCCGTTTCAGTTCGCATGGGGCGTTTTGGGGCGTTTGCGCAACTTGGTGGTAATGAAGAAGAGACGGGCGAAAAGCCTGCTTATGCGAGCCTACGCAACACGCAACGCATGGACACCATTAAGCTAGAAGAGGCATTGGACTTATTCAAATTACCAAGAGACCTAGGCAACACAACCGACATATTGTCTGCTTATAGTGCTGATGGAACCCTGTTTGCAGTAGAGGCAGGGACGCCTTTGGTGGTAAAACGCGGTCCTTTTGGGTTGTATATTCAAGCGGGTAAGTTAAATGTCACTTTAAAAGGCTTTGACCCGTTAGACATTACCTTGGAAGAGGCAAGTGCCTTGGTGCAAGCCAAGTTGGAACAAGAGGCCAACAAGGTAGTGAAGAAGTTTGAAGGAAGTGATATTCAAATTCTCAATGGTCAGTGGGGACCTTACATTGCCGATACGGTAAACAAGATTAATGCAAAGATTGCGAAAACAGAAAACCCGCACGATTTAACCTTGGAAGAATGTTTGCGTCGTTTAGCAGAGACGCCGAGCAAGCCGATAAGAGGGCGCGGTAAAAAAGCAGCACCAGCTGCCAAGAAAGCCGCATCGAAAACAACCACTAAAAAGGCTGCTGCTGTTTCCGTAACATCAGAAAGCGCGCCTAAAAAAACCGCAACCAAAGCAAAAGCAACGACGAAAAAAGCTGCGTCAAAAACAGAAACACCAAGCTCAGCAGCGGCACCTAAGGTTACGCGTAAGCGTAAAACGACGGCACAAACGGAAGGCGAATAAAAATCTTTCTTATTTCGCTTTATTGCCTAGTTGCTTTATGGTATATTGTCGTCAGGAAATAGTGATTAGTGGGGGTGGCGTATGTGGCTCGATGCATTGGCAAATGGCGTAAAAGCAGCTATTGAAGACATCGCGTTTGAAGCAGAATCGCGCCTCCGACTCCAAGCGATGGGCTTGGGCGTGGGTCAAGAAGTGTCGGTTGTTCGTAGAAGCAATGGCGCCGGTCCAATGATGCTACGCGCTGGTGCGACTTATCTTATGGTGCGCCATCAAGATGCGCAAAAAATTCGTGTCCGTAAGTTGCCTTAAACATTAGGGTGACTGTTCTGTTTTTCTTTTTAATACATTAATCATGCAGCGCATCGCTTTTATTGGCCCACCAAATGTGGGCAAGTCCTCGTTGTTCGCTCGTGTTACAGGTGTATATGTTCCCGTGGGTAATTGGGCGGGGATGACGGTATCAGTTAACCAAGCAAAAGTGCTATGGTGCGGGAAGATGCTGGAAGTTTTAGACTTGCCAGGTTTTTATGCATTGAATGGTGGCAGCGAAGATGAAAAGATTGCCCAGCAACTTGTTGATAAAACCCGAGCAGATGTCTGGTTAGTGGTGCTTGATGCCGTGCATTTGCCTAAGCAGATAGCGCTGTTGCATGCTTTGTTAATGCGTCATTTACCCGTCGTTGTCCTAATCAACCAAATAGATGAAGCCAAAAGACTCGGTATTCAAATCGACAGTCACAGACTGCAAACACAGTTAGGCATTCCTGTCTTGCAAGTGAGTGGGCGTGATGGCGGTGGTGTTAGCGCAATTCAAGAGACCGTTTGCCAGTTCCTTGTCGAGCCAAAACAAGTTAATCAGCCAGCTTTAGCGCGCCATTCACAATGGTTAGATGAGGTATGGCATGCGCCTTCATTACTGTCAGATAGTGTTAGTGAACGATTGGATGCCTTGTTTTTGCATCCTGTCTGGGGATTGCCTTTATTTGCACTCATGATGGTTGTTTTGTTTCAAGCTGTCTTTTGGTTGGGTGGCGGCATGCAAAGTTGGTTGGCAGATGGCTTTGATTGGTTACAGCAAAGTATCTTACAGCCCTTGTTAGCGGGTGCTTCGCCTTGGATCTCTAGCTTGTTGCTCGATGGCCTATATAACGGCGTTGCCACGCTGGTTAGTTTTGTCCCCTTGGTTGGTATTTTCTTTTTCTTGTTGGCGAGTTTGAACGATAGTGGCTATTTAGCACGGATGGCTTTTTTAGCAGATGGATTAATGGCGCGCTTTGGTTTAGAAGGGCGATCGCTCGTATTAACGGTTATGGGCATGGGTTGTAATGTGCCAGCTATTTTAGGTGCGCGCATTATTCCTGATCGACGTATTCGTTTATTAACACAGATGATGCTGCCTTTTTCGTTGTGTTCCGCGCGCTTACAAGTGTTTGTATTCATTGCGGCGGCTTTATTTGCACCTTGGCAGGCGGCTTTTGTTGTGTTGGCAATGTATGCGATGTCGGTGCTTGCTGCCTTACTTACCGCGTGGTTGGGGCAAAAAGTAATGCCAGCAAGTGTTAGTTTGCATCCTGTGGTCATCGAAATGCCAGCCTATCGTATACCCCATTGGTCGATGGCTTTGCGGGCAGCGATACATGAGGTGCGTGAATTTGTACGTCGTGCTAGTGGGTTGATTATTTTTGGTGTTGTGGCGTTGTGGCTATTACTGAATTTGCCTATTGGTGTTACCGCAGGTGATACATCTAGCTATGCAGCACAACTTTCGAGTTGGTTGGCGCCTATTTTCTCGCCAATGGGGTTGCCACATTTGTATGTTTTGGCTTTGTTGTTTGGTTTGGTTGCCAAAGAAGTCGTTCTCGGCGGATTGATGGTGCTATTAGGGGTTTCTGATGCTGGTTTAGCTGGTGCAGTGGCGTCTTCAATTAGTCCGATTTCTGCGATTGCTTTAATGGTTTTTGTGCTATTGTACACGCCTTGTTTAGCCACTTTGTCTGTTTTAAGGCAAGAGGGCGGCTGGCGTCTAATGTTATCTTCGCTTGCATGGTCGCTCAGTTTGGCTTGGTTGGCGGCGGTCTTTGTTTATCAGCTATTGCATTGGCTTTTTGGCTAAAACTCAGTTGATGCACTATGCAAATTGGGTAGCGTGATTATTATCTTGCTACAAGACTTGAAAGTGTGCGAGCGCTGCGGTATCTTTTCTCCTTTAACCTTGTATATTCTGTGAAGAGGTCTTATGTCGGGTAAGCTTAAAGTCGGTATTGTTGGTGGTACAGGTTATACTGGGTCTGAGCTGTTACGTTTATTAGCTCGCCACCCGCAGGCTGACGTTGTTGCTATCACTTCGCGCGGCGAGGCAGGTATGCCCGTGTCGCAACTTTTTCCAAGCTTGCGTGGCGAATTAGCCATGGTATTTTCTACACCAGATGATGCACAGTTAACACAATGTGACGTGGTTTTCTTCGCGACGCCGCATGGTGTTGCGGCAGCGCAAGCAGAGAAATTGGTGGCAGCAGGTGTTAAAGTGATCGACTTGGCAGCAGATTTTCGCTTGCAAGACCTTGCTGTCTGGGAAAAATGGTATGGTCATGCACATCCTGCGCCTGCGTTAGTGCCAAACTCGGTTTATGGTTTGCCAGAAGCGCATCGCGCAGAAATTGCAGGTGCGATGATTGTTGGCAATCCTGGCTGTTATCCAACGGCAACACAATTGGCGTTAATTCCGTTGTTAACCAATCAATTGATTGATGTAACTGACATTGTTGTCGATGCCAAATCAGGGATTTCTGGTGCTGGGCGCGCAGCTAAGGTCGATATGCTCTTTGCGGAAACTTATGATAGTTTTAAAGCTTATGGTGTGAATGGTCATCGCCATTTGCCAGAAATCGAAGCACGCTTATCTGTCATTGCGGGTCAACCCGTACAAGTGACTTTTGTGCCGCATCTACTACCAATGATTCGCGGTATCGAAGTCAGCGTGTACGCTAATTTAACGCAAGATATTAGCATTGATGCACTACAAAAGCTATTTGAAACGCATTATGCTAATGAGCCTTTTGTTGACGTTATGCCTGCAGGCAGCAGCCCAGAAACGCGCACTGTAAAGGGGACCAATCGTTGTCGTTTGGCTGTTTATCGTCCACAAGGACGCAATAAGGTTGTGGTTACCTCAGTCATTGATAATTTGACAAAGGGTGCGGCAGGACAAGCTGTGCAGAATATGAATATTTTGTTTGGCCTGCCTGAGTCAATGGGGTTAGATACGATTGCGCTCTTGCCGTAATCTGCCGTGCAGTTCGTGTTAGAATACAAACTATAAATTAAGGGCGCCTCTAAAAACCCAATGGGTAGGAGGTCTGGAGGAAGGAGTTACGAAAAATGGCAGGTAACCTATTGATTAAATCCCTTCTTTCAGCTAAAAAACAAACTTGGAAAATCTAAAAACGCGCGAAGCGAGGTTTTTAGAAATTTCCTTAAATATCGAGGGCAGCATTATGAGCGAAGCTTTTGTTCCAGTTAACTTTACCGACAATGCCGCTGCAAAAGTGAAAAGCCTGTTGGTAGAAGAAAACAATCCAGATTTAAAATTGCGCGTGTATATTACCGGTGGTGGTTGTTCTGGTTTTCAGTATGGTTTTACTTTTGATCCGAATGTGAATGAAGATGATACGACAGTTGAAAAAGAGGGTGTTCAGCTGCTAATTGATTCGATGAGTTTTCAGTATTTAGCAGGTGCTAAAATTGACTACTTAGAAGACTTATCGGGCGCGCGATTTGTCATTGAAAATCCGAATGCGACTTCGACCTGTGGTTGTGGTTCTTCGTTTAGTGTTTAACAAGGTTGGTGTAGTGTCATGACAATGGCTTATGTTCCTGGTTTAGCAGGTGTTCCCGCTACAGAATCGAGTATTTCTTATATTGATGGTCAAGCGGGCGTACTTACTTATCGGGGTTATTCTATTGCCGAGTTGGCATTGCACTCTTCGTTTGAAGAAACCTCACTGTTGTTGTTGACGGGAGAGTTACCCTCCGCAGCAGAGCTGACGCGTTTTAAATGTAAGTTAGGTGAAAATCGTCGCGTTAAGTATAACATTCGTTCTTTAATGAAGTGTTTACCTGCAACTACGCATCCAATGCATATGCTGCAAACGGTGATGGCATCGATGGCGAGCTTTTACCCTTCTACTGCCTATATGGCTGGCGATGAAAATGATGCAACCTATATTCGGGAAGTTTCCGAGAATATTCTTGCACACATGGGTACGTTGGTAGCGATGTGGGAGCATTTGCGCTATGGTTACGACCCTATTCCACCAAGAAAAGACTTATCTTATGCAGGTAATATGTTGTATATGTTGTCTGGTAAAGAGCCAGATCCTGTATGGGAGCGCTTACTAGATGCCTGTTTGATTTTGCATGCTGAACACACCATTAACGCTTCTACCTTTACAGCGTTGGTGACGGGTTCTACTTTAGCGAATCCATGTTCTGTGGTTTCGTCAGCGATTGGTTCCTTATCTGGGCCACTACATGGTGCAGCCAATGAAAAGGTCATTGCCATGTTAGAAGAAATCGCTGAGCCTGAGAATGTTCGTGCTTACATTGAAAATCGCTTGGCGAATAAACAAGTGATTTGGGGGATGGGACACAGAGAATATAAGACAAAAGATCCACGTGCAGCGATTTTACAGCAATTGATTCAAACACATCTGCTCGATAAGGGTGGTAAGTTAAGTAAGCTGTTTGAAATAGCCTTAGTGGTCGAAGAGGTATGTAAAGAGTTATTAGCGCATAAAGGCGTTTTTCCAAATGTCGATTTTTATTCAGGCATTTTATATCGTGAAATGGGATTTGATCCAGCTTCTTTCACGCCGATTTTTGCTGTTTCTCGCGCTGCTGGCTGGCTGGCGCACTGGCATGAGCAACTCAAGAAAAATAAAATTTATCGCCCAACACAAATTTATCAAGGTGAGTCTAATCGTCATTATGTGATGATGTCGGAGCGCTAATTAGGGTAACCAAAGGCCGCCTAAAATAGCTGGACGACTAGCGCCAGTAATGTCGGTTAAATCGACTGGTTGTGTTAGAACGCGTTGCTTTGCTAACCAAGCAAATAGCATTGCCTCGATGGTTGAGGCAGCATAGCCAGCCTGTTCTGTTGCCAGTAGTTGATGTGAAGGCAGCCTTTGCATCAGTCGGTTTGTAAATTCAAGATTATAAGTCCCACCACCGCATAGCCAAATTGTCCCTGCTTTTATATGATCAAGCACAGCAAGTGCAATGCTTTCAACGCTGAATTGTAGCAAGGTGCTTTGTACTATGGCAGGTGATAAAGAAGCGGGTAGTTTGTTGAGCTGTGCGATTAACCAGTCGAGTGAAAAATCCTCTCTTCCAGTGCTCTTTGGTGCGGTTTGGCTAAAGTAGGGGTGGGCAAGTAGTAAGTCGAGCAACTCAGTATCATAGCGTGCGCTGGCTGCCCATGTGCCGTTATGATCATATCCCGTATGATTGTGATGGTGACGATACCAAGCATCTAATAACGTGTTGGCTGGTCCAGTGTCAAATCCGAAGGTATGTGTTGGGGTAATCACCGTTAGGTTAGCCATGCCACCTAAATTTAACATACCAATGGTATTTTTTTGTTGCGCAAAAAGTTCGCGATGAAAAGCTGGCGCGAGTGGTGCGCCTTGACCGCCCAAGGCGATATCATCCATACGAAAATCTGCCGCGACGGCGATGCCTGTTGTTTTTGCGATGATGGCTGGATGACCGATTTGCAAACTAAAAGGCGTTGCACCTTGTGGCGCATGCCAAACCGTTTGCCCATGGCTCCCAATTGCCACAATGGATGTTTTTTCGATGTCAATATGCGTAATAAAGCGATTAATCGCATCGGAGAATGCCAAACCGCATGCACTATGTAACTTGCCAAATGTGGACAAATCGACGTGCTGCTGTTCGGGTAGATTGAGTAATTGTGTCGCTAATTGTTCGGGCCAAGGGTAAGCCTCGTAAGCAATAAGCTTGGGTTGCGACGGTTGCCAGTCAACGAGGGCAACATCAATAGCATCAACACTGGTGCCCGATAGAACGCCCAGTGTTAACATAAGGCTTTAGCCCTGCCTACTTATTCGAAATCAATGTCGGCAGCCGCTGCTTGTAAAGCGGCTTTGTCTGCCTCATCTTTGTCGGTAGTGGCAACCATGTTGGCGTCATCTAATACAGGCGTATTCATCCGCTCTGTTAATGTGGCAACTTCTTTTAAGAAGCTTGGCTTTTCTTTAGCCGCGATTGGAACAGCTTCAGTAAATTTCACACCGAGCGGATCAACGTGTTGACCATTAATGCGGAATTCGTAATGTAAGTGAGGACCTGTTGCTAAGCCAGTCATCCCGACGTAACCAATCACTTCGCCTTGTTTCACATAGCTACCCGCTTGGATGTTGCTCGCAAAACGAGATAAATGACCATAAACCGTCGAATAAGTAGCACCATGTTGAATGGTAATCATGTTGCCGTAGCCGTTACCCCAGCCCTTCATCGTAATTTTACCATCACCTGTTGCATGTACTGGCGTGCCAATTGGTGCGCCATAGTCAACGCCTTTGTGGGCGCGCATCTCGTGTAGCACTGGGTGATAACGTGCTTTGGTAAAGCCAGAGGTAATGCGTACATAATCTACTGGGTTGCGGTTGAAGGCCTTGCGCAAGCTATTACCGTTTTTGTCGTAGTAGGCGCGAGCGCCACCTTCTTTATGCAAAAAGGCAGTGTGTTCCGATTTGCCAATCATAATGCGTGCAGCAAGTAATTTACCACTACCGACAGGCTGACCATCGGCATAAGGGACTTCAAAAACAGCATTAAAGGTATTGCCTGGTTGCAATTCACGACCAAAGTCGATGTCCCACGCAAAAACATCTGCCATGTCCATGATTTGCTGTGCTTGCATACCCGCTTTGCGACCATCTAAGAAAAGTGAGTTTTCGATGTTGCCTGTATAGCTAACGATTTGGCTTTCGACAGGTTTAATAATTTGTTGTACAGAAAAACCATTGTCAGTACGTTCTGCCGTCACAATATTTAAGTTCGAGAAGTGATAGTTTAGCGCAACTAATTGGTTGTTTTCGTCAAACTTTAGTTCCATATGTGTGCCAGGACGCAGTTTGTGGAACTGTTCACCATTTGGACTAGCAGATAGTTGTGCGGCAACGCTTGCGCCAACACCAGCGCGTTCCATAATCACGCCTAAGCTATCGCCGTTTTTAATTTCAATCCATTGGCTAACCAGTTCATGCTGCTCGTTGTTATCTAAAGTATCGAGCTGGGCAGATAACGCTGGCAGAGGTAGGGTAAAGGTTTGCGTCGGCAAGTTGGCTTCGATTGGTAATGAAACAAAAGCGGTTAAGCCGCCTAGGGTAAACGCGCTGCCAACGATAAGGCCATGAATAATTTTTTTGGAATTCTTGATTAGGGTAAGCTGTGCCATCATGCAGGGGTAACCTATGTTTGGACAATTAATGCGGCATTATATCGCTTAATTGTTTTTCGTGCAAAGAAAACACAGGCTATAGTAGAAACCGATCATCTCATCGCCAAGCAGTAGTGATGTGATAGAATAGCCACCTGTTTTTGTCTTATAGTTGGAGACGTATCGTGTCATCTGTTACCCCTAAGCATAATATTAAGACCTTTCAAGGGTTAATTGCTGCCTTGCAAGAATTTTGGGCACACCAGGGTTGTGTGCTGATTCAGCCTTACGATATGCCTATGGGGGCAGGAACCTTTCACTCGGCTACCTTTTTGCGCGCTTTAGGGCCAGAGCCTTGGCGTACCGCTTATGTACAGCCATGTCGTCGTCCTACCGATGGGCGTTATGGCGAAAATCCTAATCGCTTACAACATTATTATCAGTTTCAAGTGTTGTTGAAACCATCACCAGACAATATTCAAGACTTATATTTGCAATCGCTGGAAATGATGGGTGTTGACCGCAAAGTGCACGATATTCGTTTTGTTGAAGACAATTGGGAGTCGCCCACTTTGGGCGCTTGGGGTTTAGGTTGGGAAGTGTGGTTGAACGGTATGGAAGTAACGCAGTTCACTTATTTCCAACAAGTTGGCGGTTTAGAGTGTCGTCCGGTATCAGGTGAAATTACCTACGGGTTAGAGCGCATTGCCATGTATTTACAGGGTGTCGACAGCGTATATGACCTTACTTGGGTAGAAGGACCGCAAGGTAAAGTGACTTATGGTGATGTGTTTCATCAAAATGAAGTGGAAATGTCGACCTATAATTTTGAACACGCGAATATCGATGTGCTTTTTAAAGCATTTGATGATTGCGAAAGCGCTTTTAATTGTTTGATTAGTCAAAACTTGCCCTTGCCAGCTTATGAGCAAGTCGTACAAGCATCGCATAGTTTTAATTTATTAGATGCCAGAAAGGCAATTTCAGTAACAGAGCGTCAACGCTTTATTGGTCGTGTGCGTGCGATGGCGCGTCAAGTGGCAGAGGCTTATGTTGCCCGTCGAGCGGCTTTGGGCTTTCCAATGTGCAAGGCAGGAGCAGGAGAATAAAGATGAAAGCAGATTTTTTAGTTGAAATTGTTACTGAAGAGTTACCACCGAAAGCGTTACGTAAACTCATGCTTGCTTTTGCAGAAGGTATTCAAACGCAATTGACCGCCGCTTCATTAAGTTTTGGTGCGGTTGAGCCCTTTGCAACACCGCGTCGCTTGGCGGTGCGTGTGCGCGACTTGCAATTACAGCAAGAAGATCGGGTGCAAGAGCGTCAAGGTCCTCCCAAAGCACAAGCCTTCGATCAAGACGGTAACCCAAGTAAGGCGTTAGCAGGCTTTGCGCGTACCAATGGTGTTGCGGTTAGTGATTTGATCGAGATAGAAACGCCTAAAGGTGTTTGGATGGCAGTGAAGCAAGTTATTCCTGGCGGACACACGCGCGACTTATTACCAGCGATGGTTGAAAAAGCCTTGGCTGATTTGCCCATTCCTAAAAGAATGCGTTGGGGGGCGGGTACGGCAGAGTTTGTTCGTCCAGTTAAACGTGTGAGCTTGATTTTGGGTGACGATGTGTTGCCTTGCACGATTTTAGGCGTGGTTTCTGGTCAAGTATCGGTAGGACATCGTGTTCATCACCCCGAGTTGGTGTTGTTAACGCGGCCAGATGCTTACGAACAAACATTAAGTCAGGCTTTTGTTGTGGCTAGTTTTCAGGCACGCATCGATATGATTGTTGACTTGGTGACTGCGACG
The DNA here is from genome assembly GCA_022759035.1 of Thiotrichales bacterium. Taxonomy (GTDB): domain Bacteria; phylum Pseudomonadota; class Gammaproteobacteria; order Thiomicrospirales; family Thiomicrospiraceae. The sequence goes on from JAEMQD010000038.1 coordinate 22,811, forward strand.
GCTAAAGATGCGGGCGTTGTTGCAGAAATTGATCCAGCGCTCGTAGAAGAGGTTGCTGCGCTTGTAGAATGGCCTAGTGCTGTTGTTTGTCGCTTTGAAGAAGATTTTTTGCAAGTGCCACAAGAGTGTTTGATTTCGACCATGAAGGCGAACCAAAAATACTTCCATACGATAGATGCTCAAGGCAAGTTAACGCCAGTGTTTATTGTAATTGCTAATATTGATAGTGCTGATGTTGCGCAAGTGCGCGAAGGCAATGAAAAGGTAGTTCGTCCTCGCTTATCTGACGCACGTTTTTTCTGGCAGCAAGACTTAAAGCATCCAATGGAAAGTTGGCTACATAGTTTAAAAACGGTTATTTTCCAAAAAGATTTGGGTAGTGTGTTCGATAAGGTTGAGCGCATCGAAACCTTGTCGGCAGCGATTGCCAAAGCGATTGGCTCGTCTCCAGAATTGGCGGCGCGCGGCGCGCGCCTTGCCAAATGTGACTTAATGTCCGCGATGGTTGGCGAGTTCCCAGAACTACAAGGCATTATGGGGCGTTATTACGCATTACAAGCGAAAGAAGATGTTGATGTCGCCTATGCTATCGAACAGCATTATTGGCCAAAAGGTGGCGGTGCAGCCATTCCAACTAATTCTGTTGCTCAGGCGGTTGCTTTGGCAGATAAGCTGGATACGCTAACGGGTATTTTTGCGGCAGGGTTAATTCCAACAGGCGATAAAGATCCTTTTGCGTTGCGTCGTGCGGCCTTAGGCATTGTGCGCATTTGTGTTGAATCCGAACTGAATTTAGATTTAGATGTGTGGGTGCGCTCGGCATTGGCACAATATGGACGTCTAGCAGATGATGCATTAGTGCATCAAATCGTGGCATTTTTGATGGCGCGCTTTAAAGGCTATGCTGTCGATGCAGGCTTCAAACCAGAGTGGTTTGAAGCAGTTAGCGCGGTAGGCGTTGCCAAGCCGCTCGATTTTTGGCGTCGATTGCAGGCGGTCGCTCGCTTTAGCCAATTACCAGAGGCTGAAGCATTGGCTGCGGCCAATAAGCGTATTGGTAATATTCTTAAAAAGTCGGCAGAAGAGACTAATACCTTTAGTGTTAATGAAACTTTGTTGCAAGATGCCGCAGAACGTACTTTGTGGTTAGCCTTGTGCGAAGTGGAAGTCAGTGCTCAACAAGCTTATGCTCGTGGTGATTATGCAGCGGTATTGCAAGTATTGGCTAAGTTGCGCAGCCCAGCGGATGATTTCTTTACCCATGTTATGGTGAATGTTGAAGACCTAGCTTTGCGCCAAAATCGTATGGCATTGTTAGCGACAGCGAACCAGTTGTTTAGCCTAGTTGCGGATATTGGTCAGTTGTAATATAGGGAACCTCTAAAAACCTTGCTTCGCTTGTTTTTAGAGTTCCTACCCATTGTGGTTTTTATTGGTGCTGATGGATGGGCTACAATGCGTTAACCCGCTTTTTAACCTGTTCAATATAACCCATTAAATTGTCACTTGTTGTTGCGGTGATATTAATGTGTCCTAGCTTGCGTCCTGGACGAGGTGCTTTGTCATATAAATGCACTTTGGCATGTGGGATACTGAGCGTGCTTTGCCAGTCACCCAACTCACCAATAAGGTTAATCATAGCAGCGCAAGGTTCTTCCATGCCTGCATCACCTAAAGGTAAATCGAGCAATGCACGGCAATGATTTTCGAACTGGTCTGTCCACGCCCCATCTTGACTCCAATGACCAGAATTATGCACACGCGGTGCCATTTCATTGGCAACCAAGCCGTGGTCTGTGTCAAATAACTCTAAAGCGAGTACGCCAACATAATCCAATTTTGTCATAACGGCTGAAATGGCCGCTTGTGCTTGTTGGGTTAATGTGTTGCTTAGCGCTGGTGCAGGTGCGAGTGTTAGGCGTAATATGCCATCAATATGGGTGTTTTCAACCAGTGGATAAAAAACGATATCGCCAGTACGGCTACGGGCGGCAATAATAGAAAGCTCTCGGTTAAATTGCACAAAGCCTTCTAAAATAAGCTCACGACCGCCAATGCGTTGCCATGCTTCAAGCACATCATCGGCATGACGCAATACCGCTTGACCTTTGCCATCATAGCCCTCGGTTGTTGTTTTTAACACGGCAGGCAAGCCGATTGTTGCGACAGCTTCGTGCAAGGCAGCTAAGCTATCAACAATCATAAATGGGGCTGTTTCAATGCCTAGTGTGCGAAATAAGGTTTTTTCCCGACCACGATGTTGTGCCGTAAACAGCGCTGTGGCATTCGGCATAACGGGTTTGCGTTGACTAATGCGTTCAATCAAAGCAATTGGCGTGTTTTCTGACTCAAAGGTCACCACATCGACCGTATCAATAAAAGCATCGAGTTGGTCTTGAGCGAAACAAGGCCCAAGTGTGTGCGCCGTGGTGCTAGGGACGTCTTCATAAAAGGCAAAGCGCGCGCCCAAGCGGGTGCCTGCTAATGCCAGCATTCGGCCAAGTTGACCTGCGCCGATAATACCAATGACAGGACCAACACTCATAGACTTGGACTCGGTTGTGCGAGTACGGCATCGGTTTGTGCTTGACGGAAAGCATCTAGCTTAATAGCAATTGCCGCATCCGTCGTGCCGAGAATTTGTGCGGCTAAAATGCCAGCGTTTTTTGCACCAGCATCGCCAATGGCTAAGGTGGCAACAGGAACGCCGCCTGGCATTTGTACAATAGAGAGTAATGAATCCCAACCAGATAAGGCTTTAGATTGCACAGGAACGCCTAACACAGGAAGGCGGGTCATGCTCGCAACCATGCCAGGTAAGTGCGCTGCACCGCCTGCACCTGCAATAATGACCTTTAAGCCACGATGCGCTGCCGATTTAGCATAGTCAACGAGTAAGTCAGGGGTGCGATGTGCGGAAACCACTTTGGTTTCGTAGGCAATGCCAAACGATGCTAATATCATGGCTGCTTGCTGCATGGTCGGCCAATCCGACTGAGAACCCATAATAATGCCAACTTGTGCTGTCATAGTTTCATCACATCATCATAATTTATAAACGCCTATTATATCGGGGTGCTTCTAAAAACCCAACATCAAAATGCTTGGCTTGATTGGCTTCAATCGTTGCGAGGCTGTACAATAAGTGGACATAAGTTATCAGGTTGGTTAGGCGAATTATGTCATCATCTCATCCAGTTAGTTTGCCCGAATCGCATCGCTCGGTGTCTTTGCCTAGCGCGGGGATGCGGCGTGCGTGGGTGTTTATGGGGCCTGCTTTCCTGGTAGCAGTGGGTTATATGGACCCAGGTAATTGGGCGACAGGCTTGGCAGCAGGCTCGGCTTATGGTTATAGCTTGCTATCTGTGGTATTAATCGCCAGTTTAATGGCGATGGTGCTACAGGTTTTGACTGCGCGCCTTGGTATTGCTACAGGTAAAGATTTGGCGCAATTGTGCCGCACGCGTTATAGCGCTCGTACCGCTTGGGGATTGTGGTTAATGGCAGAGTTGGCCGTCATTGCTACCGATTTAGCTGAATTGTTAGGTAGTGCGATTGCGCTGAACTTGTTGTTCGATATTCCGATGGTTGTCGGTATCTTACTTACCGTATTTGATGTTTTTTTGCTGTTATTGTTGCAGCAACGTGGTTTTCGCTTAATTGAAGCGGTTGTTATTACTTTAATGACCAGTATTAGTTTCTGTTTCGCGATAGAACTATGGTTATCGCAACCGAATTGGACGCAAGCGGCTACAGGCTTAGTGCCAAGTAGCAGTTTGTTTGCTGAAAAGGATATGTTGTATTTGGCGCTGGGTATTTTGGGGGCGACGATTATGCCGCACAATCTTTACTTGCATTCCGCCTTAGTACAAACACGCGCTTTTGCCGACACCTTGCCCGCAAAACAAGAAGCGATACGCTATGCCACCATAGACACAGTGCTTGCTTTAACCTTTGCCTTTTTTATTAACGCAGCCATTGTGGTGCTGGCTGCCTCGGTGTTTCATGTGAATGGCAAAACCGATGTGGCAGAAATTCAAGATGCTTATCAATTACTCTCGCCCATGTTGGGTGCAGGCTTGGCTTCTACATTATTTGCCATTGCTTTGTTGGCTTCTGGGCAAAATGCCACGCTAACAGCAACCTTAGCAGGCCAGGTGGTGATGGAAGGGTTTTTAAATGTGCGCTTGCCTGCTTGGCAGCGTCGCTTATTGACGCGTGGTTTGGCGATTGTACCTGCTGTTTTGGTGGCTTGGTGGTTTGGCGCACATGGCACAGCACAATTATTAGTATTGAGCCAAGTCGTGCTGAGTTTGCAATTGCCGTTTGCTTTAGTGCCGTTATGGATGATGACAAAAGATGCGCGGTTAATGGGGGCTTTTGTTAACCCGTTATGGTTAACTTGGTTAACCGCAGTGATTGTCGCGATGATTATTGGCTTAAACCTGACCCTGTTATGGAACTTCTTTTTTGCTTAGTAAAAGTTTTTGTTGCAAAAAAACAACAAAAATAAAAATAAGTGATAAAAAACACAAAAAAGTGTTGCAAAGTTGCAAAATTATGTTGTAGACTTGCACCGTGGTTGAGAAAGACACTCCTGTCTAACTCGAAAATTGTTGGAATCTATAAAGGAAATCCTATGAACAAGAATATTTTAGCTATCGCTATCGCTGCTGCTGTTGCAGCGCCTTCTGCTTTCGCAGC
>JAEMQD010000171.1 GCA_022759035.1 Thiotrichales bacterium
AATATTCGTTACATTGCCGAAGCTGGCGGTGTTTTAAAAGGCAAAGCACGAGTGGCTGGAGATAAATCCATTTCTCATCGTAGTATTATGTTAGGTGCTTTAGCTGAAGGAACAACCAAGGTAACAGGATTTTTAGAAGGTGAAGACAGTCTGAATACCTTGAAGGCATTTAAGGCAATGGGTGTGCACATTGAAGGGCCAACGAATGGCAACGTTACTGTACATGGCGTTGGTTTACGTGGACTAAAAGCGCCGGGTGCGCCATTAGATATGGGTAACTCTGGCACAGCAATGCGATTGATGTCTGGTATTTTAGCTGGTCAATCTTTCGATACGACCCTAGTTGGTGATGCATCATTGTCTAAGCGCCCCATGAAGCGGGTAACGACGCCTTTGTCTCTCATGGGAGCCCATGTTGATAGCCAAGGCGAAAAAGGGCTGCCGCCACTTGTTATTCATGGTGGTTCGGCAATGAAGGGGATTAATTACGCCTTACCTATGGCATCTGCCCAGGTAAAATCTTGCATTTTGCTTGCTGGCCTATATGCAGAAGGTGAAACGACGGTAGTTGAACCCGCGCCGACGCGTGATCATACTGAACGCATGTTGCGTGGTTTTGGTTACGATGTTAAAACAGAAGGGAATCGTATGTCACTTGTTGGTGGCGGAAAGTTGGTCGCAACCGATATTGATGTGCCTGCAGACATATCATCAGCAGCTTTTTTTATGGTGGCAGCGACCATCGCAACGGGATCGGACGTTGTATTAGAACACGTTGGTATTAACCCAACTCGTACTGGCGTTATTGATATTTTGCGTCTTATGGGGGCAGACATTACGCTGAGCAATGAAAAGGTCGTAGGCGGTGAACCCGTCGCAGATATTCGAGTGCGTTCAGCGTCATTAAAGGGAATTAATATTCCCGAACACCTAGTCCCTTTAGCGATTGATGAGTTCCCTGTATTGTTTGTTGCGGCAGCCTGCGCGCAAGGCACAACCATTTTAACTGGCGCGGAAGAGCTTCGTGTAAAAGAATCTGATCGTATCGCGGTTATGGCTACAGCGTTACAGGCAATGGGTATTACAGCAACACCAACAGAAGATGGTTGCATTATCGAGGGTGGGCAATTAAAAGCGACGAAATCACCAATACAAAGTCATGGAGATCATCGCATTGCTATGGCAAGCGCTGTGGCTGCTTTGTGTGTTGATACAGGCAAGGTTGTCATTGACGATTGTGCCAATGTTAATACTTCGTTTCCAGGCTTTGTGCAACTTGCAAATTCTCTAGGTTTAACTATTCAGCAGGAAACTGTGTAATGGAACAATTTGTGCCAGTCATTACGGTTGATGGCCCAAGTGGCGTTGGAAAAGGGACCCTGTGTGCGAGATTGTCCGCACACTATGGTTACCATTTTCTAGATAGTGGTGCCTTATATCGCGTACTTGGGTTAGCAGCAAATAAACACAATATCTTAACTGATGAACATGCACTAACGGCGTTAGCTCGGCATTTGCCAGTCAGTTTTAAAGATGGACAGATTTGGTTAACTACAGAGAATGTTACAGATGCTATTCGTACAGAAACAGTTGCAGCCTTCGCTTCTCAAGTGGCAGCAATACCGTCGGTGCGTACTGCATTGCTGGCTTTTCAACAAGACTTTGCGCGGTTGCCTGGCTTAGTCGCCGACGGCCGAGATATGGGTACAGTGGTCTTTATTAATGCCTGCGCTAAGATTTTTTTAGATGCTACGCCAGAAGTTCGTGCGGAACGTCGCATAAAGCAGTTGAAAAACCAAGGGTTAGATGCTAACATTGACCAGATAACCAAAGAAATTCGAGAAAGAGACGAACGAGATCGCAATCGTGCTGTTGCGCCACTTAAAGCAGCAATAGACGCGCTTATCATTGATAGTTCAAATTTGTCTCCCGATGAAGTATTCAACCAAGCAGTTGCTTGGGTTGACCAACGATGTGTTGACAGGCAGCTTATCGTTTAATTTAACCAGACCCGTTGGCTTTTTATCCTGTAAAAAAGCACTAAAATACAACGGCTTGATATCGAGACTTTACATGGAATCTTTTGCTTCGCTTTTTGAAGAATCACTAAAAACTTCATTTGTTCAACCAGGTGTCCTAATTAAGGGTACTGTTACACGCATTACTAACGACTTCGTTTATGTTGATGCTGGCATGAAATCAGAGTCTGCTATTGCTATCAAACAATTCATGGACGAAAACAACCAACTAGAAGTTTCTGTTGGCGATGTTGTTGATGTTACGGTTGAAGCAATTGAAGATGGTTTTGGTGAAACCAAGCTTTCTCGCGAAAAAGCGAAACGTGCTGGTACGTGGGATTGGTTAGAACAACAGCTTGAAGCAAACGCGATTGTAAACTGCTTGGTAACAGGCAAGGTTAAAGGCGGTTTGACTGTTGATGTTAAAGGTATCCGTGGCTTCTTGCCAGGTTCTTTAGTAGATACTCGCCCAGTTCGCGATTTTGGCTTCCTAGAAGGCAAAGAATGTGAAGTTAAGTTGGTTAAATTAGACCGTAAACGTAATAACGTAGTTGTTTCTCGCCGTGCAGTTATTGAAGCTGAAAGCAGTGCAGAACGCGATGAGTTGTTGAAAAATCTGGACGAAGGCTCTGAAGTTAAAGGTGTTGTTAAAAACCTTACTGACTACGGTGCGTTCATCGACCTGGGTGGTATCGACGGCCTATTACACATTACTGATATCGCTTGGCGTCGTATCAATCACCCATCAGAAGTATTGAATGTTGGTGATGAAATTGACGTTAAAGTATTGAAGTTTGATCGTGAACGTAACCGTGTTTCATTAGGCATGAAACAAATGGAAGCCGATCCATGGAGCAAAATTGCTGCTGCGTTCCCTGTAGGTTCAGAAGTTTCTGGTAAAGTTGCTAACTTGACTGACTACGGTGCGTTTGTTGAAATTCAAGAAGGCGTTGAAGGCTTAGTACATACTTCTGAGTTGGATTGGACTAACCGTAATATCCACCCATCAAAAGTTGTTCATTTGGGTCAAGAAGTAAATGTAAAAGTACTGGATGTAGATACAGAGCGTCGTCGTATTTCGTTGTCATTAAAACAGTGTCAAATGAACCCATGGGAAGCTTTTGGCACGCAGTTTAATAAAGGCGACAAAATTACTGGTAAGATCAAGTCAATTACTGACTTCGGTATCTTCATCGGGTTAGATGGCGGTATTGATGGTCTTGTTCACTTGACTGATATTTCTTGGAAAAAAACAGGCGAAGAAGCCATTCGTGACTTCAAAAAAGGTGATGAGTTAACAACGATTATCCTAGCGATTGATCCAGAGCGTGAACGTATTTCTTTAGGCTTGAAACAGCTTGAACAAGATCCATTCAGCACATTTGCTGCTGAAATGACACGTGGTGCGATTGTTACTGGCGTTGTAACTTCTGTTGACGAAAAAGGTGCTGAAGTTGAACTTTCGCCTGAAGTTGTTGCTTACCTACGTGCATCAGAAATTGCTGCTGAACGTGTAAACGATGCACGCGAAGTATTGAAAGTTGGTGATAAAGTGACTGCGCGCATTACGAACATCGATCGTAAAACACGCGGTATTCAAATTTCAATTCGCGCTAAAGACGAAGCAGATCAACAGGAAGCAATGAAAGGCTTTAATAACAATTCAACTGTTGGTAGTAATACCCTAGGTGACTTGTTAAAAGGTCAGTTCTAAGCGTTTTTTAGCATAGACAGAAAGCGCGCTGCTTAGTTAGTGCGCTTTAGCTTAAAACCTCTGTTAATAACAGAGGTTTTTTATCCTGTCTTTTGGTGTGAGTATTTTGAAAAGAAACCTGACACCAACAGACCGTATTGAAAATAAGAAAGAAAGTAATAAATTATGACAAAGTCCGAACTCATTGATTTAATTGCACGCCGTCAACACCAACTGCCTGCAAAAGATATTGAACTTGCGGTAAATTTAATCATAGAAACACTATCGGATGCGCTGGCAACGGACGATCGTATTGAAATTCGCGGTTTCGGTAGTTTTACGTTACATCATCGTAAACCTAGAATTGGACGCAATCCAAAAACTGGCGCTGCTGTCGCCTTAGAAAGTAAAAGTGTGCCGCATTTTAAGCCAGGGAAAGAACTCAAAGAAGCGATTGATGCCAGCAAAGCCAAGGTTAAGTTAGTCGGCTAATTTTTTGTTATTCACTTTCGTAAGGTGTAGCTTTAATGCGTTACTGGTTGAGTTTATTACTTGTTGCGCTAGGTGTATTAATTGGCGTGCAAAATCCAGATAGCGCACATATTAGTTTTGCTTACTGGTCTTTTGATTTTCCTATGTCGTTAACCATTCTGATCATTTTTATGGTTGGCTTAATTTGCGGCTGGTTACTTTATCCAATACAAAAGCTAGTAAGGAAAAAGCTATGACAACACGTTCACCTGTTATTGTTGCGTTAGATTTTCCAACAGCCGCACAAGCGTTGGAATTAGCACGTCAACTTTCTCCGCAAGACTGTCGCTTAAAAATTGGTAAAGAACTTTTTACGCAAGCAGGTCCAGCACTTGTTGAAGCAGTGCAAGACTTAGGGTTTGACGTCTTTCTTGATCTAAAGTTTCATGATATTCCTAATACTGTTGCCGCGGCCGTTGCCGCGGCTGCGCGCATGGGCGTATGGATGGTAAATGTCCATGCTTCTGGCGGTCGAAAAATGATGATGGCAGCAAAAGAAGCATTGCTTCCTTTTGAAAAGCCACCACTTTTAATTGGCGTAACCATTTTAACGAGTTTATCCGATGATGAACTATTTGAAATTGGTTACATGGCTGGCGCTGGTACGATGGTCGAGCACTTGGCAGCATTAGCGAACAACTGTGGTTTAGATGGTGTTGTTTGTTCTGCACAGGAAGCAGAGGTTATTCGCCAATCTCAAGGCCATGCGTTTAAATTAATTACGCCAGGCATTCGTTTGCCAGAAAATGAAAAAGACGATCAAACACGCGTGCTTACGCCTGAATCTGCGATAGCAGCAGGTTCGGACTACTTAGTGATTGGTCGTCCAATTACACGCAGCCCAAATCCAAAGGCGGCCTTGTCTCAAATATTAGCTAGACTTTCTTTCATTGCCTAAAAACAAGTAGCATAAACAACATGAAAACACCAAACTCGCGCTCAGTTCAACATAAATCTAAGCTGAAGCAAGGGCCAAGTGAGCAAGCAAGAAATAAAACACTTGCCATTCATGATATGAGTCATGATGGTAGAGGTGTTGGAAAAATAGAGGGTAAAACAGTTTTTGTAACTGGTGCCTTGCTTGATGAGGTTGTTGAAGCACAAATTGTCCATCAAAAATCACAATACTTTGAAGCTAAAGTCACTAAAGTTATTAGCCCGTCCGCAGATCGCATCGAGCCAGCTTGCCAACATTTTGGTGTTTGTGGTGGTTGTCAATTGCAGCATATTTCGGCAACAGGTCAAATGCAATTTAAACAAAATCAATTGGCACGTAGTTTAGTTAAAGCGGGGATAGACACAGGCAATACCGAATGGCTTACCCCTTTAACTGCTGAAGCTTGGCATTATCGCCGTCGTGCCCGCTGGGCGATTAATCGACAAGGGCAATTGTGTTTTCGTGCAATTGGCGGAAAACAACTCGTAGCGATTGAAGATTGTCCACAATTATCATCGGCAGTTAATGCGTTATTTCATAAGGTTAAAGTAGGGTTAGCACAATTACCCTATATGGGGATTAGTGAAATTGAATGTCTTGCCATCGGTGAGACCGCAATTGTGCTGTCAACGAATCAACATTGGCGTGACAGCCATGCTGCCATTTGGAGCAAGTGGTGTACATCGAATGGCATTAATGGATTAGCCATACAATCATCTGCTAGAGTCGCTGATTTAACGGTATTAATGCCTTGTAGGTTGACCTATCAGCTTGATGGCATTCAATTCAACTTTACTGCTGATCAATTTATACAAACACATGAAACAATTAATCAACGTATGGTTGCACTAGCTAAAGATTGGTTGGCTGCCTCCAAAACGGATAAAGTGCTGGAATTGTTTTGCGGCATGGGAAATTTTTCCTTGCCCATTGCGCAAACAGCACAGAGTTTGTTGGGATTAGAACTTAATCATCAAAGCATTACGACAGCAAAAGAAAACGCTACGTTAAATCATGTTGATAATGTTGTTTTTGCTCAAGCAGATTTGTTTGCAGAAGATTGGCTTTGTCCAGCAGGTTTCTCGCATGTTTTGCTCGATCCACCGCGCGATGGTGCTGCTGTTGTTTGCGGAAGACTCGCTAAAAATAAAACAGTGAAAAGAATTGTTTATGTTTCTTGTCATCCAGCGACCTTAGCACGAGATATTGTTGGATTGCAAAAAGCCAAATTTAAATTGGAAAAAATGGTATTAATTGACCAGTTTCCACAAAGCTATCATGTTGAAGCAATGGCATTACTAGTAAGAGATTAAATTGATGGGAAAAGAGATTGAACGCAAGTTCTTGGTGGTTAATGATGATTGGCGAAATCAGGTTTCTCGCACTGCTAACTACGCGCAAGGATATTTAAATGAGCCAGTGTCTTGCTCTGTGCGTGTTCGTATTGAAGATGATCAAGCGCGTTTGAATATCAAGCGTGTGCAAATTGGTATGTCACGAGATGAGTTTGAATATCCTATTCCGTTACCAGACGCTCATAAATTAATGACAATGGTACTAGGACCAACCGTTGTAAAAACACGACATTTTGTTATGATCGACAATCATGAATGGGAAATTGATGAGTTTCACGGAGACAATCAAGGACTGATCGTAGCTGAACTAGAACTGGATTCTGAACATGAACATTTCGATGTGCCAGCTTGGGTTGGCAAAGAAGTAACAGACGAAGCACGCTATTACAACGTATTTTTATCACAACATCCGTTTTCGCAATGGACCGATGAAGAGAAGTGGGCGCATACGCATTAAATGATGATCAAGTCAAACAACCCACGTCGTGCTTTATTTAAAGCCAGTTTGCTTGCCAGTCTTGGATTGGGTATTGTGGGTTGTTCACGTTATCAACCAGAAGATCGGTTAGATGAGATACGTATTGGTGTACCAGATGTTGCACCGCGTTTAGATCCACGATTCGCTACAGATGCTTTTTCAACCCGAATTGGTCGACTTATTTATCCCGCATTAATTGACTTTGATAAAGCTTCTATTCCTTCGCCTTGGTTAGCAATACGATGGGAATGGCGTGATGCCGTTAATCTTTGGGTGGATATTCGTAATGATGTTTTCTTTCATCATGGTAAGCCGTTATCGGTAGAAGATGTCGTTGCAACTTATCAATCTGTTCTCAACCCGTTAACGACCTCGCCATTAAGAGGACCATTGCGCAATCTGCTACAAGTGACTGCAGTTGACAAGGGTGTGCTTTTTACTTGGTCAAAACCAGATCAACTTGCGCTATTTCGTTTAACTATCCCCATTATGCCTGCTGACTTGTTGGCCACTAATCATAATTTTGAAAAAATTCCAGTTGGTACTGGTGGATGTCGTTTTGTCAGCTATGAAGACCAAACACTGTCACTGATAAGAAGCGATTCAGTTAGGTTAACCTTTATGGGCGTTAAAGATGCGAGTGTGCGCTTATTAAAACTCGTTAGGGGTGAGTTAGATTTATTACAAAACGATTTATCTCCAGAGTTAATACATCATGCACGCTCTCGCTCTTCGGTCAATGTAACAACCAGTATCGGTAGTTCTTTTTCTTATATTGGTTTCAATTTAGCAGATCCTATCTTATCGCAACTACCTGTTAGACAAGCCATTGCGCACGCGATTGATCGTCAAAAGATTGTACATACGTTATTGGATGATATGGCACGAGTAGGCGAGGGCTTATTTCCACCCGAACATTGGTGTGGTTTGCAGAGCGGTTTAGTTGGCTATTTGTATGATCCAGAAAAGGCACGCGCATTGCTTAAAGCAGCGGGTTTGCAAACAAATGAGATTACGTTGACGTATAAAACATCTACAGATCCTACGCGTATTCGTTTAGCAACGGTATACCAGAGCATGCTCGCTGAAGTGGGCATTAAACTGATTATCGATAGCCACGATTGGGGAACGTTTTATAGCGATATTAAGCAAGGCAATTTTCAGTTGTATGGGTTAGCCTGGGTTGGTGTGAAGTCACCAGAAATATTTGAGTATGCTTTTGCGAGTTATTCCATGCCACCCAATGGCGCTAATCGCGGCCATTATGATGATAAAGCTTTTGATGCCATGTTGGGCAGCGCGCTTACTGCACCGACTATGCCTGACATGGCAACCGAATATAACCATATTCAGCAACATTTGCTAGCAACACTCCCTATTTTGCCGCTATGGTATGACAATCAAGTTTTAGTTACGCGCCCTTGCATTAAAGATTATCAGTTGGCGTCGGATGGGCGCTATGATGCGCTATTAATGACCCGCAAGGTGGCGTAATAATGACTAATTATGCGCGTGTTAATCTTACTCAACAACAACTTCGCGTTTTTAATCCGTCTGATGAAGTTATTTTTTGCTGCGCCATTAATAGTGCTAAAAATGGTGTAGGATGTTTGCAAAATAGTGGTTGTACGCCTGTTGCTATGCATTACGTTCGCGCTGCAATTGGTGCTGGATTACCTGAGTTAGCCGTACTAAAAGGAAGAAGACCTACTGGTGAGTTGTGGTCTCACACGTTAGCAGAACGTTATCCAGAAAGAGATTGGATATTGGGACGTATTTTATGGCTATGTGGCTTAGAAAAAAATATTAATCGTGGTGGCAAAGTCGATACCTTTCGACGTTTTATTTACATTCATGGTAGCCCTGATCATGAAGTGCATACAAAGCCATCATCTCACGGTTGTATTCGTGTTACACCAAAAGATATGTGCGCACTATTTCCATTGCTCACTTATCCCTCTCGCGTACTGATTGAACCATGATGGCTTTAGTTAAACAATTAATCGGCATGCTAACGGTTATTTGGGTAGTCGTTACAGGGGTGTTTATTTTATTGCATCTGGCTCCTGGCGACCCAGTAGGCATTATGCTTGGTGAAAGCGTTGGGATGGATGAAGGATTGCTTCGTAAACAGCTGGGACTTGATTTATCTTTATGGTACCAATATCAGCATTTTTTATATGGTGTCGTTCAGGGCGATTGGGGATATTCCATTTTTTATCACAAGCCAGTGTTAACGCTTATATTAGAACGCCTACCCGCAACATTAACGCTGGCCGTTCTCGCTATTGCTATTGCCATTTGTATTGCATTGCCTTTAGGTATTATTGCTGCAGTGCACAAAGGTGCATGGCAGGATAAAACAGCAATGTTATTTGCATTAATTGGTATGTCTATTCCAGGATTTGTGCTTGGACCAATTCTTATTATTGTTTTGGCTGTTGACCATGGCTGGTTTCCTGTTTCTGGAATGAATGCGCCTTACGCATGGTTTTTGCCTGCAATTACGTTAGGCACGGCTTTAGCAGCTATTTTAACTAGAATGTTACGTGCATCTTTATTAGAAGTATTACATGATGATTACATTAGAACTGCCCGGGCTAAAGGTGTTAGTGAGTCTCGTGTTTTGATAATGCATGCTTTGCGTAATGCTTTTCTGCCTATTTTAACCCTGCTTGGATTGCAATTAGGTGCATTACTTGGTGGTGCTGTTATTACAGAAACAGTCTTTGATTGGCCAGGCTTGGGATTACTGTTAATTGAGTCGATTAATCGTCGAGATTATCCGCTTGTATTAGGTGCCATTTTATTAATTACCCTATTTTATGTCATGGTTAATAATCTATTGGAAATTGCTTACCGCTGGCTAGATCCTCGTATTCGTAATCATGATACGGGGCAGGGTTAAATGATGTTACGTTCTTGGTCTTTCTTTATTATTGGATGTTGGGTGGTGATGGCACTTATCGCACCAATGCTAACAAATATTGCTGACACAATTGATTTAGATAAGCTTTTATTATCGCCTTTTAATTACGGCCCATTAGGCACGGATGAATTGGGACGTCCTATGTGGGCTCGATTAGCCTCTGGTGCACAAACCTCTGCATGGGTTGCTCTACTTGTGGTTGGCATTTCTGCTTCTATTGGAACCCTTATCGGTATGCTATCTGCCTATTTAGGTGGCTGGTTTGATCGTAGCGTGCGCTGGGTGATTGATGCATTTTTGGCGTTTCCACATTTGTTGCTTGCGATTGCGTTAGCGGCAGTATTAGGTGCAGGTATTGGTAATTTAGTATTAGCATTAACCGTTGTTGGATGGGTTGGTTACGCACGTTTAGCACGTGGACAAACCTTATCTTTGCGTAGCCGTTATCATGTATTAGCAGCGCAAGCACTTGGTGTTTCTAAACGAACCATCTTATGGCGACACATTTTGCCATTACTCTTTGCACCATTAGCCATTGAAGCAACATTCGGTATTGCTGGTGCCGTTATTGCTGAAGCCGGGTTGTCTTTTCTTGGCTTAGGGGTCCAGCCACCTAATGCTTCGTGGGGAAGTATGATTCGAGAAGGGGCGCGTTACATTTTAACAGCACCGCATTTAGTTTTAGTACCAGGCATTACCTTAATGTTGGTGATTTTAGCCGTTAACCGTTTTGGCGATGCTTTAAGAGATAAACTCGATGTACGGCAATAGTATTCATTCGGGCAACAAGCAATCATTAGGTTTTTTAATGATCGGCATTAGCGGTTTAAAACTAACAGAAGCCGAGATTAAGCAACTACTTAATCCTGCTGTAGCTGGTGTTGTGTTATTTAGAAGAAATTATGACTCACCAGAGCAGTTACGTGCATTGACCAGCGAAATTCATAGCTTGCGCCATCCTCGATTGCTTGTCTCTGTAGATCATGAAGGTGGGCGGGTACAACGTTTTAAGACTGCTGGATTTACGGCACTGCCTGCTATGAAGCAGTTAGGTGATTTACATGATACTCACCCACAACAGGCTGTTCATCTCGCTTTCGATCTGGGTTGGTTACTTGCTGCAGAGCTACTATCTTGCGGCGTCGACTTTTCTTTTGCTCCTGTGCTCGATTTAGACTATGGTAATAGCAGTGTTATTGGTGATCGTGCTTTTCATCACAATCCAATGGTGATTAGTCAACTTGCCGATGCCTTGCTGCAAGGTATGGCAAATGCAGGCATGACGGGGGTGGCAAAGCACTTTCCTGGTCACGGCTATGCTTTAGCAGATACGCATTACGATATGGCTATTGATACACGCGAATTAGCAACACTTGTTGGCGCGGACATAATGCCGTTTAAATATTTAATTGAGCGTCATTGTGGTGCAATTATGGTTGCTCATGTGGTTTACCCTCAAGTCGATACACTTCCCGCAGGATTATCAACCATTTGGCTAAAACAAATACTACGTGAGCGATGCGGTTATACCGGTGCAATTATTAGCGATGATATTGGCATGGCTGCTGTTGCTAATTTGGCCGATGGTGGCGAATTAGCGTTAAAATTTTACCAAGCGGGATGTGACCTAGTATTGTTATGTAACGATCAAACGCAAATTAGTTCTGCACTAACGCGTTTTAACAACTATGATGCAGATCCTATTCAAGAAAGTCGGTTAATTCGTTTGCATGGCAAACCAAAACAACACTATTCTGGCTTACAGGCTTTGCAAAAATCTGCCGAATGGTTAAGCGTTATGAAAAAGCTTGCTAGCGCTCATTTGGTTACCTTTGAGCATAATGCATAGCGAGTGCGATCATGGAAAAAATCTATCTTAACGTGCCTTATGCAGAAAAAGACAAAGCGAAATCGCTCGGTGCTAAATGGGATGCGATTACACGTAAGTGGTATATTTTAGAAAACACAGCCAACCAAGCACTTTTTAGTGCTTGGCGCTCTGATGCGATTTTTTCTTCAGCAATTACTGAAAATAGTAATGCGCAAGAAATATTATTACCCGAACAGCCAACTTTAGCGGGGATATGCTTATCTGAACTAATGACGCAGGCTAATACAGCATTACGACGAGCATTACCGAATCGTATATGGGTATTTGCAGAAATTACGGAAATGAGCCAGCATAACGGTCACATCTACCTTACGTTAGCAGAATCAAAGCAAGGCCAACAAATTGCGCAGGCGAGAGCAACGATATGGGCAAGTCAAAGCAGTCGTATTGTTAGCGTTTTTAAACAAGTAACAGACCAAGCACTTTCCGCAGGCGTGTCGGTACTACTTTCTGTTGAAGTTTCGATTCATCCAAAATTTGGGTTGTCCTTAACGGTTCTTGACATTAACCCGCAATTTACATTGGGTGAACAGGAAGCTAAAAAGCAGAAAATACGCGCTCAACTTAAAGAAAAAAATATTTTCGACTTGAATAAACAACGCTTATTTCCGCAAGAGATTACTCGTGTAGCTGTAATCGCACCTGCGCAAGCAGCTGGATTGGGTGACTTTCGTAATGATGCAACTCAACTAACGACTTTTGGCTTATGCCAGTTTGATTATTTTTACGCCACATTTCAAGGAACAAATGCCGCTGAATCCTTATTATTAACCTTTATGGAAGCAAAGAAAGCACAAGCAGAAAACCATTATGATTTGCTGGTGATTATTCGTGGTGGTGGCGCTAAACAAGATCTTATGTTTTTGAACGAATTTACGCTGGCAGAGCAATTGTGTCATTTTCCAATACCCGTGGTCACAGGCATTGGACACGAACGCGATAGCACAATTCTTGATGAAGTTGCGAATAAACACTTAGACACACCCAGTAAAGTCATTGCTTTTATCCGCCAACACATCGTAGATAATGCAATGTATGCTAAAAAAAACTGGCTAACGATAAGCAATTATACGCAGCATAATTTAATAAGACACAAAGCAGCGTTGAAGCAATATCAAACTGTCATTCAACATGGCAGTTTGCTCGCCCTTCAACAGGCTCGCCAACGCCTAATTGCTGATTACAACCTGTGTCAACAACAAGGAAGTAAACAGCTTAGGTTAAATATGCAGGCGTTAACTACATTAAAGCAACAACTTTTATTAAATGGGCAGCGATACTGTATTACCAATAATAATCAACTAATGCATTGGCAAAACACGATTAAGCTATCTGCAGTACAACAAATGACTTCGGCCAAAAAATCGCTATTACACTATCAACAAATTGTTCAAAGTATGCACCCGAATCGTTTGCTCAAGCTTGGCTACTCACTAACATTAGATGCTTTAGGCAAACCCATTACCAGCGCAATCAATGCAGAGAAAGCTCAAAGCATACAACTCGTTTTTCAGGATGGCCATATCATCGCCACCCCACAAACAGGCTCCTTATCTTTAACATCGCAGGCAAGTGAATGAGCAAAAATACACAAAGCTACCAAGAAAACTATCTCAAACTGGCTAAAATTGCTAATCAACTGAGCGGACAGGACAATATTGACATTGATCAACTCGTTCCGCTTATTGATGAAGCTATGTTGGCATATCAATTCTGTAAAGAACGCATTGATCGTGTTGAGGCACTACTGCAGTCTCGATTGCAACAAGCGAATACAGCACAGAACATAGAAGAGCAATAACACAATGACGAACGCCGTAAATAATGAGTATTTGGCAACCAGTACCTACATTTATGCTTATTTTCGGCAGCAACATCCTGCGCTAATGCATTGGACACAATTGCTCGCAGGGATAGAACCAACTACACAAAGTGATTTGCCACACCTAGAACTGGGTTTTGGTCAAGGCCTTGGATTAGCCATAACCGCCGCGAGCAATGATGCCCAACAGGTAGGTGTCGACTTTATGGCTGAGCAAGTCGATAACTTACGCGAATTAATGCAGCACACAAAAGCCAATGTTGTGTTGCATCAAAGTGACTTCGCCACATTTCTTATTACGAACACACAACATTTTCAAAGTATGAGTCTGCATGGCGTATGGAGTTGGGTATCGGCAGAGACAAGGGCGCAAATTGCGGCAATTATAGACCAATTCTTAATAGACGATGGTGTTGTTTATATATCGCACAATTGCCTACCTGGCAGAGCCGCCTTACAGCCAGCGCAACGTTTAATACATCACACAGCACAACTGTTTAACGAACAAGGTGATAGTGGACTCAATGCTGCATTAGCCGTATTAGGTAGCGCTTTACCCATCAGTCGCTATGCGCAGCAAACACCAACCATTGCTAGCTGGTGGCATTCGTTATCAACAGAAAATCCACGCTACCTAGCACATGAGTATTTAGGCAATGCGTGGCATCCTATGCTTTTTAGTGACATGGCGCACTCAGTCTCGACTGCATCTTTAAAGTTTGCTTGCTCGGCAGATGCAATAGAGTTATTAACGGACATTCACCTAACAAGCGAACAACAAGCTTGGTTAAATGTCATTCCAGATATTAATTTAAAACAAAGCTATCAAGACCTATTACGAAATACGGGCTTTCGAAGAGATTTATGGCGTAAACAAATACGTTTCTTATCAGCTGCTGAACAAAGCCAACGAATAGCAAATCAAGCGCTGGTATTATTACATCCATTAGTCGGCCTATCTAAAAGCATGCAAGGTGATTTAGGCGAGTTCGAGTTACCCCAACCTTACACCGAACAAATACTAACTTACTTAGCAAGCGCACAATTTTCGGCAAAAAAAGTATTTCAAATTCAAGATAATCTTTCTGCGCAACAACTTGCCTTAACGATCGAACAAATTAAACCGATTCTGATCGCACTTACTGGACTGGGTTATATTCATCCAGCGCAAACCCTGCAAGCCAACAACATTGAAAATGCACAAAATCTGAATCGCGCGCTGTGCGCTTATGCTTGGCAAGATAACCGCATTGGCTATTTAGCGAGTCCTTTAGCAGGTTGTGGTATACAGGTTTCTCGTCTACAACAATTGTTTTTACTGGCCTATGAAGCAACAAAAACATTAGATGTCGCATGCTGGGCTAGTTGGCTATGGTTAAATCGAGAAAAAGCGATACAGCCATTTACGCCTAGTGAATTAAATGGCGATGCTGCAAACATGCGTTGGTTAACAACACAAGCAGAGGCATTTAAAGAAGGGCGCTTTGCGTTGTTATCTGCACACCAATCCATTGTCGTTTATTCATAACGCTCCAGCGACTACGACTTATAGACACCACATTAACATAGGATTACATTTACTATCTGCAACGCTCAGTTGCTCAGGTGCATCGATAAAATACTGAGAAAGACGCGTGGTATTCGCAGTGATGCCTTGTCGCTCAAAAACAAGCATATATTCCATAACGGCTTTTACGTAGTCTCTTGTTTCTTTATATGGAATTAACTCAATCCATTGATCACTCGGTACGTTGGGAAGCTGTTTCAACCATTGACGCACCCTAAAACCACCCGCATTATATGAAGCAGTAGCAAATACTAAATTACCATTAAACTCTTTTTTTAATTGCCCTAAGAGTTTTGTTCCCAGCTGCACATTTAACTCTGGCTTATAGACATCGCTAATATTTGGAATAGGTGCTAATGCGCGTGCGGTTTTTGGCATCAGTTGCATTAATCCCATTGCGCCAGAAGTGGATCGCGCATCTTGCGAATAAGCACTTTCTCGCCGAATAATACCATAAGCCCACGCAAGCGATATGTCATTATCCAACGCATTTGGCGTTACAATCGACTGGTAAGGTGAGGCGAATCGCAACTGGGTATAGTCCCAATGCGCAGGATTTCCTAAAGACAACGCGGAAAAAGCATACCATCCCAATGTCTGCGCTGTTTGCGCATAGCCAGGAATATCAGATAGTTTTACTTTATTATTGTTTCTTGCATAGTTCCATTCTTTCCAAGCCACATCTTTTAAACCAGCCTCGTACAAAGCCCATAAGCGTTTTGCTAGTGGCGTTTGTTGTGTATTCGCGATTTGCTCGGCGGTAACCGTTCGAGTATTAAGCTGATAATCAGCACCAATTTTATCTGCTGCCATAAAGCCATAAAAACTGCGTTTTTTTGCTAACGCTTCGTAAATTGGTTGAGCTTGTTCCGTTTGACCTGTTTGTGACAACGCCTTCGCTTGCCAATATTGCCAAATATCTGCTTGTTGGTCTTGTTCTGGTAGCCAGCTGATATAGCGCAACAAGTTTGTCCAATCTGACGCTTTCCATGCTTCTTGCATCAGCGGATAAAGCGTCCCTTCATCTTGCAAGCTAGGGTCAATTTTTGTTAGCCAATTCACCTTCTGGTCTGGATATTGTTTTGCAAGTCTTATATAAAGTTGTTTCTCCACCTTGTTGCTGACTAATTCATGGAAGTGATAAACCGCTTTTCCTTCACTCCATAAGGTTAGTGCTTCATCTGGATTTTGTTTAATCAGTTGTTTAATAACTTTTACAAATACAGACTGTGCCTCTACTGAATTCGCTTCGTCTGAATTATTAGCGGTTGCAATAAGCGCTCTTAGATGATCACCAACATTACCCTTTAGCAAAGAGAGAATACGCTTATTTTCTGCTTGTTCCTTTTCTGGTAAATAAGCAAGCACACTTTCAATGGCAGAAATTTTTCCTTCGAAATACAGCAGAGCCAACTTTTGTTGCCATTGTGCTGCTGTAATTTTGTTTGTGCGTTCAAGGCTGTCATAAACATGCTGACAACTAACACTAGGATTTGTGTCTGTTTGCCAATAACTAATCGCTTCTTCGGCCCAGTCTGTTTCATCTATTGTTTTTGTATTTTTAAGCGCACTTAATACAGCACAGCGCCCAGTATCCGATTTAAATAAATACTGGTTACTTAAAATAGTGCGCCAATCTTGCCGTTTTTCTAAAGCGTCCAACCAGTTTTTATTGATATTATCAGCCCAATTCGTTTCTGAAAATTGGCTGATAAAAGCAGCGATGTCTGCGTTATATTCTGGCTGATTAATATGTGATTTTAATAATAGATACTTTGCATAAGGCTCAAGTGCATCATTGTTAAAAGTATCACTAATTTTTTTTGCCGCTACAAAGTTGCTTTCAGACAACTGACTAATTTTATTAAGACTTTCTGAAACAAAAGATACATTAGTGTTGGGCAATGCTACTAACATCGATTGTTTTTTATCTTGCTTTTTATGATGACCATGCTTGCCAGCAACAGGCTGCTTTGTTTTTTCTGTTGCGTTTGCTTCTTGCAAGAAAATGACGCATATCGACAACAACGCTGTTAATGATATGAAGTTGCGCAACATAAGCAGCATATGATCGTATTTCCTTTGAGTGAATTCGATACAATGATAACCTAAATAGCAGGCTGAGGATGATAATAAGTAACCACTCTGTTACGCCCCATCTCTTTTGCTTGATATAGTCCCATATCTGCATCATGAAGCAGTTCATCAACCGTTTTAGGTAGTTGTTTATCGCAAACAGCGACACCAATGCTGACCGTATATTGGATTGTCTCCGTTTTAGTAACTAATCTATTCTGAGAAACAACTCGGCAAAGCTTTTCAGCAACAATTTGCGCCCCCTCAATTGAGGTTTCTGGCAACATGAGAATGAATTCTTCGCCACCAATCCGACCAAAAGAATCACTCTCTCGTTTAAGGTTTTGAACAATCTGCGAGAATTGTTTCAATGCTTCATCACCAACAGCATGACCATAAGTATCATTAATTGTTTTGAAATGGTCAATGTCTATCATTAAAACGGATAAGGGTTTTGCGCTGCGCTTAACACGAACAAACTCCGACTCTAAACGTTTCATCAGTTCGCCACGGTTCAGCGCACCGGTTAGCGTATCGATTGTTGCAGCGCGAATTAACTCAGCTTCCATGTTCTTTTGATTTGTGACATCAATAACATAACCCAATAACCTCGTTATTTTTCCAGAATTGGAAAACTCCGCAGAGGTATAATGATGCAACCAAATTAATGAACCATCCGCCTTATAAAACCGATAAGCCTGTTCCCATTTCGGTTTAGATTGCGCCATATTTAAACGCACATCTACCATTGTTTTTACAAAGTCATCGGGATGAATATGATGCGTGTAGTGAAAGTCAGGTTTAAGCATGTCTTCTGCGGCATAACCGAATATGTTAATCACATTACTTGAAGCAAAACAAATTGGCCACTCGTTGGATACTTCCCAAATAAAAATAGCGACAGGACCTTGATTAAATAAATCATGCTCCGCACGTAATTGATTTTCAGTTTTTACATATTCTCGAATATCTGAAAAAGCGACAACGGCGCCAGTAATCTGTTTTGTTTGTTCATCAATAATGGGTGTAACATGCACACGCACATCAATATAATCACCATTTTTATGGATAAAACGGTCTACCATTTCTCGTCTAACACCATCATGTAGCGTTTTAGAAACAGGGCATTCTTGGTGTGTATATTGCGTGCCGTCTATTTTATGATGGTGAAAAAGCTCATGCTGATCTTTACCAAGCACTTCGTCTTCGCTATAACCAAGCAGTGAAAGTGCACGCTCGTTAATGTAGGTACATTCGCCCTTTGTATTAATACTATATACACCTTCGCCCAAGGCGTTTAAAAGGGTCAAAGAGAACGGATTTTGCATGTATTTTTCCAGTAATGATTTGTTTCAACTATATGATAGTTAGTATTAAATAACAAGAAAAATCCAACCATAATTGCGCGCATTCGTTATTCTAGTTTTAAGTTTATCGTCTTCGTCAATTTAAGATAAGCCATCGCGACCATTAAAGCGTCATTATGCGCATTATGGGCCGCCAATGGCGGAATGGCTAACTCATTTAAAATACGATCAAAACGCAAATCGATGTGCTTTTGTGGGATCAAGCCAATCTTTTTGTCATAGTAAAGCGCAGAAAGCTCAATTAACGGGTTAGGCAAATGAATCCCCAACCATGGTTTAATAATGCGATTGATCAAAGCAACATCAAATGCTAAATAGTAGCCGAGTAAAGGGCTGCTACCAATAAAATGGAGAAATTGTTGCATCGCTTCAATTGGAGACAAACCATCTACAACATCGCAATTTCGCATTTGGTGTATTTTAATAGATGCGTCACTAATTGGTTGAGATGGACGAAGTGTTAACGAAATACTTTCGCTGGCGAGAATTTGATTACCAACAATACGAATCGCTGCGATTGTGATAATTTCATCTTTTTTGGGATCTAATCCAGTTGTTTCGCAATCAATACTCACAACACCAGGATAGGCAGGAGGATCAAATAAAAATCCATATTCTTGATGTAATAATCGTTTTTTCTGCCATTGATTATAAATATTTTTTAATAGCAACATAGGGTTACATTAAATGCGTCAGTTTATAATGATGCGTTAAAATATTTTTAAAAGCAGCTACCAATTTTAAGCTTTCTTTTAGCAAATCTTTTTCAATGTGACTTAATCTGTCTATTGCGATATTGTTGCTAATCGCTTCACCGATATTGCGTGCTTGTAGCTGACTATTCAAACGTAATTGCTGCATAAAAGCAAAAGCATCTACGAGTTCACTCGCAAAACTTTGTTCCATAATTCGTGTATTACCAAGCGCACACAGACGATCGTGCGTTGTTTTTTCATCAAGTCCTTGCTCACATATTAATACGCGTGCGCCATGTACTAAAGCAAAAATGCCACCTTTTTTAATATCAAGCAAGTGATGTTTATCGGTATTAAATTGGGAAAAAACACCAAGCGGTGTTTCAAATTGCAACGCCGATTTAGCAAAATGGGCAATAAAATGCTTATTGTCTGTAATCAGTTTTTTTGTTTCTTTTAATAGTTGTTCTGTCAGTTGCCTGTTGCCTACAGCAGTGTCTGCGTCTAATAGAATAGAGAGATGCATCATGCCTTCATTGCTTGGATGATAAAGCCATTGTTTAATGTTAGTGATGAAGTCGGAAAAAGTATGACGCCAAAGTGGATTGGTAATCATAATATTGCCCGGGCAGTCAGGAAAACCTAACTGAGATAAGGCATCATGTATGGCACTTGCCCAATCACGCATCACTCCATCAGGAATCGTGTCAGTGAAAACGAGTGCGTTATCTTGATCTGTTTTTAGTATTTGCTCTTGTCTTCCTTCAGAGCCAAGAACCATTAAAGCAAAAAACTGATTGTCTATTATTTCAGAGGCACAGAGCTGACTTACTTTACGAATTAATGCACGATTTAACGCACTAACCAGTTCTGCAATAAATCGAACTTTAACACCTTTCGCATGTAGCACATAAATTAACTGTGTGATTGTGTCGTTTATTTTATAAAGGTCTTCAATTTTTTTAGCCCGTTCTAACTGTTGCCCAATTAAAACAGATTGATTTGCAAAGGCACTGAGTAAGCTTTTTTGCTCTAACATACCAATCGCTTGTTGATTTTTTTGGACGACAAGATGATTAATATTGTGTTCTGTCATCATTAACAGGGCATTGAACAAGTACTCTCGCTGATCGATGCTTACAATGGATGGCGTCGCAATTGTGTCCAAAACAGGATACTGCTCTGGCGTATAGTCCGTAAATGCATTTAATAA
Source organism: Thiotrichales bacterium (assembly GCA_022759035.1). Lineage (GTDB taxonomy): Bacteria > Pseudomonadota > Gammaproteobacteria > Thiomicrospirales > Thiomicrospiraceae. The sequence continues at coordinate 20,573 of JAEMQD010000171.1, forward strand.
ATCATTACGTGTAATAATGCCAACGTCGCGTCTATCTTTTGTTACTAGAGCTGCTGTCACATGCGCTTGTCTTAATTGGCTACTTGCTTCGCGTAATCCTGTGTTTGCATCTAATCGTAAAATAGGGGAGAGCGGAATATCCTCCGCATGAATCATCATAAAGTCGGCAAGCGTACTTGCTTGTGATTGCAGTTTTAAGGCATTAAGTTTTTCACTAAAGCCCGCAGTCCAATAGGCTAAAAAAGCTGGATTTTCTTGACAAATTTGATCAAAAACAGAACCACAAAGTCGGTAAGCTAGTACCTCTTCCAAAGCTGTTAATTTACCTTCAGCGCCATTACATAATACCGAAGCACCAACACATTCTTTAGCATGGAGCAAGTCAGGAAGTGTTTGCCCTGACTCATCCCATTTTACTCGACCTTTAAAAATGATTAATAAGTAACGATTCTCTGGCTGGAAGGCATTAATGGACAACACAGTATTTTCTGGTAGATAAACAACATCAACTTGGCTTTGAAGTTGTTGCCGCTGTGCTTCTGTTAACACATCAAATGGTGCAATTTGTTTAAAGTCAATTGCGATCATAGCAAGTAAGCCATTCGTGCTAACAGAAGAAATAATACAAACAATTACTGTTGTTGTGCAGCTGCAATATCCGCATGCACTTGAGCCATATCTAGCGCTTTAACTTTGCCAATAATTTCATCTAACTCAGAACCTTGTAATGCACCTGAATGTGCATAAATAACAATACCTTCACGCATAAAAGCAATCGTAGGAATAGAACGCACTTGAAACATACCAGCAAGCTCTTGTTCTTCGTCAACGTTGACCTTAGTAAAGGCAATTTCAGGATGACGCTCTGCCGCCGCATCGAATGTTGGTGCAAACGATTTACATGGACCACACCAAGCAGCCCAAAAATCAATAATCACCATTTCATGATTCGCAATCGTTTCTTCAAATTGTGATGCAGTAAGTGTTGCAACAGACATAAACTTATTCCTTCTATAGGTGTTAATAACAATTCTACTTACAAAGTTAAATGCCCGTAAGCAACTTAGGATCCAATAATTCAACCAATGTCGTGCGATCTATACCTGTTAAGCGTTGTGCAACGTCAATAATGGGTTCGCCTGTTTTATAAGCTTCTTTCGCAATTTCTGCACCTTTTTCATAACCGACTCTACTATTTAGCGCAGTAACCAAAATAGGATTAACCGCCAAGGTCTTAGAGAGCTGTTGTGTGTTAATGGTAAAGCCAGAAATCGCCTTTTCAGCTAACAAATGACTAACATTAGCCAAAAGTTGAATACTCTCAAGAATATTCCGTGCCATCATTGGCAGCATAACATTCAATTGAAAACTTCCAGATTGACCACCAATGCATATCGCAGCGTCGTTACCAATAACTTGCGCACAAACCATCATGGTTGCTTCTGGCATAACTGGATTAATTTTCCCTGGCATAATCGAACTACCTGGTTGCAAATCGGGTAGGCTAATTTCAGCTAAACCAGCTAATGGCCCAGAATTCATCCATCGTAAGTCGTTGGCAATCTTCATTAAGCTAACGGCCAAAGTTTTAAGTTGACCAGATAACTCGACAACACTATCTAAACTAGACAAAGCTTCAAATTTATTCGGTGCACTCGTAAACTCCGTGCCCAGCAGTTGCGTTAATGCTTGTGCAACCATATCACCAAAGCGCACATCGGCATTAACGCCTGTACCAACTGCTGTACCGCCTTGAGCAAGTTGGCGCAAGCGCGGCAAGCTATCTTTAACACGTTCAGTAGCGTTACTAATTTGCTTAGCCCATCCAGAAAACTCTTGTCCCATACGGACTGGCATGGCATCCATTAAGTGCGTTCTACCCGTTTTTACAATGCCATCACATTCAATCGCTCTTGCTTGAATGCTTGTCTGTAATTTTGCTAATGCGGGTAACAAGGCATTTTCTATTTGGCGCACACAGGCCACATGAATAGCGCTCGGAAAGGTGTCATTAGAACTTTGTGCCATATTAACATGATCATTAGGATGAATTAACAATCCAGAAAGCTGACTTGCTCTGGTTGCCAATACCTCGTTGACGTTCATATTACTGCTTGTACCTGACCCAGTTTGAAAGACATCAATAGGAAACTGATCAAGATGCTTACCGGCAAGCACTTCACTCGCAGCCTCTCGTATCGCTTTGGCCTTATCGCTATCCAACTTGCCAAGTTGCTCATTGGTTGTTGCGGCAGCATGCTTGATCGCGGCAATGGCCTGAATAAGCACACTAGGCAATGGCTGAAAACTAATTGGAAAATTATCAATAGCGCGTTGCGTCTGAGCGCTATAAAGGGCGTTAACAGGAACTTTTACCTCGCCCATACTGTCTTTTTCGATTCTAAATTGCATCATCATCATTCATGTTTTAGCGTTAATGTGGCTAGTATAAGGGGTTAATCATTAGTTTTCTACGCATAATTTATGCCTTCAACACAATAACTAACCGAAAGTACATCATTTAAAGACTCTATTTTATCCATGAGCGCTAACCAATCTTGTTCAACCGAAACAGAAAGCGCTAAATGTACACGAATACTATTCGGTTGATCGCTCGGCAATGCTTGAAAATGACCAATGCGAACACCTTCTTTAGTGAGACAGGTTACGAGATCAACCAGCAAGTTGTCGCGTTCAATAGCCACAATATCTAAGCATAGCTGCGTGTCGTCAGACAAAGTATTACCCCAGCGAACCTTCAATAAGCGCTGATGGCTTTCGTTTGGGAGTGCGAGTAAATCTGGACAGTCTTGTCGATGAATTTTTAACCCGTGCTGTCTTGTCAATAAACCAATTATTGGTTCTGGTGGCTGTGGCGCGCAACATTGCGCAATATGTGCCGTTACTTTGCCAATACCAGGTAAATAAATGGAATGATCTTTATTCTGGCTCGATCCATTGGTGGATAAAGCTTCTTTTTGTGGTGCCTCGATTCGCGGATGAATGTAGTCTTGTACTGCTTTTGATAATTGTTCGCTACTAACGCGCCCTTGTCCAATAGCGATAGCAAGCTCTTTATCATTACGAACAGGGAAACGCTGAATGAGAAAGGCAATTAATTCGGAGCCAAGACGAAAACGTGATTTGATTCGATCAAGCTGGGATTTTCCCGTACTGAGATGCACATCGGCAGCCTGGCGATTAAAATAGTTTCTAACTTTAGCACGTGCGCGTGTTGTTGCTAAAAAATGACCAGACAACCAATTTAAATTGGGAACACCATTTTTTTGCGTTAAAATTTCGACGCGATCGCCATTACTTAATGGCTCATCTAATGGCTTAATTTTACCGTTAACAATGGCGCCTCGACAGGCATGACCAAGCTCTGTATGAACCAAATAAGCGAAATCCAATGCGGTTGCACCTTGTGTCAATCGAAGCAAATCGCCTTTTGGTGTTAATACAAAAACATATTTTCCAGCTAGTTCTTTTTCCCAGGCGTCAAAACTGAGTGCATCTAAGTCTGTGGCAAGGCTTTGTCTTAAACTTTGAACCAATGAAGACAACGAACTCTCTTGTTCAACCCCTTCTTTGTAGCGCCAGTGTGCGGCAATACCTTCTTCCGCAAATTGATGCATTTGTTGTGTTCGTATTTGAATTTCAACAGGCCAACCATTTTGCCCAATGACAACTGTATGAATACTTTGGTAACCGTTCGCTTTAGGGCGAGCAATATAGTCATCAAACTCCTCAAGCAAGGGAACAAAATGTTGATGTAATTGACCTAAAATACGATAACAATCTTCGACGGATTCAGCTAAAATTCGCAATGCATGCAAATCATACAACTGCTCAAAAGCAAGTGCTTTACGTTGCATTTTTTTGTAAATGCTGTAAATATGCTTTGGTCTGCCCATAATTGTTGCGCTAATACCATCTTTAACCAATAAGTTGGTTATTGATTCGATCATGCTGGTAATAAAAGTTTCACGCTCATTGCGCTTACTCGCCAAGGCTCTAGCAATATTGGCATATTCATCTGCATGTGCTAAACGAAATGCAATATCCTCCATTTCCCACTTCCAGGAAGACAGTCCCAAGCGATTTGCAAGCGGAGCATAAACAGATTGTGTTAACAATGCTAATTTTTGTTGTACGTCAATATCTACCTGTTTAAATTGACGCAATGTCGCTAAATGCGACGCTAAGGCAGTAAGCAACACCAGAGGAGATGCCAACAAAGAAAGGAGCATTCGCCTAAAGTCTTCCCATTGTTCAGGACTTTGTGGCAAGTGACTACTTAAATTATCTTTTTGCTTTTCCCAATGGAGTAACTTTTTACGCAGTGAAACATGTGCGGTATCTGTTAATACACCCGATTGCCAATCTTCAAATAATGCAAGCAAAGGCTTGGGCGCGGGCAAGGATCGCAATAGCGGGTAGGCATTTTGTAAAGATGGCGGTAAAGTTTCCATACGTGATTTTCAAGTCTACTTTTCATTCAACAAATGCGAAAGTAGTCCTTCACTTGCGATCTGAACCAAATCAAAAACATGCTCAAAGCCAGAGGCGCCGCCATAGTAGGGATCTGGTACTTCCGTCTTAGTCAATTGTGGTGCAAAAGATAAGAACAGCCGCAGCTTATAATGCACATCGCTAGGCGACATTTCTTTTAATAACGATAAGTTATATTCATCCATCGCAATTAAATAGTCGTAATGATAAAAATCGGACAAATCAACTTGCCGAGCACGCAAATCACTAATGTCTATGCCGCGCTTATGCGCTGTGCTGATTGAGCGCGAATCGGGAGGGTTGCCAATATGATAGGCATGCGTGCCCGCAGAGTCTATTTCTATCTGATCTAACAATCCTGACGATGTTACAAGATTACGAAAGACACCATGTGCTGTAGGCGAGCGACAGATATTTCCCATGCAAACGAAAAGTATTTT